>NZ_CP019343.1:1916605-2236039 GCF_002117105.1 Oceanicoccus sagamiensis | reverse complement strand
CTCCACCCGCTACCCGCAGCTCATCTCCACCGCGAGTGCCGTTTACTCGTTTAACCGTGCAGTTGGGGTCCAGATTTTTTTTCCTGCCTGTAGCGACAGCCGCATTAAGCCACTCAGTATAAGTGGGCAAACGATAACTAAAACCCGACTCACTACTTAACCATTGCGCATAGGCATTGGCCTGCGCCACAGATAGCTGCCTAACCGGCAAATCACTTTGGGTATCGGTGATACCAGCACAGTCATTGCCAGCCTTACAATACGCACCAAAATCTTTTGCCGTTACTTCATATTTACCTACCGCATAAGAGGCGCCACCATCTACACCCGGAACGACAACCATTTTGGGACCGTTTACAGAGCCTGACAGCGAGTCGTAGCAGAACTTGCCATCGCGGCGGCCACTACCCGGCCCTAACTTTGAACTGGCACAGGGGTCAATCACAATATCTTTTAGCAATGGGCTATTGGGAAATACCGCCAGCGCCGATGTTTGTGCCGCTTTACCTGCAACCGGGTTACTACTGCCTATACGCTTGATACAGATAGCCATACGCTCACTAAAAGCCGGCATTTTTTGCTGGTAGCGAGCTTCGTCCAGAGTGCGCATATTATCCAGCTGGGTAGTTAACGCATCAAAATCCGGAAACGCCTGACAACTTAAAACGCTCTCTACCGCCGCCAAGCTGCGTTGATAACTTTCTTCGCGGGCCTTGGCTTCGGCCTCAGCAACCGCCCGTTGCTCCTGCAAGCGACGGGCACGCTCGGCCTTGTCAGCCTGGGCCTGGGCCAACTCTGCCTGCCGCTCTCGCTCTTTCTGTTCAGCCATTAATCGCTGACGCTCGGCCTCTATATCTTGCACAATACCGGCATTCAGCGATAAATAATCCTCTCTCTGCCCAGCATCCGCGTCCCATGTCAATGCAGCTGCAAGCGTTGATTGAGCCAGCTCCAGTTTTTTCTCCAGCCTTAAATTGCCTGCCTCCTTGATATAGAGGTCAACAATAGTCTTTCTGCTGGCCAATAGTTTTTCATCAGCCTCACCTACCATGCCCTGATACGTTTCATAAGCGGCACGTATATCCGCTTCAACACTACTCACAGGCTCCCGCGCAATCCATGCCTGCAAATTACTATAGGCATTGTCCTGATCGGCTTGCAGGCGAATAGCATCTTCATCAACAGCCTCAAACTGAGAGCGCTGCTCCACTGACCATACGGCAGCGCCACCAGCAATCACTACCACCAGAGCTGCAACCCACCAGATAGGACTGACATGACGATCAAAATCTTCCCAAAAATCGGTTGCTGAGGCATAGCGGTCTTCACGCTTAAAGGCCAGCGCCTTGCGCAACGCCTTCCACTGTCTTGCAGAGAGAGACTTAATTCTTGCGGGCCGCATACCTGCTTTTTTGGCGTCGACCGCATTTTTCTTTTTAAACGGGTGATGCCCGGTAAATAGCTCGTAGGCAACACAGCCCATGGCATAGACATCATCACCAATTTCGGGCAACTGCCCGGTTAGCATTTCCCTACTGGCATAAGCGGGCGTCAGGGCTCCCAGACTGCCGGGGTCAAACAGGGTATTTTCATTGCCACTTTTCTCATCACCCAGCCCCGAAGTTACCGCCCTGGCAATACCAAAATCAAGAACCTTGCCCTGCCCCGCATCGGTCACAAAAATATTGCCCGGCTTAAAATCCGAATGAGCTATATTGTTTTTATGTGCGTGGATCATCGCAGCCGTCATATCTTTCACAATACGATGAGCAGCTTCCATCTCCAGAGGCTTGTTGCCATTGGCTTTAATCAACTCATCCAGCGGCTTACCCTGCAAACACTCCATGGTCATAAACACCTGATCACCATCGCGATCAAAATCATGGACATTTACAATATTGGGGTGCGCCAGTTTTTGAGAGCGCCGGGCTTCTCGCTGTAAGGAGATAACAGAATGAGGGTGGACTTTAAAATCATCATTTAGCAGCTTGATAGCCACATAGGGGTCACGGTCTTTGGCCTCAACTTTACGTCGATCAAGGGCCTTGAATACCACACCCATACCGCCTGAACCCAATACATCAAGCAGCTCAAAGCGATCATTAATAACCTTGGTATTACCCAATGTCAGCGTCGGCGCACCACTCTGAGGTACGTCACCAGCACCCAATACAACCGTAGCATCACTGCTACTGCTGACACCACCGCCAATAACAACGGTTTTATCTGAATCATCATCTTCAATATGGGAGCGTATATTGGTTGGCGCTGAAGCTAAGGCTGCTTCTGCATCCTTGGCTGTGCCGGGCTCTTCGCCATCGCGTATCTGGGTTTTTGCGTCGAATTCGTCAGACATTGAATGGTTCCGTCATTTATTATTAATTGGGTAATAGCCAGCACTATTCAACTGATTTAACTGATCATTAACTTGATCACGGCTACCTTATAGATCGGCCGCCATATCCAATATAGCCAGCTCTATAACAACCCTATTCTATCGGGTTTAGCCAAGAATTCACACCGCCCGAGAGCAGGTGGTGGAAAATTGCCTAATAGGGAATATTGATTGATAAATAGAGGGCTAACAGAAAGAAGGGGGGGTAACAGGGGGAGATGGCCAAAAAGGCAATAAAAAAGGCCACCCGAAGGCAGCCTCTTTTGGTATAGCATCAAGACTCGAACTTATTCGATAATCTTGGCAACAACACCCGCACCAACAGTACGACCACCTTCACGGATAGCGAAGCGTAAACCTTCGTCCATCGCGATTGGGTTGATCAGGGTAACTACCATCTGTACGTTGTCACCTGGCATGACCATTTCTGTACCTTCTGGCAATTCACAAGCACCGGTGATATCAGTCGTACGGAAGTAGAACTGTGGACGGTAGCCTTTAAAGAATGGCGTGTGACGACCACCTTCATCTTTACCCAACACATACACTTCTGCTTCGAACTTGGTGTGTGGCTTGATTGAACCCGGCTTACAAAGAACCTGACCGCGCTCTACTTCTTCACGCTTGGTACCACGCAGTAGTGCACCGATGTTCTCACCCGCACGACCTTCGTCAAGCAGCTTACGGAACATCTCAACACCCGTACAGGTAGTGCTCTGTGTTTCACGGATACCAACGATTTCTACTTCGTCGCCAGTGTTGATGATGCCGCGCTCAACACGACCGGTAACAACCGTACCACGACCAGAGATTGAGAATACGTCTTCGATAGGCATAATGAAGTCGCCATCGATCGCACGCTCTGGCTCAGGGATATAAGAATCCAGAGTCTCAAGCAGTGTCTTAACCGCAGTTGTACCCAGTTCATTGTCGTCTTTGCCTTCTAGAGCCATTAACGCAGAACCTGGGATGATTGGCGTGTCATCGCCTGGGAATTCGTAAGTATCCAGAAGCTCACGCAGCTCCATTTCTACCAACTCAAGCATTTCCAGGTATTCTTCAGAACCGGCACCGCCGCAATCTTCAGCTAGCAGGTCAGCTTTGTTCAGGAATACGACAACGTAAGGTACACCGACCTGACGTGACAGCAGGATGTGCTCACGAGTCTGAGGCATTGGGCCGTCAGTCGCGCCACATACCAGGATAGCGCCGTCCATCTGAGCAGCACCTGTGATCATGTTTTTAACGTAATCCGCGTGTCCCGGGCAATCTACGTGGGCGTAGTGGCGATCTGGCGTATCGTACTCAACGTGAGACGTTGCGATAGTGATACCACGCTCGCGCTCTTCAGGAGCGTTATCGATGTTAGCGAAATCTACCGCTTCACCGCCGAATACTTCGGAAGCTACGCGAGTCAAAGCCGCTGTTAGAGTAGTTTTACCATGGTCAACGTGTCCGATAGTACCAACGTTGACGTGTGGTTTGGTGCGTTCAAATTTTTCCTTAGCCACAGCTAATTACCTCGTCAATTGTTTAAAAAATTAAAGTTAACCATGTTTCGCCTAACAGCTTTACTGAGCAAAACCGCCAAACTTAACCCATATTTTTCGCAATGATTGCTTCCGCAACATTGCTTGGTGCCGGAGAATATTTCTCAAACTCCATAGTGAATGTAGCGCGGCCCTGAGTTGCTGAACGCAAATCAGTAGCGTAACCAAACATTTCACCTAGTGGCACCTCGGCATCAACGACCTTGCCCATAGCACTGTCGCCCATACCTAAAATCATTCCGCGACGACGATTCAAATCACCAACCACGTCACCCATGTTTTCTTCAGGAGTTACCACTTCTACTTTCATCATCGGTTCCAGCAGCTCAGCGCCACCTTCTTGAGCCAGCTTTTTGGTTGCCATTGAAGCTGCAACTTTAAATGCCATCTCATTGGAATCCACATCATGAAAAGATCCATCATAGAGCGTTGCTTTCAGGCCTAATAACGGGAAGCCCGCCAATACACCATTTTGCATCTGCTCTGAGATACCTTTTTCAACCGCAGGAATATATTCACGAGGAACAGTACCGCCAACGATTTCATTTACAAATTCTAAACCTTCAGCATTGGCATCTTCGCCGGGCTCAAACTTCACCCAAACATGACCATACTGACCACGACCACCAGACTGGCGAACAAACTTGCCTTCAATGTCGCAAGAGTTGGTAATCGCTTCACGGTAAGCAACCTGTGGCTTACCAATATTCGCTTCAACGCTAAACTCACGACGCATACGATCAACCAGAATATCGAGGTGTAATTCACCCATACCTGAAATAATCGTTTGCCCGGTTTCTTCGTCGGTCTTAACCCGGAAGGATGGATCTTCTTGCGCCAACTTACCGAGCGCAATACCCATTTTTTCCTGATCGGGTTTTGATTTTGGCTCAACCGCTACAGAGATAACTGGCTCGGGGAATTCCATCCGCTCAAGCACAATCACTTCATCAGGGGAGCATAAAGTATCACCAGTGGTCACATCTTTAAGGCCGATGGCCGCTGCAATATCACCTGCTAATACTTCTTTAATTTCTTGTCTATCGTTTGAGTGCATTTGCACCATACGACCAACACGTTCTTTTTTCTGTTTCACCGAATTGTAAACGGCGGTGCCACTTTCTAAACGCCCGGAGTAAACACGGAAAAACGTTAGCGTCCCCACAAAAGGGTCGGTAGCAATTTTAAAAGCCAACGCGGCAAAGGGGGCTTCATCATCCGCTTCACGGGTGGCTACAGTTTCTTCTTTATCATCCAGTGTACCTTCAATCGCCTTCACTTCTTCCGGCGACGGCATATACTGGATGACGGCATCAAGCATGGCTTGTACGCCTTTGTTCTTAAAGGCCGAACCGCCCAATACAGGAACGATTTCATTAGCCAATGTACGTTGGCGGATACCGGCAATAATCTCTTCTTCCGATAAATCACCTTCTTCAAGGTATTTTTCCATCAACTCATCGTTGGCTTCCGCCGCTGACTCGATCATATATTCACGCATTTCTTCACAGCGATCTTGAAGATCCGCTGGAATATCGGCGTAATCAAAGGTCATACCCTGATCGTCTTCATTCCATAAAATGGCTTTCATTTTAACCAGGTCAACAACGCCTTTAAACTCATCTTCAGCACCAATCGTCATCTGAAGTGGAACGGCGTTAGCACCAAGGCGCTCACCTAATTGATCAACCACCATATGGAAGTCGGCGCCGGCACGGTCCATCTTATTGACGAATACCATGCGCGGCACTTCATATTTGTTAGCCTGACGCCACACAGTTTCGGTTTGTGGTTGTACACCTGACGAACCACAAAGCACAACGACCGCACCATCTAATACTCGCAGTGAACGCTCAACTTCGATTGTGAAGTCAACGTGCCCCGGTGTATCGATAATATTGATACGGTGTTGATCAAACTGCTGCTGCATACCAGCCCAGAAACAAGTGGTAGCTGCGGAGGTAATGGTAATACCCCGCTCTTGTTCCTGCTCCATCCAGTCCATAGTCGCAGCGCCGTCATGCACTTCACCGATCTTGTGAGAAAGACCGGTGTAGAACAATACGCGTTCCGTAGTCGTGGTTTTACCCGCGTCTACGTGAGCACAGATACCGATATTGCGGTAACGGGCTATAGGCGTTTTACGTGCCACTGTGTGAACTCCGATAGAGAAAAAATAAAATTAAAAACGCACTCGAACCTTTCCAACAAAAACCTGATACAAAATACTGCACCAGGTTTTTTGTATTAGAAACGGTAGTGAGAGAACGCTTTGTTCGCTTCAGCCATGCGATGCACGTCTTCACGCTTTTTAACCGCAGAGCCTTTGCCCTGTGATGCGTCAACAATTTCACCGGCTAGACGCTGACGCATAGACTTCTCACCACGGCCACGTGAGTACTCTACCAACCAACGCATGGCTAGTGCCGCGCGACGAGATGGACGTACTTCAACAGGTACCTGGTAAGTTGCACCACCAACGCGGCGAGATTTAACCTCGACCATCGGTGCAATGTTTTCCAGCGCTTCGTCAAAAGCTTCAATAGGATCTTTATTCAGTTTCTCCTGGACGATATCCAGGGCACCATAAACGATGCTTTCAGCCACTGATTTTTTACCACTGATCATTACGTGGTTCATAAACTTAGCTAACGTAAGATTGCCGAATTTTGGATCAGGCAAAATCTCGCGTTTAGCGACGACTCTTCTTCTTGGCATTGTATTAGCCCTTTTCTTCAGGTTATCCAAACACTGTTTTGCCAGTTGCCCGAGGATGGGCGAGTGGGTTAGCAGGGGTTTGGCCTTACTAAGGTTGATTTTTACGATTCAGTGCATGCACTTAACCGTTACTACTTTCTTTCTTAACCGATACTACGTAGTGGAGAAGGACTACACCTTCTCCCATTCAGGATCACTTAGGACGCTTGGCACCATATTTAGAACGGCCTTGCCTACGGTCAGCCACTCCAGAGGTATCCAAACTGCCACGAACGGTGTGATAACGCACACCAGGCAGATCCTTAACACGACCACCGCGAATCAAAACTACACTGTGCTCTTGCAGGTTGTGACCTTCACCACCGATATATGAAGTTACTTCATAACCGTTGGTCAAACGTACACGACATACTTTACGCAATGCAGAGTTTGGTTTCTTAGGCGTAGTGGTATACACACGAGTACATACACCACGGCGCTGCGGACAAGCCTGCAAAGCAGGAACGTCGCTTTTTTGAACCTTACGTTTTCTCGGCTTACGAACCAACTGGTTGATCGTTGCCATTAAACAAACTCCAAATTAAATAAATAAAACTACTACTTTCAACCACTTAGAGCGCTATTGCTGATATGCCATGGCGCCTGCAGCGGCAAGAGAGGGTTTGGCAGCGCCAAATCATCTCTGTTAAAAAGCAGAGCGCGAATACTATAGATGCGCCCCACCCTAGTCAATAGCTGGATATGGGTAATATCCAGCTGTTTGGAAGCCAGTTTGAGGGCTATTTAGCCCTCATCCTTCAATGCTTCAGTCAATGCCGCCTCGATATCAGCTGCACTTACTACCATTTCTTCACTAGCTGTCAGCTCTTCATCCTTACGGCGCTTACGCTCGGCATGGTATGCCAGGCCAGTACCCGCAGGGATCAAGCGACCCACAACAACGTTTTCTTTCAAGCCACGTAGATAATCGCGCTTACCGGTAACGGCAGCCTCGGTTAGTACACGGGTGGTCTCCTGGAACGATGCAGCCGAGATAAACGACTCAGTTGCCAGAGAGGCCTTGGTAATACCCAGTAATAGACGCTCGTAAGTGGCCGGTACTTTACCTTCCGCTTCCAGACGCTCATTTTCTTCAAGGACGCGGGTAAATTGCACCTGCTCACCCTTGATCAAGGCTGAATCACCAGAAGCGGTGATTTCAACTTTACGCAGCATCTGACGGCAAATAACCTCGATGTGCTTATCGTTGATACCAACACCCTGTAGACGATATACGTCCTGGATTTCGTTGCTGATGTACTTGGCCAGCTCCGCAACACCCTTCAAACGCAGGATATCGTGCGGGCTTGGTGGGCCCTCAGAAACAACTTCACCCTTCTCTACGTTCTCACCCTCAAACACGCTTAATGTACGCCATTTGTGGATCAGTGATTCGTAGTGATCAGAACCTTTATAAGTAGAGCCATCCGTTGGTGTAATTACCAGACGACGCTTACCTTTGGTTTCTTTACCGAATGAAACCGTACCGGAGATTTCTGCAAGAATGGCAGGCTCTTTCGGCTTACGGGCTTCGAACAGGTCAGCAACACGTGGCAGACCACCGGTAATATCACGAGTTTTTGAACTCTCCTGTGGGATACGGGCGATAACATCACCAACACCGATATCTTCACCATCGGTTAAACCAACCATGGCGTTTGCAGGCAGGAAGTAGTGTGCAGGTACTGAAGTACCGGCCAGACACAGTTCTTTACCTTTTGCATCAACCAGAGTTACCGCAGGACGGATATCTTTACCAGCCGTTTGGCGCTCAGCAGGATCGATAACCGAGATAGAGCTTAGACCGGTTAATTCATCAGTCTGGTGGTTAACGGTAATGCCTTCTTCCATACCACTGAACTTAACTTTACCAGCCACTTCAGTAATGATGGGGTGGGTGTGTGGATCCCAAGTGGTAACGACATCGCCAGCGGCAACATCAGTACCATCGGCCACTTTAATCACGGCACCGTATGGCAGCTTATAACGCTCACGCTCACGACCACTGTGGTCAGCAACCGCTAATTCACCGGAACGACTTACCGCAACAAAAGTACCGTCTGACTTTTCAGCCAACTTAACATTGTGTAAACGGATCGTACCTTCCTGCTTAACCTGGATACTATCAACCGCAGTTGCCCGCGATGCCGCACCACCAATGTGGAAGGTACGCATGGTTAACTGAGTACCGGGCTCACCAATGGATTGAGCAGCGATAACACCAACCGCCTCACCAACATTGATCTGATGACCACGAGCCAGGTCACGACCGTAACAGGTAGAACATAGACCGTGGCGAGTTTCACAGGTAATCGGTGAACGAACTTTCACTTCATCGATACTGTGGCTTTCTAATTCGATAACACCTTTCTCGTCGAGCAATGTGCCGCGGGCAAAGATAACGTCATCCGTACCTGGCTTTAGGACATCCTCTGCAACGACACGACCAAGCACACGATCACCCAGAGTTTCGATAATATCGCCACCCTCAATAACCGGCGCCATTAATAGACCTTCGTGGGTGTCACAATCCTGCTCAGTAACAACCAGATCCTGAGCAACATCAACCAGACGACGAGTCAGGTAACCCGAGTTAGCTGTTTTCAGTGCGGTATCCGCCAAACCTTTACGAGCACCGTGAGTCGAAATAAAGTACTGAAGAATACTTAGACCTTCACGGAAGTTTGCCGTAATCGGCGTTTCGATAATCGAGCCATCTGGCTTGGCCATCAGACCACGCATACCGGCCAACTGACGAATCTGGGCTGGGCTACCACGAGCACCGGAGTCGGCGTAGATATAAACAGAGTTAAATGAATCCTGCTGCTCATCTTCACCGTCGCGGTTGGTCACAGTCTCTTTCGAGATACCGTCCATCATCGACTTGGAAACCATATCGTTGGCACGTGACCAGATATCGATAACCTTATTGTATTTCTCACCCTGTGTTACCAGACCGGAAGCGTACTGAGATTCGATTTCACGAACTTCTTCTTCGGCGCTGCCGATAATCTGGGCTTTTTCTTCAGGGATAGCAAAATCGTTAATACCGATTGAAGCACCAGAACGAGTTGAGTAAGCAAAACCGGCATACATTAGTTGGTCAGCAACAATAACGGTCGCTTTCAAACCGACCTTACGGTAGCACTCGTTCAAAACTTTAGAGATGGCCTTTTTAACCATTGGGTTGTTAACCAACTCAAAGGGAAGACCTTCTGGAATGATCTGCCATAACAGCACACGACCAACAGTAGTCTCAACAATTTTGGTTTCTTCGTTGCGCTCACCCGTTTCTTCATCGAACAAGACTTCGGTGATACGACACTTAATACGTGCCTGCAAATGAGCCTTGCGGGTATTGTAAGCGCGATGCACTTCTTCAGGGTCCGAGAACACCATGCCCTCGCCTTCAGCATTAACACGAGCTCGGGTTAACCAGTACAGACCCAATACAACATCCTGCGAAGGAACGATAATCGGCTCACCGTTCGCTGGAGAAAGAATGTTGTTGGTAGACATCATCAAGGCACGAGCTTCAAGCTGCGCTTCGATAGTCAACGGTACGTGTACCGCCATTTGGTCACCATCAAAGTCAGCGTTATAAGCCGCACATACCAGCGGGTGTAGCTGAATCGCTTTACCTTCGATCAGTACCGGTTCAAAGGCCTGGATACCCAAACGGTGAAGTGTTGGTGCACGGTTAAGCATAACAGGATGTTCACGGATAACTTCTGCAAGAATATCCCAAACTTCTGGCGGCTCACGCTCAACCATTTTCTTAGCCGCTTTAATCGTAGTCGCTAAACCACGGGCTTCTAATTTACCGAAAATGAAAGGCTTAAATAATTCCAGCGCCATTTTCTTAGGCAGACCACACTGGTGCAACTTAAGAGTAGGACCAACAACAATTACGGAACGGCCAGAGTAATCAACACGCTTACCAAGAAGGTTCTGACGGAAACGACCCTGCTTACCTTTGATCATATCAGCCAAAGATTTTAGCGGGCGCTTGTTAGAACCAGTAATCGCACGACCGCGACGACCGTTATCTAATAGTGCATCAACAGATTCCTGCAACATACGCTTTTCGTTACGTACGATGATATCAGGAGCATTAAGGTCTAATAGACGCTTAAGACGGTTGTTACGGTTGATAACGCGACGGTATAAATCGTTCAAATCGGACGTCGCAAAACGACCGCCGTCCAGAGGTACTAACGGACGAAGATCCGGTGGTAGTACTGGCAATGCGTTAAGAATCATCCACTCAGCTTTGTTGCCAGAAGACTGTAGGGCTTCTAACAACTTCAAACGCTTGGATAATTTTTTGATTTTAGTTTCAGAATTCGTTGCTGGAATTTCTTCATGCAATGTCTCGACTTCTTGGTCGATATCGATATCTTGCATTAAGCGCTGAACCGCTTCTGCACCCATCATCGCTTCAAATTCGTCACCGAACTCTTCCATTGACTCGTAGTATTGCTCGTCCGTTAGCATCTGACCTTTTTCAAGCGTGGTCATGCCTGGATCGATAACAACATACGATTCAAAATATAAGATACGCTCAATATCACGCAGCGTCATATCCAATAGCAAACCGATACGGCTTGGTAATGATTTCAAAAACCAGATATGTGCAACAGGGCTAGCCAATTCGATATGACCCATACGGTCACGACGAACTTTCGCCAGTGCCACTTCAACGCCACACTTCTCACAGATAACACCGCGATGCTTTAGGCGTTTGTATTTGCCACAGAGACATTCGTAATCTTTTACTGGTCCAAAAATCTTGGCACAGAAAAGACCGTCACGCTCGGGCTTAAAGGTACGGTAGTTAATCGTCTCAGGCTTTTTCACTTCACCGTAAGACCATGAGCGAATCATCTCAGGAGAGGCCAAACCAATCCGGATAGAATCAAACTCTTCGTTTTGACCTTGCTTGAGTAAATTTAATAAATCTTTCACGCCGTTTCTCCGCTATGAAGGAGCTCTTTAAGAGCTCCACATAATCGATTGTTGATGGTTACGTTACATCTGATATGCGATTGCTCGCTTACTCAGTGTCCAACTCCATATTGATACCAAGAGACCGAATCTCTTTAAGCAATACGTTGAAAGACTCTGGCATACCAGGCTCCATGCGCTGGTCACCATCAACGATATTTTTGTACATCTTAGTACGACCGGCCACGTCATCCGACTTAACCGTTAGCATTTCCTGCAAGGTATAAGCAGCACCGTATGCTTCAAGTGCCCACACTTCCATCTCACCGAAACGCTGACCACCAAACTGAGCTTTACCACCCAGCGGCTGTTGCGTAACAAGACTGTACGAACCTGTAGAACGAGCGTGCATTTTGTCGTCTACCAAGTGGTTCAGTTTTAACATATACATATAGCCAACAGTTGTTTCACGGTCGAAGGCTTCACCTGTACGACCATCGTATAACTGCATCTGACCACTGTCAGGCAAGTCTGCCAGTCTCAACAGGTTTTTAACTTCGGCTTCAGAAGCACCGTCAAATACCTGCGTTGCCATTGGCACACCACCGCGAAGATTGCCGGCCATTTCGATGATTTCTTCATCGGTAAATGACTTCAGATCTTCTTTACGGCCGCCATCACCATTGTAAATTTCGTCGAGAAATTTACGCAGCTCAGCAATCTTGCGCTGCTCTTCAAGCATCACATCAATCTTTTCACCCAAACCTTTAGCCGCCAGGCCAAGGTGAGTTTCAAGAATCTGACCAACGTTCATTCGCGACGGTACACCGAGCGGGTTAAGCACGATATCAACCGGCTCACCTTTCTCGTTATAAGGCATATCTTCTACTGGCATAATGACCGAAATAACACCCTTGTTACCGTGACGTCCCGCCATTTTATCGCCAGGCTGAATACGACGTTTGATCGCCAGATAAACCTTAACAATCTTCAGTACACCCGGTGCCAAATCATCACCGCTGGTTAGTTTGCGCTTCTTATCTTCAAAACGCTCTTCCAACGCAACACGCTGTTCAGCCAACTGGGTTTCAGCAGATTCTAGCTGGGCATTAAGGGCATCATCAGAGAAACGCAGTTTGAACCACTGGTCTTTCTCTAAGGCATCCAAAGCGTCGTCGTCCATTACAGTACCTTTCTTAAGGTCTGCACCGCCAACGATTTTCTGGCCACTTAATGATTTGCGCAATAACGCGAAGGTTGCACCTTCAAAGATACGAAGCTCTTCGTTAAGGTCTTTGCGGTATTCATCAAGCTGTGATTTTTCGATTTCTTTAGCGCGAGTATCTTTCTCAAGACCGTCGCGGGTGAAAACCTGCACATCAATAACGGTACCTTTAACACTTGAAGGTACACGCAAAGAGGTATCTTTAACGTCAGAGGCTTTCTCACCGAAAATAGCACGTAGTAGTTTTTCTTCTGGCGTTAGCTGGGTTTCACCTTTAGGCGTTACCTTACCGACCAGAATATCACCAGCGCCAACTTCGGCACCGATATAAACAATACCGGACTCATCCAGTTTACCTAATGCGCCTTCGCCAACGTTGGGAATATCAGAAGTTACTTCCTCTGAACCCAGCTTGGTATCACGGGCAATACAGGTTAATTCCTGAATGTGGATCGTAGTAAAACGATCTTCTTTAACGACACGTTCAGAAACAAGGATCGAATCCTCAAAGTTGTAACCATTCCAGGGCATAAATGCGATACGCATATTCTGACCCAGTGCCAACTCACCTAAATCGATAGATGGACCATCAGCCAAGATGTCGCCACGCTGAATAATATCGCCTTCGGTAACGATAGGACGCTGGTTAATACAAGTGTTCTGGTTAGAACGGGTGTATTTAGTCAGGTTATAAATATCAACCGGCGGCTGGCCTGCTTCTACTTCGGTGTCGTTAACACGTACAACGATACGACCAGAGTCGATACTATCGACGACACCGCCGCGGCGCGCAACTTCACAAACACCGGAGTCCGCAGCTACATAGCGCTCAATACCTGTACCCACTAATGGCTTATCAGCTTTTAGCGTAGGTACAGCCTGACGCTGCATGTTCGATCCCATTAATGCACGGTTCGCATCATCGTGCTCAAGGAACGGAATCAATGCCGCGGCAACTGAAACCACCTGCTTCGGAGAAACGTCCATATACTGAACTTCATCCGGAGCCTTAACGGTAAACTCGTTTAAGTGACGAACCGCTACCAGCTCATCGACTAATTTGTTCTTTTTATCCAGCGTCGCAGAAGCTTGTGCAATGATGTACTCAGCTTCGTTGATGGCAGACAAGTATTCGATCTCTTCAGTCGCAACACCTTTAACCACTTTACGGTATGGGCTCTCCAGGAAACCATAGTCGTTGGTGCGGGCATAGGTTGCCAATGAGTTGATCAAACCGATATTTGGACCTTCAGGTGTTTCGATAGGACAGACACGACCATAGTGGGTCGGGTGTACATCTCGCACCTCAAAACCAGCGCGCTCACGGGTCAGACCACCTGGCCCTAATGCAGAAACACGACGCTTGTGCGTCACTTCTGACAATGGGTTGTTCTGATCCATAAACTGGGACAGCTGTGAAGAGCCAAAGAACTCTTTAACAGCAGCAGCCACTGGCTTGGCATTGATCATATCCTGAGGCATTAAGCCTTCAGACTCGGCCATGGATAGGCGCTCTTTAACCGCACGCTCAACACGAACCAGACCAACACGGAATTGGTTTTCTGCCATTTCGCCAACAGAACGTACACGACGGTTACCGAGGTGATCGATATCATCAACCACGCCTTTACCATTGCGAATATCTACCAAGGTTTTTAGTACAGCAACGATATCGTCATTGCTCAGGATACCTTCGCCAGTAACCTCTTCACGACCCAGGCGACGGTTAAACTTCATCCGACCAACAGTCGACAAGTCATAACGCTCTGGAGAGAAGAACAGGTTCTGGAATAAGTTCTCAGCAGACTCTTTAGTTGGCGGCTCACCAGGACGCATCATGCGGTAGATTTCTACCAGCGCTTCCAGCTCATTACGAGAAGGATCGATACGCAGGGTGTCACTAATAAATGGACCGCAATCCAGTTCGTTAGTGTAGATTGTCTCAATCGCCTTAACACCGGCTTCGGCCAACTGCGCCAATACTTCTTCAGTCAGCTCGGTATTGCATTCAACAATCACTTCGCCGGTCTTTTCATCGACAACATTTTTCGCCAAAGAACGACCAACCACATACTCTTCAGGAACCTGAAGAGCTTTCAGTTTTTCTTTTTCGATCTGGCGAATATTACGTGCTGTAATACGACGGCCAGACTCAACGATCACACTACCGCCTTTGCCGGTAATATCAAAAGAGGCAACCTCACCACGTAGACGCTCGGGGATCAACGTCATCTTGTAGTTGCCATCTTTATCAACGGTAAATTCGTCAACGTCATAGAACATATCCAGAATTTCTTCTGAACTGTAACCTAATGAACGCAGCAGAATAGTCGCTGGTAGTTTACGACGACGATCAATACGTACGTAAACCATATCTTTTGGATCAAACTCGAAGTCCAACCATGAACCACGGTAAGGAATCACCCGCGCTGAATACAACAGCTTACCGGAAGAGTGAGTTTTGCCCTTGTCATGATCAAAGAATACACCCGGTGAACGGTGTAACTGAGAAACGATAACACGCTCAGTACCATTGATAACGAAGGTACCATTCTCAGTCATTAATGGGATTTCACCCATATAGACTTCTTGTTCTTTAATATCTTTAATAGTTTTGCTGGCTGATTCCTTATCATAAATAATCAACCGCACTTTAACCCGCAGGGGAACTGCAAAGGTAACACCACGCAACTGACACTCGGCCACATCAAAGGCCGGCGCACCCAGCGCATAATCAACATACTCAAGTGCCGCACTGCCAGAATAGCTAACAATCGGGAAGACTGACTTAAACGCAGCGTGCAAGCCCATCTCGGCTCGATTACCCTGACTAGAGTCTTCTTGAGTGAATTTTTTGTACGAATCCAACTGTATCGCCAAAAGATACGGCACATCCATTACATGGGACATCTTGCCGAAATCCTTACGGATACGTTTTTTCTCTGTATAAGAGTAGGCCATTAGCGCTCCCCAGCTTTCGTTTCTGATCGTCATCCGCAACATGCGCGACAACGGCTCATCACAATCCTGAAATCAGGTTTCCTTGATAAACAGCTCCGGCAAACTCATTGACGGACACTATTTAATCCAAGTCGGTCCTCTATCTACAAACTCATGTTTGTGCAGAAAACCTATAAACAGAAAAAGGCCGACGGTTAAAATCCTGAATTTTCAGGATATTTCCGTCAGCCCTACACTTCTTTTAAGCGGCAACTAAAAAGCCAGTAGCCGCTCTATGGAAGTGCTTAACAACTACCAGCTTACTTAAGCTCGGCAGATGCACCAGCTTCTTCAAGCGCCTTAACTGCTTCTTCAGCATCTTCTTTCGAAGCCGCTTCTTTAACAGTTGAAGGAGCGCCGTCAACCATACCTTTGGCTTCTTTCAGACCAAGGCCAGTGATGGCACGAACCGCTTTGATAACGTTAACTTTCTTATCGCCAGCGGCAGTAAGAACAACGTCAAACTCAGTTTTCTCTTCAGCAGCACCGCCAGCGTCGCCGCCAGCAGGACCAGCAGCTACAGCAGCAGCGGCCGATACGCCAAATTTTTCTTCCATTGCTTCGATCAGTTCAACAACATCTTTAACTGACATTTCAGCAACTGCATTGATGATATCTTCTTGAGATAAAGACATGATTCAGTTCCTATATCTTTGAGTGCCCTAATAACAACACTCGGTAAATTCAATAAAAGCAGATAAGTTTTTCTTCCCCCTACCTCTATAAAGAGGCAAAAAGGCAAGAAATGACTTATGCAGCTTCCGATTCTTTCTGGTCGCGAAGGGCCGCAAGAGTGCGAACCAATTTTCCAGCAGATGCTTCTTTCATCACGCTCATCAGCTTGGCGATCGCTTCGTCGTATGTAGGCAGTGTTGCCAACATAGCGATATCAGTCACCTCACCTTCAAAGGCAGCAGCCTTAAGCTCTAGCTTGTCATTGTCTTTTGCGAACGCCTTCAGGATGCGTGCACCAGCACCTGGGTGTTCGTTAGAAAATGCAATTAGAGTTGGGCCGACAAAAGTATCAACAAGACACTCATAGTCCGTACCTTCAACAGCGCGTTTGGCCAACGTGTTACGTACGACGCGCATATACACGCCAGCTTCACGAGCCTCTTTACGCAGTGCAGTCATATCGACAACAGAAACGCCACGTGAGTCGGCGACTACTGCAGATAATGCACTTTGAGCAACTTGCTGGACTTCAGCGACAATCGCTTTTTTGTCTTCGAGTCCTATTGCCACAATCTTTCTCCAATATAATAAGCACTAAACTTACCGCGCTTATCGTTTCAGTTTTTTGCCAAAAGCAGCAGAGCTGTTTTTGGCAAGTTGTTTCGGTGGTCGTCAAATACTTAACAATTCACCGTCTGCGTAGGTTTGGCTTTCGCCTCATTAAGCCAGATTTCTAATCAATACAACGGAACAGAAACCTATAACACCTACGGTCTTTGACGGCCTGCCTTCTACCTTCAACATCAAGGGAGGGGACAGACCACAAAGTTCTTTTAACCTCTTTAGAGTCTTACTTAAGCTCTAAAGAAGATTGATCTAATAACAAACCAGGGCCCATCGTGGTAGATAGGGTCATCTTCTTCAGGTATACACCCTTGGCAGAAGAAGGCTTGCCTTTTTGCAAATCAGCAACCAGCGCTTCAAGATTTTCTTTGATGGCATTGGCATCAAAAGAGATCTTGCCGATAGCGCCGTGGATAATACCGTTCTTGTCGATACGGTAACGAACCTGACCGGCTTTAGCATTGTTTACCGCTGTTTCTACATCAGGAGTAACGGTGCCAGTTTTAGGGTTAGGCATTAAGCCGCGTGGACCTAAAACAGTACCCAACTGACCAACAACACGCATAGCGGCTGGCTCAGCAATAACCACGTCAAAATCCAGATTACCGGCTTTAACCTGCTCGGCAAGATCGTCCATACCAACAATATCTGCACCAGCAGCTGTTGCCTTCTCGGCGTTAGCGCCTTGAGCAAAAACAGCAACACGTACTTCACTACCCGTACCGTGAGGTAAAGTAGTCGCACCACGAACAACCTGATCAGATTTCTTGGCATCAACACCTAGATTGACAGCAATATCAACAGTCTCTGTGTACTTAACGGTAGAGACTTCTTTAAGCAGCGCAACAGCATCTTCAATCGGATACAGCTTGCCAGCTTCAACTTTTTCATTAATCGCCTTTTGGCGTTTTGATAGCTTAGTCATTACACCACACCCTCAGTCTCGATACCGGCGGCGCGAGCGCTACCAGCAATTGTGCGAACCGCTGCATCCATATCAGCAGCCGTTAAGTCAGGCATTTTAGTGGTGGCAATTTCTTCTAACTGCGCACGAGTCACTTTACCGACTTTCTTAGTATTAGGAGTACCGGAACCACTCTTAATACCCGCAGCCTTCTTCAACAGAATTGAAGCTGGTGGAGTTTTGGTGATGTAGGTAAAACTGCGATCACTATAAACACTGATCACAACAGGAACAGGAAGACCTGGCTCAACACCTTGGGTAGCGGCGTTAAACGCTTTACAGAATTCCATGATATTCACACCGTGCTGACCTAGAGCAGGACCCACTGGTGGACTTGGATTGGCCTGACCAGCAGGCACTTGCAGCTTGATATAAGCTTCGACTTTTTTAGCCATTTCACTTCTCCTTTGGGTAGTAGCGCCTCACAACCTCAAACATAAATGTTTTTGATTGATCTCCGGCTCCCCGGTTTAAGCACCTGTTTAACCAGATGCCATTTAAAAATTCTTACGTCTCTTACGTTTTTTCTACCTGACCAAAATCCAACTCAACCGGAGTTGAACGACCGAAGATCAACACCGCTACATGCAGCTTGCTCTTCTCATAATTTACTTCTTCAACCACGCCATTAAAGTCATTAAACGGACCATCAACAACACGAACCATTTCACCTGGCTCAAACAAGGTTTTGGGCTTGGGCGCTTCGCCACTTTCTACACGCTGAAGAATAGCGTTAGCTTCAGCCTCAGTAATGGGTGCAGGCTTATCTGCCTTACCGCCAATAAAACCCATAACACGAGGCGTTTCTTTAACCAAGTGCCAAGTATCATCACCCAAGTCCATCTCAACCAATACATAGCCGGGAAAGAACTTGCGCTCACTGCGACGCTTTTGGCCGCCGCGCATTTCAATCACTTCTTCGGTAGGCACCAACACCTCACCGAACTTATCTTCCATCTTGTGCAGCTCAATACGCTCTTTCAGGGCGTTTGCTACTTTCTTTTCATAACCTGAGTAGGCGTGAACCACATACCAACGCTTAGACATTTATCACCCCTAACCTATTGCCAGAGAAACTAACCAACCCAACAGAGTATCCAAACCCCAAAGGATCAGCGCCATCACAAATACAAACGCCACAACAATCAGTGTGGTCTGCGTGGTTTCCTGGCGCGTTGGCCAAACCACTTTACGTATTTCTGTTCTGGCTTCTTTCGCCAGCTTCCAAAACGCTGCACCCTGTACCGTCTGCACCGCAACAAAGGCAGCAGCGACAGCAATAACAACCAGACCCACAACTCTATATAGAAGAGACTGATCATCGTAATAAACATTGCCACCAATACCAGCAGCAAGAAGCGCAACTACGACCAGCCACTTAAGGCCGTCCAAGCTACTGCTTTGAGATTCCGCACTTGCGTTCATAAAACTTCCATCTCACTATCAACACCAGCAAATCGGTGTCTTTTCTTTCTTTAAAATAACAGGCGTAAAGCACCGCTTCGCCACTATGCGAAGAAGTGCTTTGATATAATGGCAGGCCAGGAGGGACTCGAACCCCCAACCACCGGTTTTGGAGACCGGTGCTCTACCAATTGAGCCACTGGCCTGTAACCACCGGAGACCCAATAAACCGCCCACCGATGTCAAACCTCTAAAAACTGTGTGACCAACCTATCTAAGGCGTCACGGATAGCTCATTCAATTAACATTAAAGAACCATCAAAAATATGGAGCTCATAACCGGATTTGAACCGGTGACCTCTTCCTTACCAAGGAAGTGCTCTACCGACTGAGCTATATGAGCACACTAAACCAAGCTCAGCGCAAACATCCAAAGAGTTGCCAACCAAAACATGGAGCGGGTAGCGGGAATCGAACCCGCATATTCAGCTTGGAAGGCTGACGTTCTACCACTGAACTATACCCGCTTAAAATTCCCGCTTAACAGCCATTTATTACAACGAATAAATGGTGGTGGGGGGTGGATTCGAACCACCGAAGCTTGCGCGTCAGATTTACAGTCTGATCCCTTTAGCCACTCGGGAACCCCACCACAGGGAGCGGATTATATCTCTCCAAACAATGCCAGAGAGAAATCCATATCAACCTTCACCTAGAGCAGCCTGAATAGCTGTACCTCTAAGTCCTCGTATTTTAAAGGAAAATTGGAGCTGGCGAGAGGAGTCGAACCCCCGACCGGCTGATTACAAGTCAGCTGCTCTACCAACTGAGCTACGCCAGCATCAACCTCATTTTCAACGAGGCGGGCATTCTAGTCGAAGTTGTCGGCCGACGCAATCTTATCGCAGTAGTTTTTTCGTCTTTCTAGTCCCTTATTGCCTTCCTTGATGGTTTCCCACAAAGCATCAGAAAATTTCCCGTATTCACCCACCTCAAATACCGCCCATAATTCAGTATAAGTTCGGGGAACAACCTTGATCTGAGCACCATAGCCTTGCTTAACTCGCTGGTCATAGACCTTCCTGGCACGAACTTCTTCCGTAAAGAAGCCCAGTGACAGACCGTTGGCCAACTCCCCCTCAGTAATCAGAAAACTGTCTATTTTCTTGGCCTGAAGCTCTCGCAACAGCTTAATAGCGGCTTTGCGTGACACCTGTGGTGGCAAATGCACCCAATAATCGGGTTTTCCGGGAATTTCAACAGACTCTAACTTTAGCGCGATATCCAGAGAAGCCAGACGGGACACAACCTGCTTACCACTCACCTCTTCCCTAAAAGGACCTATCTGCCAGCAAATACCAGGGTCAGCAGGGGCCGAAACCAGCTCGGAACCCGCCTTTGCAGCGCTATCGGCGGGTACAGGACTAACCTCAGCCGCAACCTCTTGTGCCACAAGCACAGGCTGAGCTGTGGGCATATCCTCCACCTCTGCCAACAACACAAGCCTTGCTTCAGCAGAACCAACTGCCACAGACTGCGACATTACAGCGGGGATAGCCCCCTGCAATAAATAATTCTGCCATAGGAAGTAAATTCCGTTACACATCAATAAAACAATGAATATCCAACGCACGTCTGTGTCCTTCAGTCTGTTCTTAGGGCAATAGCCACTGTAAACCATCAAGTACCAGCTCTGGCACTATCTCTATCTCATGGGCTTCGCCAAGCGCTTTATAAATAGATACGGAGTCGCCACCTGTCAGCAGTATGGCAAAACCTTCAGGAATGCGCCTCTTTGCTTCCTCAATCGCTACGGCTACAGCACCTACTTGGGCAGCCAGCATACCGGCATTAACGGCATCAGCGGTGGCACAACCAAACGCCACGCCTGCTGTATAATCCTGTCGATCAAATCGAACCTTATCGGTACCTGCCAATAAACTGGATTCCATCAGCGCGATGCCAGGGGCAATATAGCCGCCCAGATGTTGGCCAGCAGCTGAAACCAAATCTGCCTTTAAGGCCGTACCTGCATCAATAACCAATACGGCACCCTGGATTCTCTTATAGCCCGCTACTGCACCCAGCCACCTGTCAACACCCAGTTTAGCCGCCTCATTGTATGCGCTAACTACCCCTGCAGACTCGGCAGTTGAATGGGCGAGCTCCGGACTGAAACCTCTCTCCGCACAAAAACGGGTGAAGCCCGCCAGGTTATCACCCTCAACCACACTGGCCACTCTAACGCGCTTAGGCTGAGACGTCAGGACAAGGTTCTCAAAACCATCAGCCAGGGCAAAGCTCCCGCGCTCGACCACCTGATCGCCATCGACTACGCGCCACTTGCAACGGGTATTACCTATATCACACTCAAGAATCATGCTTAGCCTGCCGCCCTTAAGCTGACTTCACCACCATTAAACTTGCGGATACCGGAGGCTGTCTCAATCATAATCGCGCCGGTAGCATCCACACCAACAGCCTTACCTACAACAACATCGACCCCTAAGGTCATTGCCACTTCGGTTTCTGCAAAGGCATCATGGGACTGCCAGCGATCACGGTAAGCACTAAAACCCTGGCCCTCAAAACTTGCCAGCAATGGCATCAGCTCGTTCAATATAGCAACCAATAGTTGATTACGATTTGCGGCCTCTTTGTTAACCGACCTGATATCAATCCAGGGTTGGTCAATCCTCACTGATGCTGGCATGGAGACGTTGAGACCAATACCTATCACCACATGACAATTACCTGAAGGGTCCCCGGTCATCTCTAAAAGGACACCAGCCAATTTCCTGCCCTGATACAGTACATCATTAGGCCACTTTAATTGAGCCCCTGAAAGCCCTGATCTCTCTAAAGCATCCACAACCGCCACACCTACCGCCAGACTCAAACCTTCTAAAGAGGCTGCACCGCCACTAAATTCCCAGACTACGGAGAAATATAAATTACTGGCATAAGGGCTAGCCCAGGCTCGGCCGCGCCGACCTCTTCCCGCCGTTTGCTGCTCGGCGGCACAGATATAGCCTTTTTTGCCCTGAACTGCTTTTTCCATAGCAACAACACTGGTTGAATCGATAACACCCCTGACATCAATATCCCCGATTAGGGAACTGATATCAGCCGTTAAACCTTGCTGAATAGCAGAAGCGGATAACAGGTCAAGGCCACCCTCAATGCAATAACCTTTGCCCTTAATAGACTGCAGTGGCAGGCCTAACTCCTCAACCTTTTTAAGCTGCTTCCACACAGCGGTTCTCGACACGCCAAGCACGCCGCCCAACTCATCGCCGGAATGAAATTCTCCGTCAGCAAGTACCGCTAATAAGGTTTCTAATGACATGACTTATCCATTATTTCGATTTGCTGGCGATCATAGCAAAGAAAACTGATGCTGTGTCTTTTCTCTAACGGAGTGTTTGCTGTATGGTTTCTACCTCCGTGGGCTCCAATAAATATAACAATGAAGGCTAGCTATGCGTAAACAAATTAACTTATCCATATTTCTGTTACTGATTGCCGTAACTATCAGTGGTTGCGTACAGCGCACCGACATTGATCTCGCCACCTTTGATAAAGACCGCCAATCAAACCGTGGTAAAAATATTCTTATTTTTGGTGCCAGCAAAGGCACCGGTTTAGAAACCGCCAGGTTATTAAGCCGACGCGGAGATACCGTAACCGCATTTGTAAGGCCCAGCTCTGATATCACCGAGCTAAAGGCAATTAATAGTGTACTAATTACTGGTGACGCCTTAAGCCCTGACGATGTAGCAAAGGCACTAACAGGAAAAAACTACGATGCCATTTTAACCACACTAGGCTGTTTTAAATGCGAGACGCCACCGGACTTTATCGGCAATAAGAATGTATTTGATGCTGCCAAGGCGTCAGGCAATTCTCGGGTGATTATGGTCTCAACCATAGGTGTTGGTAAGAGTGATGCTGGCATCCCCTGGATTTCAAAAAAAATGCTGGCAGATATCATTGCACTTAAAAGTAAGGCTGAAGATACATTAACAACAAGCGGGCTTGAATACACCATTATTCGGCCGGGAGCTCTTAAGAACGCGCCAGCTACACAAAAGGGGCTGTTAACCGAAGATCCGACCGTGATAGGCGTAATCACCCGTGAAGACCTTGCTACGCTCATTGTGCAAAGTATAGATAGCAGTAATACGATCGGTAAGATTTATTCAGCAATGGACCAGGAAATGGTTTGGCCCTGGGGAATGTTTTAGTAGCGAACCTTAAAAAGTATGTCAGGGAGGGGTAGTCTCCACTATCTCACCCTCCTTGGTGCTCCATCATCCTGATGGCCCTCCCTGACAATGTGCTTCCTAAGCACAAAGATATACTAAAACACTTTTTTCGCTGGCACTTGTATAAACGCGCTATCTTTTGATTTTTTTTTGATATTTCTCGTATTTTCGTATGTTTTTTGAACGATATTTTCCTTTTTACGTTATTCCTGAGGGAATGGCGGTTAATGTAATTTGTATTTCTTAGTATCACCCTTAGCTTGATTGGGGAATCAGAGGGAGCCGGAGTGACCTAAACAGCCTGTGTAGGGTGGATTATAATCCACCTTGTTTGCACCTGGGCGTGATGGTGGATTCCAATCCACCCTACGGTGAACAGGCTTTGAAGGCATGTGGTTGGTGTCTGGGAGAACCTCCAATGTGTTGGGTGCTTTCAATCCCTTCCCTTTAAACACTGATAACGAGCTGTGTAGGGTGGATTATAATCCACCTTGTTTGCACCTGGGCGTGATGGTGGATTGCAATCCACCCTACGGTGAACAGGCTTTGAAGGCATGTGGTTGGTGTCTGGGAGAACCTCCAATGTGTTGGGTGCTTTCAATCCCTTCCCTTTAAACACTGATAACGAGCTTTGTTGGGTGGATTATAATCCACCTTGTTTGTGCACCTGGGCGTGATGGTGGATTGCAATCCACCCTACGCTGAACAGGTTTTGAAGGCTGCATTGTGCTCCGGGAGAACCTACAGTGTGCTGAAAGCGGTGCTTTCAATCGCTGCGCGACGTCTTCGACGCACCAACCCCACAAAGGGGTTGTCACATGGCAAGCCTGCGGCTTGCTTTACGGAAGATTAACTCCTCGCATCCAATATATAAAAAAACCCCGTAGCATGTTCATGCTACGGGGTTTTTTTATAGATTGAAGCCTGGCGATGACCTACTCTCACATGGACAAAGTCCACACTACCATCGGCGAGGACACGTTTCACTACTGAGTTCGGGATGGGGTCAGGTGGTTCCATGTCTCTATGGTCGCCAGGCAAACTGGCTTGGATCGACCTTTGTCTTACGCTCTTAATGAGCTGCTATAGTCGGTTTCCAAATAGGGTGGTAAATAAGCTAATCGATTCTGTAATTTCTTTCGTTTCTTTCAGTATGATCCGTTGGTGCAATCATCATGTTTCTAGGTTGCCCATACAACAAAGGGGTAAAACCACTTCATTATATGGTCAAGCCTCACGGGCAATTAGTACTGGTTAGCTCAACGCCTCACAACGCTTACACACCCAGCCTATCAACGTCGTAGTCTTCGACGGCCCTTTAGAACTCTCAAGGAGTTAGGGAGAACTTATCTTGGAAGGGGCTTCCCGCTTAGATGCTTTCAGCGGTTATCCTGTCCGAACGTAGCTACCCGGCAATGCATCTGGCGATACAACCGGAACACCAGAGGTTCGTCCACTTCGGTCCTCTCGTACTAGAAGCAGCTTTCCTCAATTCTCCAACGCCCACGGCAGATAGGGACCGAACTGTCTCACGACGTTCTAAACCCAGCTCGCGTACCACTTTAAATGGCGAACAGCCATACCCTTGGGACCGGCTTCAGCCCCAGGATGTGATGAGCCGACATCGAGGTGCCAAACACCGCCGTCGATGTGAACTCTTGGGCGGTATCAGCCTGTTATCCCCGGAGTACCTTTTATCCGTTGAGCGATGGCCCTTCCATACAGAACCACCGGATCACTATGACCTACTTTCGTACCTGCTCGACTTGTCAGTCTCGCAGTCAAGCGCGCTTGTACCATTATACTAACCTCACGATTTCCGACCGTGATTAGCGCACCTTCGTACTCCTCCGTTACTCTTTGGGAGGAGACCGCCCCAGTCAAACTACCCACCACACAATGTCCTCGCTCCAGATAATGGAGCTGAGTTAGAACCTCAAGATGATCAGGCTGGTATTTCAAGGTTGGCTCCACAATGGCTAGCGCCACTGCTTCAAAGCCTCCCAGCTATCCTACACAGACCATATCAAAGTCCACTGTGAAGCTATAGTAAAGGTTCACGGGGTCTTTCCGTCTAGCCGCGGGTATACGGCATCTTAACCGCAATTTCAATTTCACTGAGTCACTGGTGGAGACAGCGTGGCCATCATTACGCCATTCGTGCAGGTCGGAACTTACCCGACAAGGAATTTCGCTACCTTAGGACCGTTATAGTTACGGCCGCCGTTTACCGGGGCTTCGATCAAGAGCTTCGCCGAAGCTAACCCCATCAATTAACCTTCCGGCACCGGGCAGGCGTCACACCCTATACGTCCACTTACGTGTTTGCAGAGTGCTATGTTTTTAATAAACAGTTGCAGCCACCTGGTCACTTCGACCGGCCTCAGCTTAGGGAGCAAGTCCCATCACCAAAACCGGCGTACCTTCTCCCGAAGTTACGGTACCATTTTGCCTAGTTCCTTCACCAGTGTTCTCTCAAGCGCCTGGGTATTCTCTACCTGACCACCTGTGTCGGTTTGGGGTACGGTTCCTACATATCTGAAGCTTAGAAGCTTTTCTTGGAAGCATGGCATCGACCACTTCATGTTCTTTACGAACACTCGTCATCAGCTCTCAGCCTTAGCGACCCGGATTTACCTAAGTCACCAGCCTACAACCTTAAACGCGGACAACCATCGCCGCGCTGGCCTAGCCTACTCCGTCCCTCCATCGCAATATGCAGAAGTACAGAAATATTAATCTGTTTCCCATCGACTACGCATTTCTGCCTCGCCTTAGGGGCCGACTAACCCTGCCCTGATTAGCATGGGACAGGAAACCTTGGTCTTCCGGCGAGGGGGTTTTTCACCCCCTTTATCGTTACTCATGTCAGCATTCGCACTTCTGATACCTCCAGCAAACCTCTCGGTTCACCTTCAACAGCGTACAGAACGCTCCTCTACCATGCATATAAATATGCATCCGCAGCTTCGGTTAGCAATTTAGCCCCGTTACATCTTCCGCGCAGGCCGACTCGACTAGTGAGCTATTACGCTTTCTTTAAAGGATGGCTGCTTCTAAGCCAACCTCCTAGCTGTCTGGGCCTTCCCACATCGTTTCCCACTTAATTGCTATTTGGGACCTTAGCTGGCGGTCTGGGTTGTTTCCCTTTCCACAACGGACGTTAGCACCCGTAGTGTGTCTGCCATGATTGTACTCCGCGGTATTCGGAGTTTGCATCGGGTTGGTAAGTCGGGATGACCCCCTAGCCGAAACAGTGCTCTACCCCCGCGGGTAAGACATGACGCTCTACCTAAATAGATTTCGAGGAGAACCAGCTATCTCCCGGCTTGATTAGCCTTTCACTCCGAGCCACAGGTCATCCGCCCATTTTTCAACATAGGTCGGTTCGGTCCTCCAGTGCCTGTTACGGCACCTTCAACCTGCCCATGGCTAGATCGCCGGGTTTCGGGTCTAAAGCCTGCAACTAATTCGCCCTATTAAGACTCGGTTTCCCTACGGCTCCCCTAAACGGTTAACCTTGCTACAGACCTTAAGTCGCTGACCCATTATACAAAAGGTACGCAGTCACAGAACTAGTCTGCTCCCACTGCTTGTACGCATACGGTTTTAGGTTCTATTTCACTCCCCTCTCCGGGGTTCTTTTCGCCTTTCCCTCACGGTACTGGTTCACTATCGGTCAGTTAGGAGTATTTAGCCTTGGAGGATGGTCCCCCCATCTTCAGACAACATAACACGTGTGCCGTCCTACTTAATACGTCGATGATCATTTTCGTGTACGGGGCTATCACCCTGTATCGCCAGACTTTCCAGACTGTTCCACTAATTTACATCGCTCGGCTAGTCCCCGTTCGCTCGCCGCTACTAGGGGAATCTCGGTTGATTTCTTTTCCTCCGGGTACTTAGATGTTTCAGTTCTCCGGGTTCGCTTCCACACACCTATGTATTCAGTGCGGGATACCTTTCTTATGAAAGGTGGGTTTCCCCATTCGGACATCATTGGTTAATAACGGTTGGTTGCCACCTCACCAATGCTTTTCGCAGGCTCCAACGTCCTTCATCGCCTCTAACTGCCAAGGCATCCACCGTATGCGCTTAGTCGCTTGACCATATAATCAAGTAGTCTCTTCTCTTAAACAGCAAGAGCGTCAACACTTCATCACATAGCTTACCAAGAAACTTAGCAAGACTATTTGAGGACTTAAATTCAAATAGCTTGTTTTATGATCGCCGGATCATACAGTTTTTACACTTGAGAAATTACAGTGATTTAATCGTCATACAGTCATCACAACCGTAATCTTATTAAATCTGTCAATCATTCATCGGCTAGGATGAACAATCAACGCGTCAACTATATAAGGAATAATATAGTTAACAGTTTTAATCAGCTTATCTACCTTGTTAAAGAACATCTGGTCGTTAAAAAACCAGAAAGAAAACATCTAAACACAGACATCTTTTTTCTGGTCTCTTTACTTAGTAATAGCAGGAAGGTTGTTACATTTGGATTTTCATCTTAAAAAAATGGTGGAGCTATGCGGGATCGAACCGCAGACCTCCTGGATGCAAACCAGGCGCTCTCCCAGCTGAGCTATAGCCCCATCGATAAGACTTTTATCTTTCTAGAATCAGAAGATTGGTAGGCCTGGGCAGACTTGAACTGCCGACCTCACCCTTATCAGGGGTGCGCTCTAACCAGCTGAGCTACAGGCCTATAAAGTTTTAAACCCTTTATATTAGGTCTGTGGACCCTTTCCGGGTATCGCTATTACTACCAGTTCAGATCAAGTAATTCGTGTGAACGCTTGCAAACCTATAAGACAAATAAGTTAAGGAGGTGATCCAGCCCCAGGTTCCCCTAGGGCTACCTTGTTACGACTTCACCCCAGTCATGAATCACTCCGTGGTGACCGTCCTCTGCAAGCAGTTAGACTAGCCACTTCTGGAGCAACCCACTCCCATGGTGTGACGGGCGGTGTGTACAAGGCCCGGGAACGTATTCACCGTGACATTCTGATTCACGATTACTAGCGATTCCGACTTCATGGAGTCGAGTTGCAGACTCCAATCCGGACTACGACCAGTTTTATGGGATTAGCTCCACCTCGCGGTTTTGCAGCCCTTTGTACTGGCCATTGTAGCACGTGTGTAGCCCAGGTCGTAAGGGCCATGATGACTTGACGTCGTCCCCACCTTCCTCCGGTTTGTCACCGGCAGTCTCCTTAGAGTTCTCAGCTTAACCTGTTAGCAACTAAGGACAAGGGTTGCGCTCGTTACGGGACTTAACCCAACATCTCACGACACGAGCTGACGACAGCCATGCAGCACCTGTCACCGAGTTCCCGAAGGCACGAAACTATCTCTAGTAACTTCTCGGGATGTCAAGACCTGGTAAGGTTCTTCGCGTTGCATCGAATTAAACCACATGCTCCACCGCTTGTGCGGGCCCCCGTCAATTCATTTGAGTTTTAACCTTGCGGCCGTACTCCCCAGGCGGTCTACTTAGTGCGTTAGCTGCGCCACTAAGGAATCAAGTTCCCCAACGGCTAGTAGACATCGTTTACGGCGTGGACTACCAGGGTATCTAATCCTGTTTGCTCCCCACGCTTTCGCACCTCAGCGTCAGTATTGGGCCAGGCTGCCGCCTTCGCCACTGATGTTCCTTCTAATATCTACGCATTTCACCGCTACACTAGAAATTCCACAGCCCTCTCCCATACTCTAGCTTGCCAGTATCGTATGCAGTTCCCAGGTTGAGCCCAGGGCTTTCACATCCGACTTAACAAGCCGCCTACGCGCGCTTTACGCCCAGTAATTCCGATTAACGCTTGCACCTTCAGTATTACCGCGGCTGCTGGCACTGAATTAGCCGGTGCTTCTTCTGCGAGTAACGTCACAGCTGCACGCTATTAACGTACAACCTTTCCTCCTCGCTGAAAGTGCTTTACAACCCTAAGGCCTTCTTCACACACGCGGTATGGCTGCGTCAGGGTTTCCCCCATTGCGCAATATTCCCCACTGCTGCCTCCCGTAGGAGTCTGGGCCGTGTCTCAGTCCCAGTGTGGCTGATCATCCTCTCAGACCAGCTAAAGATCGTCGCCTTGGTGAGCCTTTACCTCACCAACTAGCTAATCTTACGCAGGCTCATCTAATAGCGTGTGGCCCGAAGGTCCCACACTTTCCCCCATAGGGCGTATGCGGTATTAGCATGCGTTTCCACATGTTGTCCCCCACTACTAGGTAGATTCCTACGCGTTACTCACCCGTCCGCCACTCTACTCACTCCGAAGAGCTTTCACGTTCGACTTGCATGTGTTAAGCCTACCGCCAGCGTTCAATCTGAGCCATGATCAAACTCTTCAGTTTAATCTTTTACATCAGTAACTTATTAATAAGTACATGATGGGACTGTTACGTGATTACCTCACTTCACAATCCAAAATCCTAGGCTCAGGAATTAAGTTTCATAATCGCTTCAAATAAATATATTTGCTGCGTGTAAGTCACTTGTTTCCTGATAATAATTTATTGTCATTATCAGCTCACAAGCGCCCACACGAATTACTTGATCCAATCTGTTAAAGAGCTGCCTTGGTCGCCAGGACTCTAAGGCTTTTCTGTCGCGCACAAGCTTGTGCTTGCCGTGACAGGGAGGCGAATTATACAGAGATAAGTCACCGTGACAACACCTTTTTAAAAATAAATTTAATTAATTTACTTCAGACTGTTTTACCAGTGGGATGCCGCTTTCTCTAACGGGTCATACCCGAAGAGAGCGCGCATTATAGGGATGCAAGATTTACTGTCAACGGCTTCTGAAGGTTTATTGCAAAAATAGTTAAAAAAGTGGAAAAACGCTTAAATAATCAACTATTTAGTGGGAGGGGAGAGTAAATATTAGCCACCCAACAGGGTCGGGCGGCCAGTCAACAATATCAGATCACACCAACTCTAAGAGGTGGTACTTCTTTTTACCGAGCTTTACGATAAAGAAACGACCATAAAGGGCATTCTCTTTGGCAAAACACTCCGCAGAAACGCCGTTATCAGCCATCCCTTTGGCAACACCATTAATAAATACGGCATTTCGGCCTAAAGCATCTTTTACCTCGCGACCCGCCTTGGCCATCCCACACTCACTCAACAGTGTCGTTAGAGGGCGATCCACAAGATCATCAGCTTTTAAATCACTGGCCGGTAAGCCGTCTAAACGTAATTGCTGCAAGTCATCTTCGGAAAGCTGTGAAGGATCACCGGTAAATAGCGCCTCTGTAATGCGCTTGGCCGCAGCTAGCCCTTCATCTCCATGAACCAGGCTTGTAACCTCTTCCGCAAGGACACCCGGGGCCTGTGGACGACCCTGGATTTCTTTATCCAGTGCTTCGATCTCTTCAATGCGCTCAATGGAAAGGAAGGTGAAGTAGCGAAGAAATTTATAAACATCCGCATCTGCCGTATTAAGCCAGAACTGGTAGAAGGCATAAGGGGAGGTTTTAGAGCTATCTAACCAAATGGTACCGCTCTCTGTCTTACCGAATTTGGTGCCATCAGCTTTAGTCACTAACGGCAATGTTAAACCGTAAGCCTGGCCACTATAACGACGACGGGTTAGCTCAACGCCACCGGTGATATTACCCCATTGGTCAGAACCACCAATCTGCAAGGTACATTGGTTGGCCTTATAGAGTTCAGCAAAATCCAGCGACTGCAAAATCATATAAGTAAATTCGGTAAAGGAAATACCCTCACCTTCCCGCTCAATGCGCTGCTTTACCGATTCCTTCTTAATCATCTGGTTAACCGGGAAGTGCTTGCCAATATCCCTCAGGAAGCTAAGCACATCCATTTCACCAATCCAGTCCAGGTTGTTCACCACCTCCGCTGAGCTAGCACCACAATCAAAATCAATAAAGCGGCTAACCTGAGTCTTTAACTTATCCACCCAATTGGCAACGATATCCGGAGTATTGAGCTTGCGCTCTTCTGCTTTAAAGGAGGGGTCACCAATCAAGCCCGTCGCCCCGCCAACCAGAGCCAGCGGCTTATGGCCCGCCAATTGAAAACGCTTTAGGGTCAACAAGGGCACCAGACTACCTATATGGAGGCTATCCGCTGTAGGGTCAAAGCCACAATACAGGGTGCGGCTCTCTCCCGTCAGGTGCTCTTCAAGCTCCTGGTCAGCGGTAGTTTGTGCAATTAACCCACGAGCTTGCAGGTCCGCTATCAGCTCTTTACCCTCTATCGACATATTTCTTTATTACCTACTCTTATAAACACTTGTCTGAATATGCATCTAAATGCAAAATATTTACGTACTTCAATGCGGTAAACCCTGATTGATAATCGGCCTCAAAAGCCTCACTATGCGCCCGCAAAGAGCGCGCACGATACCGCAACTCGCTACAAATGCAAACTTTGCATAAGTAGAAACAATAGTGAAGAGGCTCTCAACTTTATAGAGAGTGCCTTGCCAAATGCAGGGATTTAACTATTTTTTGTTATACTTCCACTAGTTAGGACGTATTACTAGAAACCGTACTAAGAACCGATAAGCCAGATATGCAGCCAGAAGATAGAAAACAGCAGCAGCCACTAAGCCAGATTGTGGCCGAATACCCCCGCAAGCACCTTGCTATCGCAAGCATTGCTGTGGCCGTGGTCTTTTTATCCCTGCTATTGATACCCGGCCAGAACGCTGAAGCCACCCGCGTTAGCACACCGGTAGAGCTGAACCTGGAAGCCAAAAATACCAGCAAGCAGTTGCCGGCTGAAGATCCCGCCCTACCCTGGAAAGAAGACGTGGTCCGCAGCGGCGACAATCTGTCAAAAATCTTTCAACGTAACGCCCTATCCGCCTCCGATGTGTACGATATTGTCAGCAATAGCAAAGACTCAAAGCAGCTATTAAAACTTCACCCAGGGCAAAAACTGGCGATACAAGTTAATGACGAAGGACAACTGCAGGCTCTAAAGCATATCCAAAACCGCCTTGAAACAACCCTGTATACACGAGAAGACAGCCGGTTTATTACCACTCATATCCGCAGGGAACCAGAAGTCCGCCAAAATTATAGCAGCGCAGTGATTACGTCATCGCTCTACCGATCTGCACAAAATGTCGGCCTGTCACAAAACCTTATTATGGAGATATCGGATATTTTTGGCGGTGTTATCGATTTTGTTTACGATGTACGCAGCGGTGACAACTTCACCATTCTTTATGAAGAAAATTTTCTCGACGATGTAAAAACAGGTAACGGCCCTATTCTCGCCGCCCAGTTTACTAACCGCGGTGAAACCTATACAGCTTATCGCTATGTTTACCCTGATGGCAGTGTGGGATACTACAACAAAGAGGGTGTCAGCATGCGCAAAGCGTTTTTACGCGCGCCACTGGATTTTACCCGTATTAGCTCCGGCTTTAATATGAAACGCCTGCACCCGGTTTTCAAAACGACCAAGCCTCATCGCGGTACTGATTATGCGGCTTCACGAGGCACGCCAGTCTATGCCGCAGGCGATGGCCGCGTTGCCAAAGCAGGTTATAGCAAAGCCAACGGCAATTATGTTTTTATCAACCATGGCACAAAATATACGACCAAGTATCTACACTTACACAAGCGTGGCGTTCGCAAAGGTCAAAAGGTTAAACAGAAACAAATTATCGGCTGGGTAGGCTCCACCGGATATGCTACCGGCCCACATCTTCACTATGAATTTTTAGTGAACGGGGTGCACCGCAACCCTCGCACTATTTTGAAAAAACTACCTAAAGCCAAAAGTATTGCCAGTAAAGATAAAGAAGCCTTTCTGGCTCAAATTGGTGGTTTACAAATGCAGCTGGCGGCCTATAACAATCACCGCAGTTTAGCCAAAGCCGATCAACTCACTGGTAGTTCTACTCTGTAATGAGCACCGACAGGGCATCTTCTTCCAACTTATATATTGGCCTGATGTCCGGAACCAGCCTGGACAGTATTGATGCTGCTGTTATTGAGCTTAGCGATCAAAGTTTTCAACTGATCGACTCCATTGATTATCACATTCCCGAACAGCTCCGACAGCAATTAATTTCGTTATGCCTGCCCGGCGACAATGAAATTGACCGCATGGGCGAAGCTGACAGGGCGCTAGGGCATGAATTTGCCAAAGCAACAAAAGCCCTATTAAAACAGAGCCAAATTAACCCGAAAGATATTCGAGCAATTGGTAGCCACGGCCAAACCATTCGTCACAGGCCACAATGCCAGCTTCCTTTTACGCTACAAATTGGTGACGCCAATACTATTGCCTACGAAACAGGTATTACCACGGTTACTGATTTTCGTCGCAAGGATATGGCCGCGGGCGGACAAGGCGCACCTTTAGCGCCCGGATTTCATCAAGCCGCTTTTGCTTCAAAGCAGCATAACCGTGCCATTATTAATATTGGCGGTATGGCAAATATTACTTATCTTGGCAGCAATGGTGATAATCTAGCCTTTGATACTGGCCCCGGTAATATTCTGATGGATAGCTGGATCAATAAGCACCAGCAAAAAAATTATGATAAAGCGGGAGAGTGGGCAGCCACCGGAAAAGTTAATACAACCTTACTCGCCGAACTGATGAGCCACCCTTATTTGCAATACTCACTACCCAAGAGTACTGGCCGAGAAGATTTTAATTTGCCATGGCTGGAAAAAACTATTGGCGACATGACCATTAGCGCGGAAGATATTCAGGCAACGCTACTGGAATTTACCGCACAAACTCTCAATGATGAGATCAATAAACTACCTGGCACTGCCAATGAAGTGTATATTTGCGGTGGAGGTGCTTACAACAGCCAACTTATGCTAAGACTGGAAGCATTGGCACACCCAAAACTTATTGCCAATACGTCACAGCTTGGTGTGCCAGCGGAATGGGTAGAAGCCGCTGCGTTTGCCTGGCTGGCAAAGCAAACACTGGAAAGAAATCACGCTAATTTAGTGACAGCAACAGGGGCAAAAGAAACCGTAATTTTAGGCGCGGTCTATTACGTTTAAGCGTTTAAAAATACACGTAATGTTCTTCATTCATTAATCGACGTTCTTCGCCTGGCCCAAAAGGGACAGTACCAATAAACGGCGGCAGCTGATTATCATCCAGACCATTACCCCCATCCAACTTTTACAGACTTTTATATCCACCACTTCAAAAGCAGTTAAGCGCGCCGCTAAATCTACCAACGTTTTATTGGAGGAATAATTGGCTCGCAATAAAGACCTGGCCTCAGCACCATGCAATACAAAAGCTACTGGAGTATCGACACCGGCTTTAAACCTGCCATCATCAAGCAGCGCTTCGGCTCGTGACAATAAAGCATAAAGCTCTTTAGAAGAATGTACTTCTATTTCTGCAAGGTATTTGGGGGAGCCCGCCTGAACCTGGGCAGGAATAAATGCCTGCGCCTGAGCCCAAAGGGACAATAAGGAAAAACACAGTAGGGCTAAGCTTTTAACCATTATTTTTCCTTGCGGGTTTTAGACTGAGAAGGAGGCACCGCAACCGCAGGTGGTATCTGCATTCGGGTTATTGATAACAAACCGTGAGCCACCTAAACCTTCCTCGTAATCCACTTCGGCACCGACCAGATACTGGTAACTCATAGGATCAAGCAAGGCGGTCACCCCCTCTGTCTCAACCGTCGTATCATCATCGGCCACAATTTCATCGAAGGTAAAACCATAGGAGAAGCCCGAACAGCCACCACCAGTCACAAAGACCCGCAATTTAAGCTCGTCGTTAGCCTCTTCTTCGACCAGGCCTTTTACTTTGGCAATGGCTTTTTCGGTTAGAATCAGCGCTTGTGGGGTGTACATCTCGGCGGCTGACATAAATTTACCTCTAAATAACAATACTGAACACGATTATGCTAAAGCCTGACTATTACAGTCAACTAATAACCACAAACAACTAACCTGCCTGTTGATTATTACCAGATATGGCCTCTACCCCAGCCAATTTCGCGGCAGCCCCCGCATAAACCAGGTTGCCATTTAACTGTGCCCCTTTGACCATTTCAATCAGGTTGTAGTGTACATTGCCATCCACATTGGCCTTAGCCGCCAATTCAACATGGTCCGAGCAATGGACATCACCTTTAACATGGCCATTAACAATCACTTTGGGGGCATGGATTTCCCCCTCTACGCGGCCGCCTTCAACAATACGCACCGTCGCCTTATTATCACTGCTTGCGTGGATATTGCCGCGAACCAGGCCCTGTACTTCAAGATCACCGCTAAATTTTATATCACCGATAATTTCCGAATCTTTGGAGATCAAGGTGGTTGAATTGCCGCTTTGAAATGCCATGTTATTCCCCTGGGTCAACGATTATTGCTTGCCTATTTTTGAACAATCCAGCCGTACTGCTTTTCAACAGTGACAGCCTTAGGTGATGTTGCTTTGGCGACAATATCAATCCGGTCAGGCGTAAAGCCTTCAGGAATGATTAGCTCACCCTCTAAATACTGGAAGTATTTGAATCGCAGCTTTAATATTTTATCAACCTGTTCGGACAAAATATCCAACGATAAGGTTTCTTCAACACCATTGCGCCTGCCAACAATATTCACCTTCACAGTACCTTTTAATACCGTATGTTTTAAAGCCAACTGTTGCAGCACTAATTTATACTGAAAACGGTTGGGCTCACTACCGAGGTAAATTTCCCAACTGCGAATACCTAAACCGCGCTCACGCTCAGTCGGTGCCATTAAACCTTTGTAGAAATTAATCTCTTCATTTAATTGGTTGATGGTTTCTTTATGCTCACTGACGGTGGTGCGAACGTCGTTAACCGCCTCTCTATCAATATCAGACCCGAGCTTGGCATTGGTTAATTGCTGGCTGGCATCATCATAGCGGGCTTCAACCAAACTTAATTGCTTAACTGCCTTTTCATGGGCGGCTAACAGCTCCTGATAATCAGCCTTAATGGATAAGCCACCATACCAATAAGCCAATAGGGCTATGGCCACCATAATCATCACAATACTGGCGATGGTTATGCGCCGTTGCGCAGGCCTGTCCTGCACAACGATGGAACGGTACTGTTTGCTTCCTGTCACTTCAGTCATGGGAATTTAGCCTTAAGCCTTAGGGCATTAATGCCACAGTGTTAAGACCAGCGGACTCATCCAGCCCCAGCATAATATTCATATTCTGGATAGCCTGGCCAGAGGCCCCTTTTACCAAATTATCGATAATAGACAGCACCACTATCGTGTCGCGATTTTGCGGACGATGAATGGCCAGCCGACAGTGATTGGCCCTTTTACACTTCGGGTTTGTGGATGGCTCCCCGCAGGCAACACATCAACAAAAGGCTCGTCAGCATAACGCTCCTCGTATAAGGACTGAATTTCTTCTAACGAAACAGCACTATCGACCAACTCAGCATAGAGGGTTGAATGCATACCTCTCACCATTGGCACCAGGTGTGGCGCAAAGGTTAGCTGCACGTCCGAACCGCTGATATCTTTTAGCCCCTGCTCAATTTCCGGCAGATGACGATGCCCCGGAATCGCATAGGCTTTATAGCTATCACTCACTTCCGCATAAAGATTATCGATTTTAGCCTGACGACCAGCGCCACTGACACCCGAGGCAGCATTGGCAATCAAGCGCTGGTTATCAACCAACTGATTTTCCAATAATGGCAATAAGCCTAGCTGCACCGAGGTTGGGTAGCAGCCCGGACAGGCAACTAATTGTGCATCTTTGATGGCAGCACGGTTAAACTCCGGCAGCCCATAGACAGACTCCGCTAATAATTCCGGGCAAGCATGGGGCTCGCCATACCACTGCGACCACAATTGATGATCACGGATTCTAAAATCAGCCGACAAATCAACCACGCGGGTATCCAGAGCCAATAACTCCGGCATCATATTCATGGCGACATTATGGGGAGTGGCAAAAAACACCACATCACATTGCGCCAATACGGCAGGATCAGGGTGGGAAAAACGAATATCCAGATGGCCGCGCAGGCTGGGATATAGCTCATCAACTCTGAGACCCTCTTCCGCACGGGAGGTAATCGCTACCACCTCGGCATCCGGGTGACTGACCAACATCCGCAATAATTCGACACCGGTATACCCTGTGCCCCCTACAATACCTACCTTAACCACTGTTATATCCACCATTTATCGATTGAATAGAAAGCCTGCCGAACAAGCTCTCAAGATACGTTATAATAAAGCAATCAAAAAACAATCGTAAGCTATTGATCACAATACCTTAGCCCGCGACCGGGAATACCCTCACAATTTATGCACTATCACTGGTTACGCGACACCCGCCACCGACTGGCCAATGCTAACTCGCTAATACACCTATCCATTTTAGGTGTACTGTCGGGTATTTCCTGCTCACTGGTAATTTTGTTATTTCGCTATTTGATTGAAACCCCCTCCTCCCTGTGGCTGCCTGGCGGCGATGCCGATAACTTTGAGGCCCTGCCTAACTGGCTACACTTTGCCCTTCCCTTGAGTGGCGCCCTGCTACTAGGCTTTATCCTTAGAAAAATGGCGGTAGCCGACACCCGAACCGGCATCGTCCATGTACTGACCCGGCTGCATGTCGATCACGGCCATTTGCCGCTAAAGAATGCTCTGGTGCAGTTTTTTGGTGGTGCCCTAGCGGTTATTACCGGGCAGTCCGGGGGTCGGGAAGGCCCTGCTATTCATCTGGGAGCCGCCACCAATAGCCTGATCGGACAAAAACTGCGCCTGCCAAATAACAGCATACGGATGCTCGTGGGCTGCGGTACTTCCGCGGCTATAGCCGCCTCCTTTAACACCCCTATTGCCGGCGTTATCTTCGCTATGGAAGTGATTATGATGGAATATACCGTTGCCGGCTTTATCCCGGTGATGTTGGCGGCAATTACCGGCACGATTATGAGCCGGGCGATTTATGGCGGAGATCTGCTCTTTGATATCCCCGCGATTGAGATGGCCTCCCTGTGGGAAGTGCCCTTTATTATTTTCCTTGGCCTGGTGATCGGCAGCTGCGCCGCCCTGTTTATGAAAATCCTTAAGCTTAGCCTGCACTTTGCCGACAGGCCTATTATGCAGCGCTTCGCGATGGCTGGGCTGGTTACCGGCTGCTGCGCGCTGATGGTGCCCGAGGTGATGGGTATTGGCTATGACAGCCTGAATGCAGCACTAAACAGCGAGCTCTCTCTGCAATTGATGTTTGCCCTGATTGCCGCCAAGATTATTGCCACCGCAGTTAGCACAGGCATGGGAATGCCGATTGGGTTAATTGGCCCTAATATTTTAATCGGTGCTTGTATTGGTAGCGCACTAGGCGGTCTGGGGGCTTATTTTTTCCCGGAGCTCTCCTCACAACGCAGCTTTTATGTTCTGCTAGGCATGGGCGCCATGATGGGGGCAGTGTTAAATGCTCCGCTGGCAGCCCTAATGGCACTACTGGAGCTAAGCAATAATACCACGATGATTTTCCCGGGCATGCTGGCTATTACGGTGGCAACGCTTACCAATAGTGAAATTTTTAAACAGCGCTCCGCACACCAAACAGCGCTGTTTCAACTTAAACAATTGCTGCCTACTGACCCGGTAAGCCTGGCCCTGCAACGCACCAGCGTTGCCAGTATCATGCAGCGTAATATCGCCACCACCATGAATCAGGTAACTCTGGAAGAAGCCCAAACACTGGCCGAGAAGCCCTACCTCTGGTATGTAATTGGCGGTAATGATGACAAGCTGCAACTCAGCCACGGTGACGACTTAAGGCAACATATTGAAACCCGCTTAAAGACTGACCCCGGCCCACTGATTGAATTGACCGGGGCACATACTGAACAGGTGATGGAACTGCATATCCAGGCCACACTGCGGGAAGCACTGACGGTGATGAATAAACATGAAGTGGATACACTCTATGTTTCAGGGTATCTAACTGGCGGGCGCTCCCCGGTCAGCAGCCTTGACCTGGGTATCATTACCCGTGCTGATATCGAAAAACACAATAACACCCCCCAATCTTTTTAACGGTTTATTATTATGCTGTGGGTTAAAGCCTTCCATATTATTTCTATTGTTTGCTGGTTTGCCGGTATTTTTTATCTGCCACGCCTATTTGTCTATCACGCCATGGCAGAAGACCAAACCACCCGTGAACACTTCAAAATTATGGAACGTAAGCTGTACCGCTTTATGTCGATGTTTGCAGTAACCAGTGTCATATTGGGGGCGTGGCTACTGAGCTATAATTGGGACTATTACTGGAGCTCAATATGGTTCATTATCAAACTGCTGCTGGTTCTGGGCCTCATTGCCTATCACCTTAGCTGTGGGCATTATGTGAAAAAACTAGCACAGGATAGCGATCGTCATGGCCATATTTTCTATCGCTGGTTTAACGAGTTGCCAGTATTGATTTTGTTTGCTGTAGTTATATTAGTGGTGGTAAAACCTTTTGCTTAGCTATTGAGTGTATTTTGAATCAGGGGCTATTAACGATGACCGAGATCATAACTAACACCCCGGTAGTGATGAGTATCACTGATCACGACCCCAGCGGCGGGGGAGGTATTTCAGCCGATATTGAGACACTTTCCAGCCTGGGCTGCCACTGCACCCCCATTATCAGCCAACTCTCAGCCAGAGATACTCACTCCCTAAAAGATACCCTGGCGACCGATACCGCCCTGTTAATAGAGCAGGCCAGAGCTTTGCTTGAAGATATTCAAATCAACCTGTTTAATATTGGCGAACCGGGCAGCATCAGTCATATAGAAGCGATACATACCATTCTTAGTGATTATCCGGATATTCCGGTTTTGTTACACCCTAAGCTCAACCCCGACGATCTGGGTATGAGCAGTGCACTTGCCGCCTTATTGTTACCGCAGGCGAATATAGTAGTGCTCAGTAAAGAAGCCGCTTTAGGCTTAGCCCCGGGCGCCGATACGCTCTCGGCCTGCGCCCAGGAAATACTGGAATATGGCTGCGATAACCTGCTGATTATTGGCGATGATAGTTCTAATAGCCAAATCACCCAACACTGGTTTTCAGAGCATGGCAGCTGTCAATCCTATCAATGGGACCGCCTCCCCCATCGTTATTATGGCGCTAACAGCACACTCAGTGCGGCCATTAGCGCTTATCTGGCTCATGGCCTGAGTATGGCAGAGTCGATTCAACAAGCTCAGCAATTTTGCTGGCAGGCACTGCAACAGGGCCGGCGTATTGGCATGGGGAAATTACTGCCCAATAGAATGCACTGGAGCAACAAATAAGAATATAATCCCTACCCCATACTATTAACTCCATTGCAGCCTATACCATGACGTCATCTGAACAACTTTTTGAACAAGCCAAGCAATTTATTCCCGGCGGTGTTAATTCACCGGTACGTGCTTTTCGCGCAGTAGGCGGCACCCCGGTGTTTATTGACCGCGCCGAAGGGGCTTATTTATTCGATAGTGAAGGCAAACGCTATATTGATTATGTTTTATCCTGGGGCCCCATGATCCTCGGCCATGCCCACCCGGCCATCATGGATGCAGTGACTGAAAAATTAAAATCTGGCTTAAGTTTTGGTGCACCCACCGAAATTGAAACGGAACTGGCACAAGAGCTGTGTCGGATTATGCCCAATATGGATTTGGTGCGGATGGTCAATTCCGGCACCGAAGCTACCATGAGTGCTATTCGTCTAGCACGAGGTTATACCGGCCGCGATAAAATCATTAAATTTGAAGGCTGCTACCACGGCCATTCTGATTCGCTACTGATCAAAGCCGGCTCGGGAGCACTAACAATGGGGGTACCAAGCTCACCCGGCGTACCCGCCGCCTTAGCCGATCACACCATCACCTTAACGTACAATGATATTGAAGGCCTCAAGCAAGCCTTTAGTGAAGTCGGTGAGCAAGTCGCCGGGGTTATTGTTGAACCCGTTGCTGGCAATATGAATTGTGTGCCACCCGTTGCCGGGTTCTTAGAAGAAATCAGAACCCAGTGCGATCAGTTTGGCAGCGTGTTTATTATTGACGAAGTGATGACAGGGTTTCGTTTAGGTTTAACCGGTGCGCAGGGTTATTACAATATCGAAGCGGACATCACCACGCTGGGCAAAGTTATTGGTGGCGGCATGCCAGTGGGAGCCTTTGGCGGTAAGCGCGAAATTATGGAACAGATTGCGCCGCTCGGCCCAATCTATCAAGCGGGCACTTTATCGGGCAACCCTGTTGCGATGGCAGCGGGGCTGGCACAGCTTGCCGCAATTCAAGCGGATAATTTTTACCAGCCACTGTTTGATAAAACGACGGCTTTAGCTAAAGGCCTGGAAAAAGTGGCCACGGATGCAGGCATTGCATTTACCACTAATCATGTCGGCACCATGTTTGGCGGCTTCTTTACGGAAGAAAAAACCATTACTAATTACCAGCAAGTGATGGACTGTAATACTGACCGCTTTAATCAGTTCTTCCATGGGCTACTAGAGGCGGGGGTTTATTTGGCACCGGCCTCTTATGAGGCGGGTTTTATGTCGGCAGCACATACCGATAGCGATATTCAATATACATTAGAAGCTGCCAAAAAAGTTTTTTCTCAGCTCTGAGCGTAGGGTGGATTATAATCCACCATAAATCCTAACAGAGCAGTATTGGTGGATTACAATCCACCCTACGATAATAAAGGAAAAAGAATGAGTAAATCTTTACACCGAGGCTCTTACCCCAATACCCGCATGCGTAGAATGCGTAGCGATGATTTTTCTCGCCGGATGATGCGTGAAACTGTATTGACGGTAAACGATTTAATTTATCCGGTTTTTGTTTTGGAAGGAAAAAACCAAAGAGAATCGATTAGCTCTATGCCTGGTATTGAACGGCTGAGTATTGATTTACTCGTAGAAGAAGCAAAGCTGCTAAATAGCCTGAGGGTGCCTGCTATTGCACTGTTTCCTGTCACTCCGAATAGCGCCAAGTCAGAATTTGCTGAAGAAGCTTTTAACCCTGATGGTTTAGCCCAACGCGCGGTCAAAGCGATTAAAGATGCAGTACCTGACATTGGCGTCATTACCGATATTGCCTTAGACCCTTTTACGATTCATGGTCAGGACGGCATTCTTGATAGCGAAGGCTATGTATTGAATGACCGCACGGTTGAAACTTTAGTGAAGCAAGCCGTTTCTCATGCGCAAGCCGGTGTCGATATTGTTGCCCCTTCCGATATGATGGACGGCCGTATTGGTGCAGTAAGAAGTGCGCTGGAACAAGCTAATTTTGTTAATACAAAAATTCTCGCTTACTCAGCCAAATATGCGTCCAGTTATTATGGCCCTTTTAGAGATGCCGTCGGCTCTGCTGGCAACTTAAAAGGCGCCGATAAATACAGCTACCAAATGGACCCCGCCAATAGCGATGAAGCTCTACATGAATGCGCCCTCGATCTGGAGGAAGGTGCCGATATGATTATGGTCAAACCCGGCATGCCCTATTTGGATATTGTGCGGAGGGTAAAGGATGAGCTGGCAGTACCTACCTTTGTCTATCAAGTTAGCGGTGAATATGCGATGCATATGGCAGCCTTTCAAAACGGCTGGCTGGACAAAGATCAGGTAATGATAGAATCCCTGTTAGCTTTTAAACGCGCAGGGGCTGACGGCATTCTCACCTACTTTGCCAAGGACGTCGCAAAACTCCTCAGCCGCTAATGCCTTTTCCGGTAATTTTCCTGTGAAAACAAGGTTTTCTGCTAGACTTGGATGACAACGTTTAGCACTACCATTATCAGGGGATTCATCGAGTATGAAAAAATCACTTATTCTTGGCGCTGCAGCACTTTGCCTGCCAGCGTTTGCCCAGGCAGATACCTTGGGCTTTGAAGTAGGCGTCAGCGCCTGGAACCAAAACTACGAAGGTACTGTTCAGTCCGGTCCTGATTCTTTGGATATTGAACAAACTTTAGGCCTTGAAGACGAAACCAATAATAGTTTTTACGTACTTATTGAGCACCCCATCCCGCTTATTCCAAACGTCATGCTTGCCAGAACCGAGATGGATATTGAAGAGACCGTTAACATTGATGATGGCTTTATCTTTGATGGCACTCCGTTTCCTTCAGGCACACAGGTCACTACCGAATCAGACCTTAGTCATACCGACTTAACCCTCTACTATGAGCTACTCGATAACTGGGTGAGTCTGGATGTGGGTGTTACCGTTCGTCAATTTGATGAAGGCATAACCTTAACCGGCGAAGTACCTATTGGCCCCAGCACTTTAACTTTAAAGGCCAGTGAAGAAATCGACGATACCTTACCCATGTTATATGTCGCGGCAAAATTCGACCTTCCTTTGACAGGGCTTTATGTTGGCGGCGATGTGAATGCGCTGGCTTACGACGGCGATTCGCTGATCGACTATAAAGTGAATATCGGCTATGAAACATCGTTTGGATTAGGTATTGAAGCGGGGTTCCGCTCTTTTGATCTGGACTATGAAGATAGTCGCGATGAAAAAGCTGATGCAACTATCGATGGCGGATACGCCACTTTGTTTTACCACTTCTAAGTTAGCTCTATCATCAGCCATGGCCGTGCGTAACACGGTCATGGACTTAAGCCTCTTACTCACCCATTAAATGGCCAAGCTTACCCGCCTTGGTGGCCAGATACTTGGCATTGTGTGGGTTTTGCCCGGTCTGCAATGGCAGACGCTCAACCACATCCACGCCCTGATCGGTTAACGCTTTCACCTTGCGAGGGTTATTGGTCATCAAGCGCACCTGTTTGATATTGAGGTGCTCAAGCATCACTTTGCAAATACCGTAATCGCGCATATCGGCACCAAAACCCAACTGTTCATTGGCCTCAACCGTATCGGCACCCTGATCCTGCAGCTTATAGGCTTTGATTTTATTTAGCAGGCCAATACCGCGACCTTCCTGGCGAAGGTATAACAAAGCACCGCGGCCCTCATCGGCAATAGCCTTTAAGGCGGCCTGTAGCTGGGAACCACAATCGCAGCGCAAGCTAAACAGCGCATCGCCGGTTAAGCACTCAGAATGGACCCGAGCCAACACCGGCTCACCACTGCCCACATCCCCCATACTGAGAATCAGGTGCTCTTTATCGTTAACGCCATCCTCAAAACCGTGCATATCAAACACCCCCCATGCGGTGGGTAGCTTAGAGGATTCAACATAACTTACGGTCACACATATCTCCTGGAATACAGCTTAACTGGGCTTAACTATGGCTTAGACCTTAACTATGATGCCCTAAGCATGCCTTAACCTGTCATAACGACAGCGGGCGCACATTCTACCAGCAGTCGCGCACCGTTGCTAACCCGCTATAAGCCGACAAAATGGAGGGATAATGACTAATATTTCTGCTGTAGGAATAAAATACCATCCTGTTCGCGGATATTAACGTGATTAAGGTAGGTCATACCCAGCAGAATGTGTCGCGGATAGCTTCCCTCTACTACCGAAGCATCGACCGCATTCACCCGAATACCACCCACCTCAACCGACCTCAGGGTCAGGCGGTAGGCCTTGGCTTTACCACTGGCTGTAATCACGGCAGAGAGCTGTCCCTTCTTATAATCAATACCCAGCCGCTGGGCCTGGTCACTGCTAAGCGCGACGATACTGGCGCCGGTATCAACCAGTACTTTAGCCCGGCGACCATTAATCGACGCATTGCTGATATATTGATTGGAACGGTTACGGGGAATAGCGACTTCTGGCTGGCTGGCCTGAGTAAAGTTGCCGCTAATACGGCGGCTAAGCGTCAGCTCCTGACGCTGACCGTTGATCTCTATAATGGCCCTTTTGGTATTGGCTTCTATCAGCAAGACCCCCTCCGGACTGGGCTTGCCAGCCTTAAGCATGCGCTGCTTGCCATCAATGGTTACCACGGCGGCATTCTTAAACAGCCCATTAGCCTGAATTTCAAGGCTTAAGGTATTCGCACTAAAGAGTAATAGCTGGCTCAATATTACTGCCAGCCGCATCCATCTTTTCATCTTCTCTACCAGCAAGCTGATATTAAACCCTGGCGATCAAGCGGGCCGTTTATCAGATAACAGGGGCTTATCTTCCTCTTGATCGGGCAAGCCCAAATGAGCAACGGCACCAGGACCACTGCCAATCGCTTTAGCTCCACGTATTCCTTGAGTTACATAGGCCTTGGCCAGACTGAGGGCATCCTTAAAGGCGTGACCATTAGCCAAAGCTGCAGCCAGCGCGGCTGATAAAATACAACCGCCACCGCGGTTATTAACTCCAGGAGCACCATCAACAGTCACCCAAATGGCTTCTTCACCGTCTGTCCAATAATCAAATCGCTGGCCACTATCGCCAAATTTTGCACCGGTAATCAGTGCTGAACGGCTACCGATAGCCATCAAGCTGGCCGCTGCACTTTCCATTTGCTCAAAAGAGCCAATCTCATTACCGGTTAACGCTGTCGCTTCTTCGACATTTACCACCAGCAAATCCACTCGAGGTAATAAGCTGGAACGAAGCAGCTCACCCGCTTCACCTAATAGCGCTTCACCGCTGCCTTCCAGCTCCAGGTCATAGACCACATAACCTTGGTAATCATCAAAATACTTAACCACCGTCTCGACAATATCCAGATTGGGAAGAATACCCACCTTAATCACATCAGCAGGCATATCACTGTCTAAGGCATTAATTTGTGCCACCACCGACTTGCGCTCAGTGGCCACCGAGTAGCCAGTAGCAAAGGAGTTTTGCGCGGTAATGGCAGTCACCACGGAGCAGCCACAGGTAGCGAAGTCGTGGAAGGTTTTTAAATCAGACTGTATGCCCGTGCCACCGCAGGAGTCAGAGCCGGAAATACTCCATACCACAGGGATTTTATTGTTTGTGTCGATCACTCTATTTTCCCATCTCAGGTTTAAAGGTACTGCCTAATCAACCAGCAGCACAAAAAAGCAGATTATCACGCAAAGGCGCGATAAAACATTTATATAGCAAAAAAACTACTGATTGAAACGCTGCTCAACCCGTGTAATTAATTTAGTGCAGGAGCTGGAAGAGGCTAGTAACTTCTCCGCCTGCCCCATATAAATCCAATAAATCGGGCCATAGAGCACCGTACCTGCTACATCTCGCCCAGCGGAGGTTAGCGCCCCCTTAGGGTCAAACTCAACCACGGGTGCGGTCATAGGGCCATTAATCACCGCCATTTTGGCCGCAGTACCTCGCAGAGAAATACCTAGCCCCCTGCGTACTCTGGGGATAATCTGCATGCGTAAACGCTCTTTGCCCAGATCAATAGCACCATTGGCGCCAAAGACAATATCAGGGGTTACCAGAATAATAGACTTATCGGCCGTCATCACGCCCTGCTGTACATCAAAATGCAGTGCGGCACACTGTAATTCGGTATCCTCGCCTTCTTCAGGCTTTTTATAAAAGGGGTTTACCTTTTGATTTACCTGAGTCAAAACCTCGGGGGCCAGGTCAGCCAGATCACGGCCATTTAACAAACTGTTGATGGTATAGAGAGACATTTGGCCATCGAGAGAGCTGGCCAGGGCTTTTTCTGTTTTGCCCGTAGCAGTCACATCAACCCGAACATTCACACTGCCTGACTTCATTAAATTGTAGTCTCGCAGCAAGCTCATTAAATCCGGGTCTAGCGAGTCAGCTTCTAATTTTAATGACGCCGCCGTTATGGCAAGACTGTTATCCAAAGCAAAGTTTCCGCCCAGAGCCCCCTGCCCCACCATAAAAGACACCGGATTAAGAGTAAAAACATCGTCCTGGTATAAAACCTCAAGCTTAAGCTGGCGAGCGTCAAACCATGGTGTTGCCCATTGTTCGGCCGTGATACTTAAATCTACGTCATACTCTGGCAACCATGCCAAGGGATAGGGTTCGTCGGAAAAAAAGGATTCGCCGCCCGGACTGGCGGGGGGGTTACTTTGTTTATCAGCGACTTCAATGCTTGAGGTATAGGGCAATATATCCAATACTTTAAAATCCAGATTACCGGATATTTTCTTTAAACTATCAGCCATATCCAGCTCAAGATTACCGGTCAACTCCGTATTACCGGCAACGATTTGCATCGAAGACAATGTAATCGGGCCGTCGTCTTTTTGCGCAGTTCCAGCCGCCAAGCTTGCCGACGTCACTATTTCATCGACGGCACCGGGCTGCAAAACCGCCGTTAAATTACCCTGCATAGAAAACTGCTCACCATCATCTCTCAGAGAACCTGACCAATCGACAGCCGCCAACGCCGAACGCAGGGTAAGCGTATTAATATCAATCTTCAGATCATCATCACGGCCGGTTAAGATCATGGTCAAATCTGTCTTCGCATCTAATGCCGGATATTCTTTAATCCAACTATCGAGCTCTAATGCCTGCATTACATCTTGCAACCATGGCGATACCTCGGCTTGTGCACGGCGGTAGTTAACATCACCAGAACTGGCATAGGTGCGAGTATCACCGAAGGCATCAATACTGCGCTCAACAATTTCACCATGCTGGCTCACCCAGCGATCCAGGTGTTTGAGCGACTCGGCGGTTACCGCCACATCCAAACGATAATCATCAAAGGTTAGCAAGTCATCCGCCTGGCCAGAAACTGTAATACTGGAACTCTGGTTAGTCAGGGTTAAATCCAATTGACTCAACACTACATCAGCACCATTAATATCCACCGCGATAACAATTTCACCCTGAGTGATCGGCAGCGGTTTTTCATCGAGTAACTGCGCCAACGGCTTTAAGCTTGGTGTGACAAGGCGCCCCACTATTTGAAACTGATCATCCCGCAGAAAACCTTCAATCACCGCGACCGCCTGATCCAGTACTACATCAAAACGGTAACTATTATCCTGCTTCCATTCACCACCGGCCGATACAGGCAGGCCCTTATACTCGCCGTTAGTTTTTATCACGGCAGAAAAATCTTGCTGTATCTCCGCATAGAGCTGATCGGCATTGTATTGGTAAGCCCAGGGCTCAGCCGCCGTAGGATTATCCTCCTTTATTTGATAAGCCAGCACCGCAGAACTGGCATCAACAACGGTATTATCCCCAGCAAATTTCAGCCGCAAATTAGCCGCCGATACTGATACATCTTGCTGCTTATCATTAGCGGATACCGCAAGGTCGGCAAAAATGGCCTGCTGATCCAGATAACTCACATGCCCCGCAATATCGACCTGTAAACCGGACAAATCCCTGCCAGCCAAGGTATTCAGTATTTCAAAACGCCCAATATCCGGAGACGATACATTAACCGTACCCGCCAATGCCGGGTCATCCAATAAATGTTCAACCCGTCCGTTCATTTGCAATTGCAAACCACGGCCATCCACCTCAACCTCAATATCTCGCAGCTGATAACCATCTTCTTGATTTAATAATTGACCAGATAAAGAAAGCTCGCCTAAATCTGGAAAATCTTCGCTAAAAACATCCGTTAGCCTTTTCATATTATCGGCGCTGATACTTAAACGCAGGTCGGTACTGGTATCACTATTACTAAACACCCCCACCAGACCAGCGCGAAAATTATCGATGGTGGTGTTAAGCGATAGCCGCAGCGGCTGCTCATCCAGCACAAATGCGGATAGATCATACAGTTCGCCATAGACCGCTATGGGCAAATCATTCAGTCTGGCTTTGGATTCTATAATTCTGGGTTTAAGATTCTCAGATAAATTTAATGAAGTAATATGTAGCTGCTGCGCTCTATCGGTAAAACCATCAAGACTAAGCCGCACATTGCTTAATTGGATATTACCTAAAACAATATCCCAATCCCTTTCACCCTCTTCCTGCTGATTTTTCTCTGGCGTGGGCACCGGCCAATTTAAAGTCTCATCGTCGTTTTTAATTACCGTTGCGACCACATTATCAGCCCGCAGCTTTTGGATATTGGCAGAGGTCAGAGAGAACACACCAAAATCAGCCACCAACTCAAGCCGACCCACTGTTAATAAAGTCTGGCCATCCAGCGCCGAGTAAAGCGTGGCATCACCCAAAGTGATACTGCCAATACCATCCTCAGTGCCAAAAGAAAAAGGCCCATCAATCGACAAACGATAATCGGAGGTAAAAGCGACAGCATATTCCAGCACCAGCTTTCTATCACTGAACAGCAATACGACAAAGATCACGACAAGGAGTACACACAATGCCGGCAGAGCCAGAGCTAGTTTGATGAGTTTATTCACAGTTCATATTCGGCGTTATAGCTACAACAAAGAAGGGATGCCGATGGCATCCCTATTCGTTTTTACAGTGATTAGCACCCAGACTTAAAGTGGAGGAAATTCTGCAAACATATCACCAACCACCTCTTTCACCAGCGCATCACGCTCTTCAGGGGTGCGGTTTTTAACCACTTTACGTTTACTGATAGTATGCCAAACCACTCTATCCATTTTCTGGTCGGCCAGATCGATAACCAGCGTGCCTTCGGTATAGTTTTTTACCTGTACTTCCGTGGAGGTTCTATAACCTGAGCCATAACCACAGCGATAACAGCGATAAGCACCACCGCCGTAATGGCGATCATAGGTACGAATATCCTGTTTGTTCTGGGTCATCAACATAAAACGAACCAGTACGTCTGCTTTATCGGCCTCGACAAGCTTGATGCCTTTAGCCGCCATTTCACTCTCTATAGCCATTTCAACACGGTTGCCTACCAAGCTATCAGCGCCGATAGATTTTCCCGGAGCAAAAGCATAGGTCTTGATTTGGTAAAAGTCATAATCAGGATTGTAATCCAGTACCGGTTTGGGAGGCTCACTGGCACAGGCCGCCAGACCAAGGGCCATAACCAACACCAACAGAGACTTGATTCGATTTGATGCAAAGATTGCCATGCTTCTCTCCTTAACAGGCGTGGTCATTATAAACGGGCCACTGAATCAGCGAGCCTGTTACTTATTAGTTGGCTTATCATAAAGCAATCAGCCAGAAAATGCTGGCTGATTTTTTAATTTACCGTTATAGCGAACTACTGCTGTTGGCGAGTTTCAAAGTTGGCACTAAGGCTATCTAAGCCATGCCGAATTTTATTCGCCCAGTTGCCAAACATCAGACTAACATCAGACATATTCGTCACTCGGTTATTGCTGCGGTAAGTACCCCAGCCACTGCGCTGATCAACAGCAGTAATCAGTGCTTTACCGGTAGCAGAGTCATTAATAGCAAAACCAATAGTCATACTACCTGCACCTTCAGTAAAGACTCTGGAGCGGCCCACCGGCCGGCTTTTAAAGTCATCTTTAGCGGCTGTTGGCGCTATAGCCAGAATGGCGGAAGATAATTGCAATACACCTTCACCCGGCGCATTCACTATTTCATAGCCAGTGCTGGCAGACGTTTCTTCCTGCAAATATTTTGTCATCACTTCCTGGTAGCGTTTAGTTAACAGCTCTTTGTCTTTGTCAGTTAACTCCCAGGGTTTTCGATTAGTGGGGCTTGAACTAGGCTGGATAATTTTGACTTTATCCAGATTCAGTGGCGCTATGTAGATTTTTTTGTACACGGCAAAATCGACTTCAGGGTCAACAAAGGCGGCCTTGACACTGCTATTCTCTACTTTGTAGAGGTTATCACCGATTTTTTCGGCATCTTCGCCGGTAGGAATGGTCGCCTGCTGACTACAGGCCACCAAGGCCGCTGCAGATAAGACCACGGCAAACAGCTTGCTGGCTGCCGCCCAAAAAGGAACCGATTTATGTAACATAAGATACCTCCAAGATAATCACTTATTACAAACTGCTACTGCCTACATGGCACCCCAATAGCCCTAAAATCTATTGTCACCATAGGCAAACTGCGCATCACTGGCCAACATATAGCCCATCAGGGCAAAGGCACCTAGAAAACATACGGCAACAACAGGCATTACGATTAAACTTAACATACAATTTCTCCTTAGTGTCTACTTTGACATTCTGTCTAGAGACTTCTCTCTTTGACGATTTAAAAGTACACCGTGTTGAGAAATAATTACAATCTATTGTTATTATAAAAAACATTACATCAAGTAATACTAAAGCATTAGTCCGCCAGCACCGTTCTATCGGCCGCCCAATCGCGCAACTGGTGTATATTCTCCGCCATCACCACAGACAAGGGGTAGGTATTATCGATCTGCTCGGCAATATGCTCGGTCGACAGGGGCTGCCTCTGTGCTGAAGAGCTATACAACGCCGCTACCACTGCCTGCTCGATCTCCGCGCCAGAAAAGCCCTCTGCCTGTTCCGCCAATACTGACAGATCAAACCGCTGTGGATCAAAGTTACGCTTCTTAAGGTGAATCGCAAAAATCTCTTCACGCACCGGTGGTTTGGGTAAATCGACAAAAAAGATTTCATCCATACGCCCTTTACGCATTAACTCAGGGGGCAACTGAGAGACATCATTAGACGTGGCCACAATAAAGACATTGGCCTCTCGCTCCGCCATCCAGGTCAGCATGGTGCCTAGAATTCGGCGGGAAGTGCCGTCATCGCTATCGCTGGTAGCCAGGCCTTTTTCTATTTCATCAATCCACAGCACACAGGGTGACATAAGCTCGGCTTGCTGAAGGGACTTTTTCAGGTTTTTCTCGGTTTCACCAATAAATTTATTATAAAGCGCCGCCATATCCAGCCTTAATAGAGGAACACCCCATAAACCGGCAATAGATTTAGCGGCAAGACTTTTACCTCCTCCTTGAATACCTAACAGCATAACCCCCTTGGGGCGATCCACATCCTGACTTTGGGTATTCAGGAAAATATCTTCCCGCTGCTTTACCCAGTCTTTTAATTTATTCAGGCCGCCCACCGCAGAAAACCTGGCGGTATCATATTCAAAGCTAAGCACGCCCTCCATATCGATCAGTTCAAATTTGGCTTTATTGACCTCGGGTAGATCATCTTCAGTAATAGCGCCATCATCTCTAATGACGCCGCGGGCCAAACGACGAGCATCCTGCTGGCTCAGGCCCCGCAAATTTTTGATCAGTTTTTTCAGTGTTGTATGGTCGGTTTTAACCCGAGCCTTGGCATTATCTTTTGACCACTCCGACACTTCATCGCGAACAATGGCCATCAGTTGGGCATCATTCGGCAAGGTCATAGAAAATTTTGCACAGTAGTGCTGTAGCTCCGCAGGGATATCTAACTGATGACTAATTAGCACCAGAGTATGCTGCAAACGATCATAGTTCAGCGCAATATCTTTTAGTAAGCGTACATGCTCGGGGTTGCCAGCCAAGTAGGGATGAAAATCACAGAGCGCAAACAGTGCTGCTTGATTTTTTGTTTTAATGGTTTTTAACACGTCGGAGGGAGACTCAGGCTCCGGCGGCAGATTTAAGGCATCACCAAAACCTAAGCGATTGATGCCTTCTGTGATGGACCAGCAGAAATAGCCTAGCTGTTTTTTAACCGCTACCTGGGTAAGTAATTCCAGTGCACGTTTTTCATCATGCGTTTCTAAAACAATAATGGGTACATTGGAATCAATAATTAACCCAAGATCTGCAACATCCTTCATACGCAATCCTTTTCTACAATAAGTCAGGCCCCACCAGATATACCAGGCCTTGTAATATAATCAGCGCGTAGATACCCGCCAACACATCATCAATCATAATGCCCAAACCGGTTTCCATTTTTTCGTCAAAGATTTTAATCGGCCAGGGCTTCCAAATATCAAATAGGCGAAATAAAGCAAAACCAATCAGCAGCCATAACCAGCCCGCAGGTGCTGCAAACAGGGCAATCCAAAGACCAACAAACTCATCCCAGACGATACCCGGGTGATCATGCACCCCTAAATCTTCAGCCGTTTTACCACAGAGATAAATGCCGATCACAAAGGCGGCCAATACTACCAGCGCATAGACCAGTAATGGCAACGGGCTCAGCAACCAATAAAGCGGGATAGCCATCAATGTGCCAAAGGTGCCCGGCGCCTTGGGTGCCAAACCACTACCGAAGCCAAACGCCAGACAATGGATAGGATGTGTAAGAATTTTTTTGGCTTCTGGCTTTACAGCAGATGTAGGCATACAGTTATTCGCTATGATTAAAGTGTTGGTAGCCACTGGCATCAACAGATACATCGCCACCACTGGCGTCAATGCAACTTACCCCGGACCCTGCTAGCATTGTTCCCACCTCGGTAATGGGCACGCCCAACTGCTGGCCAAGTGTTTTGATTAGCGCTCTATTTTCCGGTGGTGCCGTAAAACATAATTCGTAGTCATCACCCCCACTTAAAGCATAAGCCAGCGCCTGAGGTTTTTCCACGACGGCCTTTATCACACTCGATAAAGGCAATTGGTCTACATTAACGACCGCAGCCAACTGTGACGCTTTGGCAATATGCGCCAGGTCAGCCAATAAACCATCTGAAATATCGATGGCGGCATTAGCAAGGCCCAACAGGCCCTGCCCTATATCCAGCCGTGCGCTGGGCTGGTAAAAACGCTGATTTAAAAAGTTCTGCTGCGCTTGATCGACGGTTAAACGCCCTTGAATCATTGCCAGTGCGACAGCTGCATCACCAATCGTACCGCTGACAAAAATAGCATCGCCAGGCTTTGCTGCCGAGCGTTTCAATGCCGTCTGCGCAGAGACACTGCCATGGACTTGAACCGTTAAACTTAGCGGACCCTGTGTGGTATCACCCCCCATTAATGGCAGCTTATAGGCCTGAGCCGCTGCGCGCAGGCCACGACTAAAACCATCCAACCACTGCGTATCAACCGCAGGCAAAGTCAGCGCGAGGGTAAATGCCAGTGGGGTTGCGCCCATCGCTGCTAAATCACTAATGGAAACCGCTAAAGCGCGCTCAGCAAGTTGGTAAGGGTTGGCGTTTTCGGGAAAGTGTCGACCAGAAACCAGAGTATCAATAGAAAGTGCTAACTGTTGGCCCGGCGGCAGTGATAACAGAGCACAGTCGTCGCCGACACCAAGAGTCACTGCAGACTGACCGGCTGTTGTGTCGACTGTAGTACCGACTGTAGTACCGCCATCAATATCCGCAAAGTAGCGAGCAATAATATCGAACTCGCTTAGCTGCCCGGAGTCACTCATAACCTAGTCGTTAGCTGCCAGCTTTTATTTCAATAGCACGAACATCCTGCGCTAATTTATCGAGCACACCGTTAATGTATTTATGCCCATCGGTGGCACCGAATTTTTTTGCCAGCGCTACCGCTTCGTTAATAACGACTTTATAGGGAATATCAATACGCTTAACTAATTCGTAGCTTCCCAAACGCAATAGCGCGAGTTCAATCGGGTCTAATTCTTCAATCGTGCGATCAAGATGCGGGGTAAAAGCTTGCTCCAATTCTTCCAGATTGGCGGGAACGTGATGAACAATATCGTGAAAATATTCAACATCGACTTTGGCAAAATCATAGTCGGCCAAAAATTGCAGCTCAATTTCTGTCACCGAATCTTTAGTCATCTGCCACTGGTATAAGGCCTGCATACCATAGTGACGAGCTTTGCGGCGAGCCGCTGGATTAAATTCTTGTTTCTCAGACACGTTTTTACTCATCACTATTTATTAAGAGTTCATATTAAGAGTTTAGGCTGCCAATAACACAGAGCATTTCTAATACACAGGCGGCAGATTCTTCACCTTTGTTCTCGGCGTTTTCACCAACACCACAACGCTCTAACGCCTGCTGTTCGTTATCCACCGTTAACACGCCAAAGGCAATGGGCATACCGGTATCCAGACTGACACGCATAACGCCACTGGAACACTCACCGGCCACATATTCAAAATGTGGCGTACCGCCACGAATCACTGCGCCAAGGGTAATAATGGCATCGTACTGCTTACTGGCGGCAACATGCTGGCAGGCTAGCGGGATTTCATAAGCACCGGGGCACATAATCAACTCGATATTGGCTTCTTCAATACCGTTCTCGGTTAAGTGTTTTTTGGCGCCCGCCAATAGATTATCAACAATAAATGTATTCCAGCGAGTAACCACTATGGCAATGCGCTTGCCCGCTAAAATAGCTGCGTTATATTCGGGGGTTTCAATACCTTTCATCATTTTCTTCCGCTATTCAGGTCAGTTTATTCAGGAGAGACGAAGTCAACAACTTCTAAATCAAAACCGGAAATTGCACTGTATTTAATGGGCGGCCCATTAATCGAAGTTTGCTTACACCCACATCCCGTAAAATTTGTGAGCCTAAACCTACGGTTAGATAAGCATTGGAGCTGCCATCGGCAACGGCCAGCGGAGCTGGCTTTTTACCCATTGCAATGTCAACACTGGCCAGGGTTTCTTCAGGGCGCTCATCATGGGCTAGCAAGACAATAACACCGCTGCCCTCTTCAGCCACTTTTTTGATACAGCGCTGAATATTCCAACCCGGTGTATCGCCAGGCTGAGTACCCAATAAATCACGAATAGATGAAGCCAGGTGCACACGTACCAGGGTGGCGTCATCCTGACTAACATCACCTTTTACCAGAGCATGGTGGATATCACCGGCCAATAAATCTTTATAGGTATGCAGGGTAAATTCGCCATGGTCAGTATTAACCTGACCTTCGCTCACTTTTTCAATGGTTCTTTCATTGATCACACGGTAGTGAATCAGGTCGGCAATGGTGCCAATTTTTAAGTCGTGCTCTTGCGCAAATTTTTCTAACTCCGGGCGACGGGCCATAGTGCCGTCTTCATTCATAATTTCAACGATAGTACCCGAGGCTTCAAAGCCTGCCAGTCTGGCAAGATCACAACCGGCTTCGGTATGACCTGCACGAGTCAATACACCACCGGGCTGAGCCATGATCGGGAAAATATGCCCCGGCTGCACAATATCACTGGGCTTGGCACCGCGAGCAACGGCAGTGCGAACGGTATGAGCACGATCGGCAGCGGAGATACCCGTCGTAACGCCTTCGGCCGCTTCAATCGATAAGGTAAAGTTAGTGCCAAACTGTGCGCCATTGGCACCGTCTACCATCAAGGGTAAATCAATTTGCCGGCAGCGATCTTCGGTTAAGGTTAAACAAATCAGGCCGCGAGCATACTTGGCCATAAAATTAACATCCTGCGGTTTGACGCACTCCGACGCCATTACCAGATCGCCTTCATTTTCGCGATCTTCGTCATCCATCAAGATAACCATTTTGCCTAAGCGGATATCCTGAATAAGTTCTTCAACTGTATTAAGTGCCATGTTCTACCTCTTGATTATTTCAGTGGGCTGGCATCAATGCGCCAATCCTCACCTACCGGGGTAATACTTTCAATGGTTAATCGCTGCTGCTGAGCCATCGTACTCAGTGGCAACTGTAATAAGGGTCTTGCTTCACTGCCCAGTAAGGTGGGCGCCATATAAACGTTCAACTGATCGACCAGACCCGCCTCGATAAAAGCACCCGCCAATGTGGCGCCCGCCTCTACCATTACTTCATTGCAATGCCGTTCAGACAATAGCTGCAAGGTTTTGGTGATATCCACCCGGCCATGAGCGGCAGGCAGGTAAACCACTTCTGCACCGGCCTGTTCCAAAGCGTGCTGGGCCTTGGGGTTTTCTGCACTGGCGATAAGCAACGTATGGCCCGGTTGCGATAAGATATTGGCATCAACCGGTAAACGCAGCCTGGAATCTAATACCACTCTTAATGGCTGCTGCTCGGCAGCTAGCAAGGCAATATCCGGATCAATACCCATTTCATCGGCACGCACAGTCAAGCAGGCTTGATCGGCAATCACTGTATCGACTCCTGATACCACCGCACAACTGCGAGCACGTAAGCGCTGTACATCACTTCTGGCCGCTGCACCGGTAATCCACTGGCTTTCGCCAGACGCCATCGCGGTGCGGCCATCAAGGCTCATGGCCAGCTTTACTCTTAGCCAGGGCACACCCTTTTCCATACGTTTGATAAAACCAGGATTTAAGGCTTTAGCTTCAGCTTCCAAGACACCGGTTTCAACCGTGATACCTGCATCCTGCAATCGCTTAATCCCCCTGCCTGCCACTAAGGGATTGGGGTCTGTCATTGCCACAACAACCCGCGCCACCTTGGCTGCTATCAACGCTGCACAACAGGGTGGTGTTTTACCGGTATGGCTGCATGGTTCCAGCGTGACATAGGCTGTTGCACCGGCAGCATCACCGGCATCGGCGATTGCATTGACTTCAGCATGGCCCTCACCGGCCCTTACATGGTAGCCACTACCAATCATGTCGCCATCACGAACCAGTACACAGCCGACTCGCGGATTGGGCGAGGTGGTATATAAACCGCGCTGAGCCAAATCAATGGCCAGCTGCATGTAGTCGCGGTCATCCATGGGGCTATTCGTCGCCGGCTTCAGGCTCTTCCGCCAAGCGATCAATCTCTTCGCGGAATTCATTGAGGTCTTTAAAGTCTCTATAGACAGAGGCAAAACGTACAAAGGCGACCTGATCGAGCAGTTTTAATTGCTCCATCACTAATTCACCCACTCTGATCGACTCAATTTCGCGCTCGCCGGTAGCCTGCAATGAGTGTTCAATCTGGCTAACAACCGCCTCGATTTTTTCGATACTCACGGGCCGTTTTTCTAAAGCACGTAATAAACCGGCTCGCATCTTCTCTTCATCGAAGGGCTCGCGGTTACCATTTTGCTTAATAATACGTGGCATCAGAAGCTCGGCGGTCTCGTAGCTGGTAAAGCGCTCTGAACATGAAGTACATTCGCGACGGCGACGCACCTGACCACCCTCGGCTACCAGCCGGGAGTCAATAACCTTGGTATCATCGTGGGAACAAAAGGGACAGCGCATGGGCGGCTTACCTTCAGAAGATTGAACGTGGACGGAAGTCTATCATAGAAGCCACAAGAGGCGGGAATGACCCGCCTCTTGCTGCTCAATAGAGGACTGCTTACTTATAAACAGGGAATCTGCCGCAGATATCCAGCACTTTGGCTTTTACTGCTGGAATTACCTGCTCGCTAGTGCCATTTTCCAAAGAATCCAGCACATCACACATCCAGTTAGTCAGTTCGCGGGTTTCATCTTCTTTAAAGCCGCGAGTAGTGATCGCCGGGGTGCCTACACGAAGACCCGATGTAACAAAAGGTGAACGAGGGTCATTAGGTACGGCATTTTTGTTAACGGTGATAAAGGCATCACCCAGGGCAGCATCGGCATCTTTACCGGTATATTCTTTACCGATCAGGTCAACCAGCATCAGATGGTTTTCAGTACCACCGGAAACAATCTTAATACCGCGCTCAATAAACGTCGCCGCCATCACTTTAGCGTTGGCAACCACCTGTTGCTGATAGACTTTAAAGTCATCGCTGGCCGCTTCTTTAAAGCTTACCGCTTTAGCGGCAATCACATGCATTAAGGGGCCACCCTGACCACCGGGGAATACCGCTGAATTAAATTTCTTTTCCAACTCTTCGTTATGCTTGGCAATGATAATGCCGCCACGGGGGCCACGAAGGGTTTTGTGGGTGGTTGAGGTCACCACGTCAGCAAAGGGTACAGGATTTGGATAAACACCGGCGGCCACCAAACCAGCAACGTGGGCCATATCTACCATCAGATAAGCACCAACCTGGTCCGCAATCTCACGGAAGCGAGCCCAATCAACAATACCGGAGTAGGCAGAGAAACCCGCCACAATCATTTTTGGCTTGTGCTCAAGAGCCAGCGCTTCAACCTGATCGTAATCGATCATGCCCGTTTCAGCATTTAAGCCGTACTGCACTGAGTTATACACCTTGCCGGAGAAGTTTGGCTTGGCACCGTGGGTCAGGTGACCACCGGCGTCCAGGCTCATACCTAATACGGTATCGCCAGCCTGTAGCAACGCCAGATAAACCGCTGAATTAGCCTGCGACCCGGAGTGCGGTTGAACATTGGCGTAATCGGCACCAAACAGAGCTTTAACACGCTCAATAGCCAACTCTTCAGCTTTATCAACATACTCACAACCGCCGTAGTAACGCTTGCCGGGGTAACCCTCAGCGTACTTGTTGGTCATGGAAGAGCCCTGCGCTTCCATGACTCGTGGGCTGGTGTAGTTTTCAGACGCGATCAACTCAATATGCTGTTCCTGACGCTGGTTCTCTTCCTGGATCGAAGAAAAAATCTCATCATCAAAACCTTCGACCTGCATATCTTTAGTAAACATTGCTAACCCCTTGGCTAATGGTAAGTGAACATGGAATCTCAGCCGCCATCACATGCTGTGGATGCTGTTTTTCAAAGGCGCGAATTGTACAGGATTGATACTTTTTAGGCGAGTAGTTAAAACAGGTAAACCGGTTGTCTTAATCGGCCACTTTATTGTCATTTTTGATCATAGGAGCATAGGCTCCAGCCCCCATATTATGAACACCCGTCACAGCAAATCACTCTAACACCAATAGCGGTAATATAATGGCATACAAAGCATCAGCAGCCTCCCGGACATTAGACCTTCAAATCCTCAAAATCCGGGAGCTAACGGCCTCCATCAGGGCCTATACCGAGCGCATTCAAACAAGCTGGGGCACCTATAAAGAGACGACCTAGTTAAAGGCCACTAGCTTGCCAACGCGGTTTTGGAGGTTTTTTTCGCCGCTACCCGCCGCTTGCGGCCTTTTCTAAAGGCCGGTTTTGCTTTGATATCCTTTAGCCCCACTGGCAAGACGGATTGGCTCTGATCAACCAGCTCCCCCAAAGAGCATTGCAGCGGCTGCATAAAGCCTTTATAGCTAAGGGCTTTTTGGCTAATGGCATTGAGCTGCGTCTCCCACTGCGCCGTCATATCCGGCAGCGTCGCCACTTCTGGCAAGCTATTAATCAGGCCCTTGCCTGCTGCGGTGGCATGTATTTGTTTGCCCTGCCGCCGCAGGAAATCGCGCTTAAATAGCAGCTCAATAATACCCGCCCGCGTTGCCTCGGTACCCAAACCATCGGTTTCTTTAAGCACCTTGCGTATTTCAGGGTCTTTAACGTAGCGCCCCACACCGGTCATAGCCGCCAGTAAGCTGGCATCATCAAAGGGCTTGGGCGGGGTGGTTAACTTCTCCAGAACATCACCACCGATGCAATGACAATGCTCGCCTTTTTTTAATGCCGGCAAGGCTTGGTTGACCGCAGTATCAGGCGATGGCTGTTTTTTACTTGGGTATAACGCCTTCCAACCATCGAGCAGCGACTGCCGGGCTTTGGCAATAAACAGGCCACCGCCAATCTCAAGGTCAAGCTGGCTATCACTGTATTCATGGGCAGGGTAAAACTGCGCGGTATATTGCCGGGCGACCAACTCATAGATATTGCGCTCAGTCGAACTAAGCCGAGCTGTGGACGCCTGCCTCGCGGTGGGGATAATCGCATGGTGAGCTGACACTTTGCTGTCATTCCAGGCTTTACTCTTTAAGGACGGGTCGGCCCCGGACACAGCGCCTGCCAATGCCTGTGCATTATTGGCAATCGCCGCCAACACTCTATCGCGATCGGCATAATGCTCTTGGGGAAGGTGACGGCAATCCGAACGTGGGTAGGTCAGCAGCTTATGCTGCTCATACAAACGTTGGCAGCTATCCAACACCTGCTTGGCCGACATCGAAAAACGCTTGGCGGCATCAATCTGCAACGCGGATAAATTATAGAGCTGCGGCGGGGGCTGCTGTTTGACTTTTCGGGAGCTGGCTTTAACCGTGGCAGGTTGATCAGCAATACGGCTGGCTACATTTTCAGCGAGGGCTTTGGCAATGACCCTGCCCTCCTCATCTTGCCATTGGGCACAGGCTTCGCTGGGCTGCCACTTGGCTTTAAAGTGCTCACCCTTATCGGTCTCAAGCTGGGCAAAAACCTGATAAAAAGGCTTGGCCACAAAGCTTTCAATCTCTTTATCCCTGCGTACCACCAAACCCAATAAAGGCGTTTGCACCCGCCCTACCGACAGTACCCCCTGATAGCCAACCTTGCGCCCCTGCAAGGTCAGGGCCCGCGTCATATTAATACCGTAGAGCCAGTCTGCTCTGGAGCGGGCCAGGGCAGATGTCGAGAGGGGCACAAAGGCTTTATTGTCAGTCAGCTGTTTGATCGCCCGGCTGACCGCAGCAGGATTAAGGTCACTGATCAGGCAGCGCTGGATGGTTGCACGTTTGTTAGCGCTGACATTGAGATACTCAATCACCTGATCAACCAGCAACTGCCCTTCGCGATCAGGGTCACCGGCATGAATCAACTGGTCAGCCTGTTTAATCAACTGCCGCAGCACCGATAATTGTTTGCGGCTACTGGCCTTGGGCTTTAGCTGCCACTGCTCGGGCACAATCGGCAGATGCTCCAACCGCCATTGTTTAAACCTGGCATCGTAGGCATCCGGCTCAACCTGCTCCAGTAAATGACCAACACACCAACTCACGCAATCACCATTGCCAACATAAATACACCCCTCCGCCTTGCGGTGGGGCTTGGGTAATACATCCGCTATGGCGCGGCCCAGGCTGGGCTTTTCTGCAATAAATAGTCTCATGGCAATACCATCCCGTGAATACATCCTGACTATACTGTATATAAAAACAGTACTCCAGACATTTATGCTATCACCGTCAGTGGATAACAAATAATCACTTATCAAACTTTCAGCTATAAATAGCGGGAAAAATGTAAAAAAAATCTATTGGACGGATTTTTTAATTTCTTTAATATAGCGCCGTCGACAAACACTGCCGACCAACCCAATACATATTGAAACCCACTATTCTGCCAGCCCCGCGCTGACCAGAAAAAGCTATTGCCTGAATATATGGTTATTCATTCTACAGCCCCCTCAACGGCATCACTGTCCGCCTCGCTATCCCGGCAGAGCACCGATATGCCCAAGCGTGAAAGCAGTAATAATGAATTAATTGAACAGGCCAAACAGGTAGACCAGGACGCCATCACTGAAGGCGTTGGCGAAACCCCTCTGGCCAACCCCCCAATGCCTGCGGTTGTTCCCCCCGCCCAAAAGTCGGCCGCTATTGTTCCGCAGATGCAAACCAAAATGACCATGGATAGCATCACCGACCGCTATCAAGCCAACTTTGAGCGCATGCAGGAAGTCGGTCGCACTATCGACGTACGCGCCTAATCAACCGCGACTCTCTTCTCACCTTGATCTAAAGGAAAAGATTGAGTACCTTGCCTCCCTATTCAGGCAATTCCCAATCACTAACACCTTGAGTCAGGATTAATACCCTATGGCACAGTACGTTTACACCATGAACCGCGTGGGCAAAGTCGTCCCACCCAAGCGCCAAATTCTTAAAGATATCTCACTATCCTTTTTCCCCGGCGCCAAGATTGGTGTGCTGGGTTTAAACGGCGCGGGTAAATCCACCCTGCTGCGCATTATGGCTGGGGTCGATGAAGAGTTTGAAGGCGAGGCTCGCCCACAGGCTGGTATTAATGTCGGCTATTTATCTCAGGAACCCGAGCTAGACCCCAGTAAAGATGTGCGCGGCAATGTAGAAGATGGACTGGGAGATGTCGTAGCCGCCCAAAAAGAACTGGAAGAAGTCTTTGCCGCCTACGCCGAACCCGATGCGGATTATGATGCACTGGGCAAACGCCAGCAGGAGCTGGAGAATATTATTCAGGCTGCTGACTCCCAAAACCTGGACCATAAACTGGAAGTTGCCGCAGACGCCTTGCGCCTGCCACCCTGGGACGCCGATGTCACCAAACTGTCTGGCGGTGAGCGCCGCCGAGTGGCCCTTTGCCGACTGCTGCTGTCCAACCCGGATATGCTATTACTGGATGAACCGACCAACCATTTGGACGCAGAGTCAGTGCACTGGCTGGAGCAGTTCCTCTGCGAATACCCGGGCACGGTGGTAGCGATTACCCACGACCGTTACTTTCTCGACAATGCAGCAGGCTGGATTCTGGAACTGGATCGCGGTCGTGGCATCCCCTACGAAGGCAACTACTCGTCATGGCTTGAGCAAAAAGAAGAGCGCCTGCAACGAGAAGCCAAACAGGAAGCCTCACACCAGAAAACAGTTAAGTCTGAACTGGAGTGGGTCAAGCAAAACCCCAAAGGCCGCCAGGCAAAAAACAAAGCGCGGATTGCACGTTTTGAAGAACTGCAATCACAGGATTTCCAAAGCCGCGCCGAGACTAACGAAATCTATATACCACCCGGGCAGCGACTGGGCGATAAAGTTATTGAAGTCAAAGGGGTTAGCAAATCCTTTGGCGATGAAATGCTTTATCAGGACCTGAGCTTTACTGTACCCAAAGGCGCTATTGTCGGCGTTATCGGCGGCAACGGTGCTGGTAAATCGACGCTGTTTAAAATTATTGCTGGTATGGAGCAAGCCGATAGCGGCGAAGTTGAACTCGGTGAAACCGTAGACCTGGTCTATGTTGAACAGCTAAGGGATGCACTTAATGACCAGCAAACCGTCTGGGAAGCCGTATCAGAAGGCCACGACATCCTGCAAATTGGCAGCTATGAAATCCCATCGCGGGCTTATATTGGTCGCTTTAACTTTAAAGGCTCCGACCAGCAAAAACGTGTGGGTGAACTGTCCGGTGGTGAACGCGGCCGCCTGCAACTGGCCTGCACCCTGAAACAAGGTGGCAATGTGCTACTACTCGATGAGCCCTCTAACGATTTGGATGTGGAGACACTGCGGGCACTGGAAGAGGCACTGATTACCTTCCCAGGCTGTGCCATGATTATCTCTCACGACCGCTGGTTCCTGGACCGAATCTGTACCCATATCCTGGCCTATGAAGGGGATAGCGAAGTGGTGTTTTTTGAAGGCAACTACACCGAATACCATGAAGACTTTGTTGCCCGCAAAGGCGAAAATGCGTTACCGCAGAGGGTCAAATACAAAAAGTTAAAGTAAACCTGCTATAGTCTGTATTGATCACTCAGGTATTGAGCTGATGATATAACAATATGACATGAAACAACGCAAAAGGATTAGGCAACGTTATGACTAACGATATTGAGCGCCGCGTTTTTAGCCGCATCGCCTTTACTGGCGAGATAACTTTAAGTCAGGGGGACCAAGAATGGATCGCCACCCTGGCTGACCTATCACTCAAGGGCCTGCTAATTGTCACGCCGGACAATTGGAATGCCGATACCAGTCAGCTGATAGAAGCCACGATCAATCTTGATGAAGAGACCTCCATCACGATGTCGCTAAATTGGCGCCATACTCGCCATGGCCAATCCGGCTTTGAGTGCGAACATATTGATATCGACAGCATTATTCATCTGCGTCGGTTAGTGGAATTAAACTTAGGTGATGAACATCTACTGGAACGTGAACTAACCTCTCTGGGCGGATAAAGATTTTTGCCAAAAAAAAGGCCATCGTAAGATGGCCTTTTTTATTTCAAACTCATACCACTACAATTCATCAACACTCGTAATGGGGTAGTGTTCAGGATAAGGCAGCCTGGCCACATCAGTATCAATCGCCGCCTGCGCCACTGCCGCAGAAACATCACCCAGCAAACGGCTATCCATTGGCTTGGGAATAATATACCCGGCACCAAACTCCAAACTGTCTACGCCACATGCGTCCAACACATACTGAGGTACAGGCTGCTTGGCCAATTCGCGAATCGCATTAACCGCCGCAATTTTCATTTCCTCATTAATTTTACTGGCACGTACATCTAAAGCGCCACGGAAAATAAACGGAAAGCCCAATACATTATTTACCTGATTGGGATAATCAGAACGGCCAGTGGCCATAATTAAATCACTGCGTGTTGCATTGGCCAATGCAGGGTCAATTTCAGGATCAGGGTTAGAGCAAGCAAAGACAACCGGCTTAGCTGCCATCGTACTTAACAGTTCAGGGCTCAATAAGTTGGCGCCGGATAAACCCACAAAAGCATCCGCTCCATTTATCGCATCTTCCAGCGTTCTATCACTGGTATCGTGAGCAAACTCTTCCTTAAATTCGTTAAGCCCTTCTCGACCACTATAAATAACACCGCGGCGATCAATCATAGTGACATGTTCTTTTTTCGCACCCAGACTACGCAACAAGCGCATACAAGCAACCGCCGCCGAACCTGCACCCAGGCAAACAATTTTGGCTTCTTCCAGTGTTTTTCCCTGAATCTCTAACGCGTTCAACATGCCCGCCGCTGTTACAATCGCAGTACCGTGTTGATCATCATGAAAAACCGGCACATCACATTGTTCAATTAAAGCATCTTCAATTTCAAAACATTCTGGCGCTTTAATATCTTCCAGATTAATACCACCAAAGGTATTCGCTATCAGTGCAACCGCATCAATAAAGGCTTTAGGATCTTTGGTATCAACTTCAATATCTACAGAATCAATACCGGCAAAACGCTTAAATAAAAGGGCTTTACCTTCCATAACCGGCTTGCTGGCCAACGCACCCAAATCACCCAAACCTAAAATAGCCGTGCCATTGGAAATCACCGCAACCAGATTACCCTTCACCGTATAGTCATAAGCCCGTACCGGGTTTTCAGCAATCGCTTTAACTGGTTCTGCCACACCCGGACTATAGGCCAAAGCAAGATCATGCTGGGTAGCGGCGCTAGTACTTAGCTCAACAGAAATTTTTCCAGGTTTTGGCTGGGCATGATAATCCAGTGCCGCTTGCTTGATGTCTTTTGACATACTTTTTTAATCCAATGGTAAATAATATAAAAGGTATATTGTTATAACAATCAGTTGATTTTTATAGCTTTTTCACCTTGTGAAGGGGGCGAAAGAATATAGAAAAGCACCTGCTGCCACAAGCACCTTTTATTAAATGTAGCTTAGCAGCCGATAAAATAAATAATTGTTTTCAATAAAAAAACACTACTTCAGCATGGCTGAATGCTGGAGGTTAATCATTAAAGCAGAATACCCTTTTTTCTTAACAGCGCTGGACTGGCTGCGATCAATCACCCAACCACGAAGAGTTAAGGTTTGATGAAGCCAATCCTGTGGAGTGACATCATCCAAATACTTTAAATGTTTATCTTGTACCCGGACGGCCAATTGACCTAACTGTACCCACCAGCCACCGCGAGTGCGATTAACAGCAACCACTTTACCGGTAATCTGTTGAAAGCCGGTGTCATTCATACTGAGATGATTGGCCTGTTTTGTTGGGTAAGCTAAATGCCCCCATAAACCTGCCGACTGTTTTTTTGCAGCAATTTCAACCGCCTGTAAACACTGCCAACCTGACACATTCGGTGGCACAACAACATGCCAGGCCAAACCCTGGCTCAGCAGGTGCGCAGACAGACTTGCGCCATCAGCCCGATAAACATGCGCCAGCACCCGGCCATAGTGATCCACTCGTAGCTCACCAAAGCGTAAACCCACTTTGGAACCTGATGAGAAAAAATTTTCCGCTGCTTGTTTTGCGGCCATAGCCAGGGGCTGGGGATAACCTGGGTCGTCCTTCTTTCTATAACCTATTTCAGGGCTATTTATTCCCATCACTCGCACTTTGCGACCATCACGCAAATGCAAAGTGTCGCCATCAACAATTTTTTTGATCTGTGCCCATTCAATCTTGCCGCTGGCAGCGCAGAGTTCGGCAGCAACGGCTGGCAATGAAAAAAAGCATATAACAGAAACAAAAACGCCCAACCAAAATTGGCTGGGCGCTTTGTTTAAAGATCTGGTAATGATCAGAGGAACTCCCCTACCATTAACCCTTGCTGCTACGGCTAGCGAAACGCTTCTTAAAGCGATCAACACGGCCACCGCTATCCAACATTTTCTGCTTACCGGTGTAGAACGGGTGACAGGCACCACATACATCCAAGTGGATGTCTTTACACAAGGTTGAACGGGTTGTTACAACATTACCGCAACTACAAGTCGCAGTGACTTCTTCATATTTAGGGTGGATATCAGCTCTCATTGTTTTACTCTCTTTCAGTGTGCCGCAACCCAATCAAGCCTTATGGTCTCCTCCGTGGAAACAGCCGTTGAGCACCGCACTGGTATTGCCAGTCAACTGGCGAAAATTCAGGCGATGCATCATACCAGAGAAACCCGTGATTGCAATGGCTAAGGGCCGGCAGCACTATTGGGCTAAATCCTGCTCCAGCATGATAATCGCCTCATCGCACCAGCTTAGCCGCGCCTGCTCCATTAATATCCCCTTGCGCAAGGTCAGGTAGCCGCGGCGATTCTCAATAGCCAGATGGTCTATAGCGTCCTTTACTTTGTCCGCATCTGCTTGATAACTGGTCAGTTTTTTCTGATGTTCTTGCCTTAGAGCCTTTATTTGCTCTAACAGCACTTCTGTGGGGCAAAATTCACCGGCAAAAAGCTTTACCTGTAAGCTTTCATTAATAGGCGCTGGCTGCTGGTATTCCATTAGCCACTCCAGCAACTGCCGCTCCCCCTCAGGGGTAATATCATAGACCTTCTTATCGGGCTTACCGCTCTGGGGGTGGAGCTCAAAGCTAACCCAGCGGTCTTTGCTAAGGGTGGCCAGAGCCCTGTAGACCCGCTGATGGCTGGTATTCCAATAAATACCCAATGGCCCCTCAAAGGTCTGATTGATCTCATAACCACTGGCGCTGCCCTTCTTCAAGACCACCAAAATTACATGTTTAAGGGACATCCACCTTCCTCGCTCAAAACGTAACCATATGATACATGTTGCATAGCTACAACGGAATGGCTATGCTCACAATCTATCGATATGCACCATGATGCATATCAACACACTGATAATAACTAACAACCTGGCAACCCTAAGGAGTCACTATGTCCACACTACTGATTGTGATCTTATGTCTGGCAGCCTTTTATGGCCTTATACGCTTTGTGCTGCTTAAACCCCTGCTGGCTAATTTCAGGCAAAAAGCCAACGATGCCATGGACCTGCCCAGCTACAACCAGGGCAGCGACTATTCCAAAATCGGCTATTGCCCCATCCACAATGAATTAACGGACTCAGCGATTACGGTTGAAGGGGAAATCCCTGCGGACTTAAGTGGCCTTTATTTACGTAATGGCACCAACAGCCCCTTTGACCGAACGGACAGCCGCCGCCATATGTTTAACGGTGCGGGCATGATTCATCAGGTAAGGATTGAAAACGGCCAAGCGACTTACACCAATAAGTACACGCAAACCCCGCGCTATTTGGCTGAAAAAGAAGCGGGCAAAGAACTCTATATTGAATTTGGTGATGTTGCCGGTGGCGGCAAACCCGCCATGGGCAAGATTATGCTGTCTTTGATCGAACAAAAGACCGGCATCGTGCCCAAGCTTAGCAATATAGAAAACAGTGCTGCTACCACCGCTATCCAGTACCACAACGGTGAGCTTTACGCCCTGCAGGAAACCAGCCTGCCTTTTAAACTCAATACCCGCGTAGAGAATGGCAAACTGGCCATTGACGGCAGCGGTGAATTTGTTGATTTTGGGGGCAAGTTAAACCAGCCTTTTACTGCTCACCCTAAAATCGACCCTACCACCGGCGATTGGACCAGCTACAGTACTGATGTGCAAACGGGCAGTATCCATTACGATATTCTCAGCGGCGGCGAATTAACCAAACACCAGGAACTGATGGTGGCAAAACCGGCAATGGGTTTTCTGCATGATTGCTATATCACCGAAAACTTTTCGATCTTCCCCGACCTGTCACTGCGTTTTGATGCCGGTGAATTGATGAAAGACCGGGGCACCGGTTTCTACTTTGACCCCGAACATAAAATGCGTTTTGGCGTGATTAAACGCGACCATCAGCAAGGCGATAAGATTGCGTGGTTTACTACCGACAAGCCCGGCCATATCTGGCACACCATTAACGGTTGGGAAGAAAAGCGCGACGATGGCGGTACTGATGTCGTGTTGTTTGCACCGGTATTCCACTCCTATCCCGACAATGTGCCCATCCACTCATCAGAAGAGCCTGATGCCCTGCTCTATAAATTCCGCCTTAATTTAGAAAGCGGCGAAGTGACTGAGCAAAAAGTTTTAGATAAGCATTTTTATGAACGCCCCAGCTTTAATACAAACTATATCGGCAAGCCAAGCCAGTTTGCCTACTTACTCGACGAAGGCAGCGCCGGCGGCATTATGGGTAAAGGGGTAATGAAGTACGACCTGATCAATGAAAAAGACGTAAAGTATTTTGATTACGGTGATTACCGCGGTGGCGAAGCGCTATTTGTTGCCAAAGCCAATAGCCAGGCTGAAGACGATGGCTACCTGATTGACCTATTAAGCCATGAAGATAAATCCTATTTAGTCATTATCGATGCCAGCACGATGGAAGAGTTGGCAAAACTTCATATATCACAGCGAGTACCTTACGGTGTTCACGCCTGTTGGTTGGATGAAAATAAAATTAGCACTCTGGGTACAAACTAAAATCCACAAGGGGGAAACCAATAATGAATAAAAAACTATTGAATGTTGCCAACTCGATTGGCTGCGCAGCCTTAACACTGCTGCCAACAGCAGACCTGCTAGCGCAGGAAAAAGAAGGCTATGTGCTGGAAGAAGTGATGGTAACGGCACGAAAGCGTTCAGAATCACTACAGGAAGTTCCGCTGGCAGTAACGGCGATCACGCGTGAACTAAAGCAATCCACTATCAGAAACTTAAAAGATATTTCGGGTTTTGCACCTAACGTTTCTATCGAGCCGATTACCGGCGCCCCCGGTGCCTCGGCTATTTCTATTCGCGGTGTTAGCTACCAGGAAATTGATAAAACCTTTGACCCTTCTATCGGTGTCATTATTGATGGCGTTTATTTGGGCAGCAGTGTAGGTACCTTTATCAACAACTTTGATATTGAACGCATTGAAGTCTTGCGTGGCCCACAGGGCACCCTGTTTGGTAAGAACACTATCGGCGGTGTTATCAATGTGATTAGCAGCAAACCCACTATGGAATGGGGTGGTAAAGTAGGCATCACCCTCGGCTCTGATGGCCGCGAAGATTATAAAGTGATTGGCAACGCCCCCCTTATTGAAGATAAATTGGGTGTAAAAGTTTACGGTGCCTCTTTAAATAGCGATGGCTATATTAAAAACACCACCATCAATCAGGATGCCGGTGGCCAGGACTTCAGTAACTACGGGCTATCATTTTTAGGTACTCCGACTGAAGACCTCAGCGTTCAATTTACGGTAGAACATGCTGATGAAAAAACGGACCTCGGTGCTTTTGCTAACGGCAACGACACCAGCAACCTTGTCTGTTTGGCAGGGCTTGGCGCCATCCCATTGGCCAACCCGGTTTCATGGGGACCAGAAGCCTGTGAAGATTTTGATAGCGGCAGCGGCGAAGACAAAGTCAGTACTAACGATCGCAACAGAAATGACAGTGAACTCGATGCCATGACCTTGGAAGTGAACTGGGATCTGGGAGATTTTTCACTGACCTCGATCACTGCAAAACGTGATACCAGCGAAGAACACCAGTCTGAATATGACGGTAGCAGCGCTGAATTTTTCACTCAGAAAATGTCGCAAAACTTCGACCAGATCAGCCAGGAGTTACGCCTGACTTCACAGTTTTCTGAAACCTTTGAATTTGTCACTGGCCTGTATTATTTCAATACCGAGTACGATGTTTTACGTCGCACCCTGCATCTGAATGATTTCTTTGCCTACAACCTGACCGGCGCCGTACCTGTTGATCTTGATCTGATTGGCTACAACAAACAGGATCAGGAAACAACATCCTATGCCGCATTCTTCTCCAGTGATTGGCATATTACCGATCAGTTAACCCTGACTACCGGTGTTCGTTATACGGTTGAGGAAAAAGATTTTACCGGCTACACCGATCAAATCTTGCCAGCTTTTCTGGGCACACCGACTGATTTTGAAGCCACCAAACTGGACGATGACTGGGATGAGATTTCACCCAAGATCGGCCTTTCCTATGCGCATAATGATGACATGATGTTTTTCGCATCGTATACCGAAGGCTTTAAAAGCGGTGGTTTCTTTGGCCGTAACCAGGACTTTGAAAATTCCAGCTCCTACGACCCTGAATACGTAGACACCTTTGAAGTGGGTACTAAAACAGAATGGATGGAAGGCCGTGTGCAGTTTAATGCTACCGCGTTCTACAGTGAGTACGATGAAAAACAGGAAGAAGTTATTATTACACCTGACCCATCTGACCCAGCTTATGTACTGAGCGTGGTACTCAACGCTTCAACCGTGATTATGCAAGGTGTTGAACTTGAGCTGATTTCACAAGTGGCAGAAAACTGGATTGTACGTTCCAGCTATGGTTATAACGATGTTTATTACGACGATTTCTTTGCCGATCTTAATGGTGACGGCGTTGCTACCGATAACAGCGATTTAACCCTGCGTAACGCTCCGGAAAATACCTTTAGCCTGGGCACCAGCTACTTCCAAACTATCGGTGATGTTGATGTGGCCTATAACCTGAATTACCGCTGGAAGGATGAAGTGGAATCTATTATCAATAACGACCCACGGGGCACTCAGGAAGATATTGATAATCTGGATGCCTCTGTTGATATTACTTACCAAAATCTGAATGTTTCTATCTTTGGTAGAAACCTGACTGACGAGATTGCAGGTCGGGCAATTAATATCAGCACCTTAACCACCTTCAGACAGTACCAGCAAGGTGAAAACTACGGCGTAGAAGTGACCTATAACTTCTAAGCCCTTTATCAAGGTGGCTTTGCTGGCAAAGCCACCTTGATCTCTCCATTACATTTCTTATCTCTTTACTAGCGGCAAGCTGTGTAGAATAAACCCAAATCGTTTTTTTGGATATCTACGCCTATGTCTGTTGCAAAACGCCTGCTTAAACTTTTACTGGGCATTGTACTGATCGCTATAGCAGTGCAACTAGCGTGGTATCAGATAGACGGCCAACCTACCGCAGAGGCCGATCAGTATTTACAAGGAGATTTATTTTCCAGTGCACAACAGGACAATGGCGACTGGCTATTTACCCCACATCAACCCAATGGCTATGGCTTACTGATACTTCATGGCGCGCTGATTAAACCTAAAAGCTATAGTTATACAGCCGCATATTTTGCCAGCCGCGGCTATAAAGTCTGGATACCCAGTGGGGTAATACGATTATCGGCATTATCGTCTGAACGCATCGCCCAACAATTACCGCAGATGGGTAACGAGCAATGGTTTTTGTTAGGGCACTCGATGGGAGGCTTGACCGCCTTAACGGTGGCCAATCAACTCAGTCAGGCCCCGCTGGGAGTTACGGTATGGGCCGGCGGCATACCGCAGGATTTTTCCCATATACCCCTACCGATTTTGTTTATTTCCGGCACTAACGATCCCATGCTATCACCGGAAAAATTTAAGACCGCCAAACAACACTTACCCCTGTCCACGGTTTACTTCGAGATAAACGGGGCAAACCATAAAAACTTTGCCCTCTATTCACACCAATTCTTTGACGGGATCGCCAGCATTGAACACCTGGAGCAAATTAACCTCGCCCATCAAAGGACCGAACAATTTATCCAGCAGATCTTAGCGCTTAAATAAAACACTCATCAAACAGCCACTCTTCAGCGGCTTCACGGGTCTTAAATAAACCGAGAGACCAGGATGGCCCTGCGGCTTCATCCATATGCATTTGGTAAAACGAGGAAAGGCCATACCAATCATCATCCGTCGAGACGGTGGCACAGCGAAGGCTGCTATTGCTTTTGGCCGCACCAATACCCATAGCGGCCAGCTTTTCTACATCTTCAATGGTGACATCCACTTGCTCAATATCAGCCATCAAAAAGAGCATATAACGCAGGTCATCAAACCGGGCATCCGAATGTATCAGCCGATTGGCTGTGACCAAATCATGGCCCTTAACGACGCCGGACCAGTGACAACTCACTGTTTTGCCGCTCCACTCTAATTTAAATGCCACTGCTACACCTGATGCTAAATAATTGACGCCACTATAGGGTTATCGCGCCAGGTTGCCCATAAGTATTAATCCTTATTTGTTAAAAATTCACACTATAAAACAGTCACTTACCGTTATTCGACCAGACACCTGATGTCCGGTTATGAAAGATTGATCAATAGTTAAACTTAATTTATTCAACACTGGCACAAGCTAAATTTTGTTACACTAGCCTCCCTTGCCACCAGCAGCCAACAATTAGATCAGTAATGCCCATACTTACCCTGGCCATGCCCACACCACTGCGTCGCAGCTTTGACTACCTGCCGCCAGAGGCTATGGATGACGAAACCGTGGCGGCCTTGCCAGCAGGCGTGCGCATTGAAGCCCCCTTTGGCAACCGCAAGCTTATTGGCATTCTATTAGCCACCAAAGCAAGCACCGATATCGACCCCAGCAAGATCAAGCGAGTCACCAAAGTGCTGGATCAGCACCCTATACTGACGGATAAACTACTCTCACTAAGCCAGTGGGCGGCCAGCTATTACCAACACCCATTGGGTGATGCCTTTGCCAATGCCATCCCAAACCTGCTGCGCAAAGGCGAAGCGTTAATCCCCCAAACGCAGAGCCACTGGCAACTTACCACCGAAGGCAAAGGCCTGCCCGAAGGCGCACTGAAGCGAGCAGCCAAACAAGCGCAGCTATTGGGGTTACTACAGCAGCAAGGCCGCCTTAATCGAGTACAACTGGATAATGCGGCTATTAGTCAGGCAACCTGCAAAGCCCTGATCGAAAAGGGGCTGATTGAACGGGTTGAGGTGCTGGCAGAGCCCTATGACCACCAACAAGACTGCTTAAAATCTCCCCACCTGAAGCTCAACCACGAGCAAAAAAGGGCGGTAGATACCATCCACGCCAACACAGGGTTTCAATGCTATTTACTGGAAGGGGTTACCGGCAGCGGCAAGACCGAAGTCTATCTGCAACTGATTGAGCAATGCCTTAAACGGCAGCAACAGGCGCTGGTGCTTATCCCCGAAATTGGTTTAACACCACAGACACTGAGCCGCTTTAACAATCGCTTTAACTGCCCTATTGTCACACTGCACTCAGGTCTTACTGATCGGGAGCGCTTACTAGCATGGCAGCATGCGCAATCCGGCGAGGCCGGTATTATTCTCGGTACACGCTCAGCGGTATTTACCGCGACTGCCAATTTAGGGCTGGTTATTATCGACGAAGAGCATGATAGCTCCTTTAAACAGCAGGATGGCTTTCGCTATTCCGCCAGAGATATTGCTATTAAACGGGCCGCCGATGAGCAGTGCCCCATCGTATTAGGCTCAGCCACGCCAAGCCTCGAAACCCTCAATAATGCCCTGCAAGGTCGCTACCATCATCTGCCATTAAAGTCGCGAGCCACTGGGGCAAGCGCCCCCGCATTCGAGCTACTGGATATTCGCCACGCTCCGATGGAAGATGGCTTTAGCCCTGCCCTGATTAGCGCCATTGGCAATGAGATCAAACGTGGCAATCAGGTCCTGGTCTTTATTAACCGCCGTGGCTTTTCCCCAATGCTAATGTGCCACGACTGCGGCTATGTGGCCCAATGCCAGCTCTGCGACGCCAGAATGACAGTACATTTCCAGCAGCGGCTGTTGCGCTGTCATCACTGCGAAAGCCAGGCTGCCCTGCCCCATCAATGCCCGGAGTGTAACGGCACACAATTAGACTTTCGCGGCTCAGGCACCGAGCGCAGCGAACAAGCCCTAAAACGCCTGTTCCCATCCACCGATATCAAGCGCATCGACCGCGATACCACCTCCCGTAAGCAGGCGATGCAACAACTGGTTGCCGAGGTACATAAGGGGGAGCCCTGTATCCTGGTGGGCACCCAGATGCTGGCCAAGGGCCACCACTTCCCCGATGTCACCTTAGTTGCCGTGCTGGATGCCGACGGCGGCTTATTTAGCGCCGATTTTCGCGGCCCGGAAAAAATGGGACAGCTATTAGTACAGGTCGCCGGCAGAGCGGGCCGGGAAGCCAAAGCCGGTAAAGTCATCATCCAGACCCACCAACCCGAGCACCCCCTGATTACCAGCCTGGTCAATGACAGCTATCATCACTATGCCAGAGCCATACTCAGTGAACGCCAGGCCAGCGGCCTGCCACCCTTTGCTCACCTTGCGCTGCTGCGAGCCGAGGCTAATAACCTCGAACAAGCCGAAGCCCTATTGCAGGACCTGAGAGGCTGGGTAGACCACAGCGGCTGTCAGGTATTTGGGCCACTGCCTGCACCCATGACACGAAAGGCCGGCCGGTTCAGAGCTCAGCTGTTAATTCGCGCCGACCAGCGCAAACCCTTACACCGCACCCTGCAACAACTCTGCTCACTGGCAGAACAACACCCTTTAGCCAATAAAGTCCGCTGGTCAATCGATGTCGACCCCAGCGATATGTTTTAACCCTTAAACAGGACACCACTATGTCTATCACCAATGCCAATCTGGTTATTTTTGATCAATCCCCCGCCGAACGCGACGACTACCATGCCGCCGAGGAAAAACGCATCAAGGGCAACCCCCAGCAAACGACCTGGAATTACTTTAGTGACGATAGCAATCAGTTTCATACCGGTGTCTGGCAGGGGGAAGTGGGCTGCTGGAAAGTGAGTTATACCGAGTTTGAGTATTGCGAAATTTTGGCTGGAAAGTCGATTTTGCGCGATAGCGATGGCAATGAGCAGGTGCTTGAAGCAGGTACAAAATTTGTGATTCCCGCCGGGTTTCAAGGGGAGTGGGAAGTCGTAGAAACCTGTAAAAAGGTCTATGTCATCTTTGAACCCGCCACCTCTTAAGTTCGTCGTTCCCGCTGTAGGGTGGATTATAATCCACCGATCACAACCGCTTCGGGTGGGACCTTGGTGGATTATAATCCACCCTACAAAACGCCATACACCTGATTTTATTAACGGTATTTACCACATGTGCAGACAGACCTATAAAAGGTGGCTTAGCTCCCCTAAAATCTGGATAATACGCGCCCTTGCCGTTCTAAAACTGACTAACTCTCCGGAACCCAATGAAAGACCATATTGCTGACCTGATTAACGCCGCCCTTAACACCATGATCGATAATGGCGACCTGCCCGCCGATGTCGAGCCCCGCGTTGCCATCGACCGCACCAGGGATAAAGCCCATGGTGATCTTGCCAGCAATATTGCCATGACACTGGCAAAAGCAGCGAAAAAACCACCCCGCGATATCGCCCAATTAATTATCGATGCCCTGCCTGCCTCAGAAAAACTGACCAAGGCAGAAATCGCCGGCCCCGGTTTTATTAACTTCTTTTTAAATGAAGCCGCAGCCACCGCGGTGGTTAAAGATATTCTCAGCCAGGGTAAAAACTTTGGCCGCTCTAACAAAGGCGCCGGTAAAAAAGTGCAGGTGGAATTTGTTTCCGCCAACCCAACCGGCCCACTGCATGTTGGCCATGGCCGCGGCGCCGCCGTTGGCGATAGTATTTGCCGCTTATTAGAAGCGGATGGCTGGAATGTAACGGCAGAATTTTATTATAACGATGCTGGCCAGCAAATTAACAACCTCGCGGGCTCCGTTCAAGCGCGCTGCAAAGGTTTAGGGCCAGACGATAAGAGTTGGCCCGAAGACGGCTATCGCGGTGACTATATTATTGATGTCGCCAAATCCTATATGGCAAAAGAAACCATCGATGCAGAAGACAAGCATGTAGTCGGTGCGGGCGATGCAGAGGACAGTGACGCCATTCGCGATTTTGCCGTGGCCTACTTACGCCGCGAGCAAGACCTCGACCTGAAAGCCTTTGGCGTCGACTTTGATGTTTATTATTTAGAGTCGGCCCTATACGCCGATGGCGATGTAGAAAAAACCGTACAACTGTTAATCGATAGCGGCCACACCTATGAAAAAGATGGTGCCCTATGGTTAAAAACCACCGACTTCGGTGACGATAAAGACCGTGTCATGCGTAAATCAGAGGGCGGCTATACCTATTTTGTGCCGGACGTCGCCTACCACCTGAATAAATGGCAACGCGGTTTTGAACGTGTGGTTAACGAACAAGGCGCCGACCATCACAGCACCATCACCCGCGTTCGCGCGGGTATACAAGCGGTTAGCCAACATCAGGGGCAGGCTATTCCTAAAGACTGGCCAGAATATGTACTACACCAAATGGTGATGGTAATGCGCGGCGGCGAAGAAGTAAAAATTTCTAAACGCGCCGGTAGCTATGTCACTATTCGCGACTTAATCGACGAAGTGGGCAAAGATGCTACCCGTTACTTTTTAGCGGCCAGGGCGACCACCTCACAGCTCACCTTTGATATTGATTTAGCTGTATCGCAAAGCAACGATAATCCCGTCTATTATATTCAGTACGCCCATGCCCGTGTTTGCAGTATGCAGCGCAAACTGGCTGATAATGGCTGGAGCTGGTCAGCAAGCGATATCAACACGCTGGAACTATTGACGGAAGATGCGGAAAAAGCCCTGCTGAATAAATTGGCCGCCTACCCTGAGTTAATTAGCAATGCAGCCAATAACTGCGAGCCCCATGTGGTGGCTAACTACCTGCGGGAATTAGCCGGTGATTTTCACAGCTATTACAATGCCCATAAAATGTTAATCGACGATAACAACTTGCGGAATGCTCGCCTCAGTTTAAGCGAAGCGGTACGGCAGGTTATTGAAAATGGTCTAAGCTTATTGGGCGTTTCGGCGCCCACAGAAATGTAACCTGGAAGATTAAGCTGTTATGACCCACGATTTCGCCAAAAAGCCCAAGGCGACTAAAAAGAAAAAACCACGCAAGACCAAAAGCAAGAGCCAGGTGCCCGGTTGGGTGTGGTTATTTACCGGTATCGTGACCGGCTTATTTATTAGCTTTTTAGCGTATCTGGCCGATATCACCCCGGAAGAAGCCCCGGCCGAACTCAGTAATACGGTTGAAAAAGCCGCCGATGATGTTAAAACCATCGCCACTCAATTTGATTTCTATACCTTGCTACCCGAGCGAGAAGTGATTGTAGAAGTTGAGCAGGAAGAAACCGGCAATCAGCCCCCTGAAGCCACCGTTTATATCTTGCAGGCAGGCTCCTTTAAGAAAGCCGAGGATGGCGATCGCCTCAGAGCCCAGCTAATCCTGCTCGGTCTGGATGCCCGCGTCGAGGCGATTACCTCTGCCAATGGCGATGTCTGGCACCGGGTACAGGTCGGCCCCTTTGAGGACCGCTCACAACTGGCCAAGGCCCGCGGCACCCTGATCGACAAAGGTATCGATACGCTATTATTAAAGCGCAAAGCTGAAGACTAGTAGGGTGGATTAGCGGAGCGTAATCCACCACCACCCAGCCGGATTACGCTCCGCTAATCCAACCTACATTGCCCCAAAGCGCTAATCTGGACTTGAAATCAACCACTAACACCCCCATATTCCCTGCATATATTCCGCATCCCCAACGAGGACGCCATCTTGGATCAATATCGAGGCACCACCATTCTCTCTGTTCGCCGCAACGGCCAGGTCGTTATCGGCGGCGACGGACAGGTTTCTATGGGTAATACCGTAATGAAAGGCAATGCGCGTAAAGTGCGCCGCCTCTATAACGAGCAAGTTATTGCTGGTTTTGCCGGCGGTACCGCCGACGCCTTTACCCTGTTTGAGCTATTTGAAGCCCAGCTGGAAAAATACCAGGGCCACCTGACCCGGGCCGCCGTAGAGCTGGCCAAAATGTGGCGAACTGAGCGCTCACTGCGGCAACTGGAGGCCTTGTTGGCGGTGGCCGATAAAACCACCTCTCTGGTCATTACCGGTAACGGTGATGTTATCGAGCCTGAAGATAATTTAATTGCCATCGGCTCCGGCGGCCCCTTTGCACAATCGGCCGCTAAAGCATTATTGGAAAACACCGAACTGAGCGCCAGAGATATTGTCGAAAAAGGTCTGGCGATCGCTGGTGATATTTGTGTCTATACCAACCACAACCGCACTATCGAAGAATTAGATTGCCAATAGGCACGTTTGGTGGAATACATTCCACCCTACAAATCACACAACACCGTAGGGTGGAATATATTCCACCAACCGAATAAAGATTGATGAGAACACCAACATGTCACAAATGACCCCCAGAGAAATTGTCCACGAATTAGACCAGCATATTATCGGTCAGGATAAAGCCAAGCGCGCTGTCGCCAATGCCCTGCGTAACCGCTGGCGCAGAATGCAGCTCGATGAAGAGTTACGCGCTGAGATTACGCCAAAAAATATTTTAATGATTGGACCAACCGGTGTTGGTAAAACAGAAATTGCTCGTCGCTTAGCCAAGCTAGCCAATGCACCTTTTATTAAAGTTGAAGCTACAAAATTTACTGAGGTAGGTTATGTTGGTCGTGACGTTGAATCGATTGTTCGCGACCTGGTTGATGTTTCCATCAAAATGCTGCGAGAGCAGGAAATGGAAAAAGTAAAACACCGCGCCGCTGATGCTGCCGAAGAACGTATCCTGGATGTATTAATTCCACCTGCCCGCGGTGACGAAGAAGAAAAAGAAACCTCTACTCGCCAAATGTTCCGTAAAAAATTAAGGGAAGGCGAACTGGACGACAAAGAAATTGAAATTGAAGTCAGTGCAACACCTGTTGGCGTTGAGATTATGGCACCCCCCGGCATGGAAGATATGACCAATCAGCTGCAAAGTATGTTTTCCAATATGGGCAGCGATAAGAAAAAAACCAATAAAATGACGGTTAGCGCCGCCATGAAAAAAATTCAGGAAGAAGAAGCCAGCAAATTGGTTAACGAAGAAGAACTCAAAACCCGTGCTGTAGAAGCCGCCGAACAAAATGGTATTGTATTTTTAGATGAGCTGGATAAAGTCGCGAAGCGCTCAGAAGGCGCCGGGGCTGATGTTTCCCGTGAAGGTGTACAGCGCGACTTATTGCCCTTAATAGAAGGTTGTACTGTAAGCACCAAACACGGCATGCTAAAAACTGACCATATTTTATTTATTTCTTCCGGTGCCTTCCATTTAGCCAAACCCTCGGATTTAATTCCTGAACTGCAAGGCCGCCTACCGATTCGGGTTGAATTAGAAGCACTTTCCCCCAGTGATTTTGAACGTATTTTAACGGAGCCTAATGCTTCACTAACAGAACAATATCAAGCCTTACTCAACACAGAAGGCCTCGAACTTAAATTTAGTGATGACGGTATTAGTCGCATTGCTGAAACAGCATGGGAAGTGAATGAGCGTACAGAAAATATTGGCGCGCGCCGTTTACATACCGTTATGGAGCGTTTATTAGACGATGCGTCTTTTGATGCAACCGACAATAGCGACGCTACACTCACCGTTGACGCCAACTATGTGAATGAAAAGCTGGGCGAACTGGTTAAAGACGAAGACCTAAGCCGCTTTATTTTATAAACCGTACTGGAATCCTGATGAATACGACCAGCCCAATACCTAGCGATATCAAACTGCATACCCAGTCAAAAACACTGGAGTTAATTTATAGCAACAACGAAAGCTATCAATTAAGTTGTGAATATCTGCGGGTCTACTCCCCCTCTGCTGAAGTGAAAGGTCACGGTCCGGGGCAGGAAGTACTGCAAGTCGGAAAAACCAATGTCACCATTAATGCGATTGAGCCCGTTGGCAATTACGCACTACAATTATTTTTTAGTGACGATCATGATTCAGGCATTTATTCCTGGGACTATTTTTATCAACTGGCTACTAACAAAGACGCTTGGTGGCAGGACTATTTAGAACGTATTAATGAAGCCGGGGCCAGCCGTGACCCCGAGATCCAAGTGGTAAGAATTGGTAACTAGCCTACCCAAGCCAATGCCTCTTCTTCACAGGTAAACAGGCTTATTTCCCAGTTAGTATCGTAAAGCTCGGCATCGTATAAAGCTGCAAAAGCTGAATGGGTTTCATGCCCTGTGGTTACCACCGCTACTTTCATATAGGGGTTGGTTTTTGCGGCAGCGCGATCATAGGCCGCTATTTTGCGCACATCCTCAACGGTAAAGGCACCTTTAATCTCCCGGTAATTACGTACCTGCCCACGGGTATCATCAAATCTTGCATCGCCATAGAGCTCAGCAAAGGTATCAATAAGCTGCTCGGTGGTAATCTCTCCTTTAAAATTCCAGTGAATAATTTTCCCGAGCCACTTGGGCACACAAGGCATGTTCATTGTCTTTTCCGCATTCAATTTAAAGTGGGGGCTCTGGCCACCGTCTTGCGGCTGGCCTTGAGCTGATAAAGTGAATTTTAGGGAAGAGCACTCGCCGCCAATATGACAGCAACTGACAGACTTATGACCTGTTCTACAGACCTGTATAAGCCATTGATAAATAAGGAATAAACAAGGATAAGGAGATGTACGTATAGCGTAACAAAGAGCGCTATTGCTGGTCGCCTTCGTAGCCAAAAGCGAGGTTATCAAAGCGCGTGAAATGACCCACAAATGACAGTTTATAGTTACCCGTGGGGCCATTACGGTGTTTACCTATAATGATTTCGGCAATCCCTTTATCGGCACTGTCTTCGTTATAGTATTCATCGCGGTAGATAAACATAATCACATCCGCATCCTGCTCAATCGCACCGGATTCACGAAGGTCAGAGTTAATCGGGCGCTTATTGGGCCGCTGCTCCAAAGAGCGGTTAAGCTGCGACAGGGCAATGACCGGGCAGTTAAATTCTTTAGCGATCGCCTTAAGCGAGCGGGAGATTTCAGAGATTTCAGCGGTACGGCCTTCCGAGGTGCCAGCGACCTGCATCAACTGCAGATAATCCACCATAATCATCGCCAAATCGCCGTGTTCACGGGCTATACGGCGGGCGCGGGAGCGAACTTCGGTGGGTGTCAGGGCCGGCGTATCATCGATAAATAAAGGCTTGTCTTTAAGCTTGCTAACGGCGGTGGTTAGCTTGGGCCAATCTTCTTCATCGAGCTTACCGGTTAACACCTTACCCAAATGAATACGGCCAATGGCCGAGATCATCCGCATAATAATGGCACTGGCTGGCATTTCCATACTAAATACCATGACCGGCTTATCCTGCGCCATGATGGCGTTTTCCACCAGGTTAACCGCAAAGGCGGTTTTACCCATGGAGGGTCTTGCCGCGACGATAATCAAATCCGATTTCTGCAGACCTGCGGTGGCTTCATCCAGCTCTTTAAAACCGGTGGTAACACCAGTAATGGCACTGTCGGAATTAAATAACTCATCAATACGGTCAACAGCGCCTTTTAACAGGGGATTAACCGCTTGAGGGCCGCCAATCTTAGGGCGCTCCTCAGAAATTTGCATAATCTTGCGTTCAGCTTCGTCCAGCAAGTCACCGCTGTCGCGGCCTTCCGGGTTAAAGCCGCTTTCAACAATATCATTGGCGGCATTAATCATGGAACGCAGGCTTGAGCGCTCCTGCACTACCTTGGCATAGGCGCTGATGTTGGCAGCACTGGGGGTATTATTGGCCAGCTCCGCCAGATAGGCGACACCGCCCACCTGCTCCAACAAATCATGGTTATTCAGGGCTTCTGACAGGGTTATGACATCAATCGGCTCGCCGGCTTCTACCAGCTTGCCCATTTGCAGAAAGATCTCGCGGTGGCTGCCGCGGTAAAAATCGGTAGGGGCTACCTGGTCCGCCACATCATCCCAGGCCTTATTGGCAATCATCAGGCCGCCCAGCACCGACTGCTCCGCTTCAACGGAGTGCGGAGGGACTTTAACATCCAGCATCTCTCCGTCATTGGCAAAGCCAAAGTCGAAGACATTATCCAGATTTGTGGGTGGGTCGTTCTCGGTATCCACGGCCATTCTTTATGTTATTGATCGCAAGGGGGCTTATGCTAACAGGAGATGGGCTTGGAGTCCTGCGTCACAGGTAAAAAAAAAGCACACCAATCAGTAAGACCGGAGTGCCTTTCTCTTTACCGACTCAACGTAGGGTGGATTGTAATCCACCACAGTGTTAATCAGTAGCTTCTGGTGGATTATAATCCACCCTACCAAGGTATTAAGCTTCAGCAATAACAGAAACGTTAACAGACTGAGTCACTTCTGAGTGCAACTGAATATCAATCTCGAATTCGCCGATTTCGCGAATAACACCCGTAGGCAGACGTACTTCAGACTTGCTCACTTCAACACCGGCTTTAGTGATGGCATCAGCCAGATCACGTGTACCGATAGAACCAAACAGCTTGCCCTCGTCGCCAGCATTGGCTTCGATAGTGATAGACACTTCAGCCAACTGGGCAGCGCGCGCTTCAGCAGCACCTTTCTTCTCAGCGGCAGCCGCTTCCAAATCAGCACGACGCGCTTCAAAATCAGCGACGTTGGTTGCAGTCGCTGGTACAGCTTTACCGTAAGGGATTAAGTAGTTGCGGCCAAAACCAGCCTTAACATTTACTTTATCGCCAAGATCACCAAGCTTACCAACTCTTTCCAGTAGAATAACTTGCATTGTTCTTACCCTCTATATGTCCAGCCAGTGTCTTGCACTCGGCCTTCCATTACTTTTCAATATTTAATCCGGGCTGTGGTTTTTATCGGCCACACGCCCACGAATATGTATCCAACTGTCGACTATCGCTGCGATTAAGAGCAATGCCTTAACCGGGTCAAACAGTAGCCAGGCAATGTAAAACATTGTCAGCACATTACTGCTTATTTGCCGTTTGGCTGCCAAACCGTGTACCAGTGCAAAACCGGCAAACATAAATGGCAAAGCAAACATAATAGCCATCAGGCGATAATCCGCACCCAGTGTCGATATCAGCAACCCAACCAGCAGTAGCGCAACGCTTAACTGCGGCGGCAATCTCAGAGCGTGAAATTCCGTTCTGAAACCACCCGGGTTATACAATAATGACTGCCACCAACGCGCCAATATCAAACACATCACCACCATAAAGGCATTGCTTAAACCTAATAAGCCCGCTACTTGCATAACGGTAGGCTGTGCAACCTGTGACGCGGTTGATTCGGTATTCTGGCTGGCCAACTGCGTTAACGCATCGGCCAATAAACGCAAAATCTCTTCGAGATAACCACGTCCAAAGGTCAGTAATACCAAGGCGGTTACTACCCCTGATGTCACTGCGGCAACTAATGCCCATGACCAGGAGGCGGTAGACCTCAACACTATTGCTGCCAACATCACCCCCAAGAGGGTAGTGACTGGCCCGGTGTCACCCATGGCTGCCATAACAACAGCGGGTAACATCGCCCAAAGTAGCACCTGGCTACCCTGGCTGGATCCTCTTCGCAGTGTGACTAAGGCAATCACTGCGGCGCCGACCCAAGCAAATAAAACCGTTCCGGTGGCGAGTGCAGCAGCTATTACAGCCTGCGAGCGCCCTTTCATCACATATTCAGCTAAGGCTTTCATAAATGACGGTTACCGAAACCTAAACAATCAACTTAACTCTAATTACTTATGCTGGTCAGTGTATGGCAATAAAGCCAAAAAACGTGCCCGCTTGATACAAGTAGACAACTGACGCTGATACTTGGCTTTGGTACCGGTAATACGGCTAGGTACAATTTTGCCAGTTTCAGAAATATAAGCTTTCAACGTGTCCAGATCTTTATAATCAATCTGGTCAACACCTTCTGCAGTAAAACGGCAGAACTTACGACGACGGAAAAAACGTGCCATGGGATATCTCCTATCTATTAGTCCGAGTGATTATTCGCCAGCAGCTTCATCAGCGGCTGGGGCTTCTGCCGGTGCTTCTTCAGCAGCAGGTGCTGATTCTTCACGGCGCTCAGGACGTGCAGCGCGACGCTCACGGCTCTCTTTCTCGGCTTTCATGATGGGTGATTCGGCAGTAACCGCGTCATCCATAACCAATACCAAGTTACGAATAACGGCATCGTTATAACGGAAGTTGGTGGTTAACTCATCGATCGCTTCTTGATTGGCTTCTACATTCATCAGCGTGTAGTGAGCCTTGTGGATCTTGTTGATAGGGTAAGCCAGGTGGCGACGACCCCAGTCTTCCAAACGGTGGATTTTACCGCCGTCTTTCTCGATGGCCTGGGTATAGCGCTCGACCATGCCGGGCACTTGCTCTGACTGGTCCGGGTGGACCAAAAATATAATTTCGTAATGACGCATAGCATCTCCTTACGGGTTAAGTCACCTGCTGATTCATTGAGGAACCCCAGTGTGACAAGGAGCCCCAGAGGTCTGAATTAACGGACTACTGGGATTTAAGAGGCGCGGATTTTAGGGGATATAAGGGGGGATAGCAAGACAATTGGCCATAAAACCGCCAAATTACCGTAGGGTGGATTAAAATCCACCATGCCTGTACGGGTACGGAGGTGGATTTTAATCCACCCTACATACGTTGGCGGACGATCTCAAATAAGCAGACCCCAGTGGCCACAGACACATTCAAGCTACTCACTGAACCAGCCATAGGAAGCTTAACCAGAAAATCACAATTCTCACGGGTTAAACGCCGCATCCCCTTGCCTTCAGCCCCCATGACCAAGGCAACAGCCCCTTTTAGATCGGCATCGTAAACGCTCTGCTCCGCCTCACCGGCTGTACCCGTTATCCAGATACCCCGCTCCTGTATATCCTTCATGGTTCTGGCGAGATTGGTAACTTGAATATATGGAATAACTTCAGCGGCTCCGCAGGCTACTTTTCTAACCGTACCATTAAGTGGCGCAGAGTTATCTTTGGGAGCAATCACAGCATCAACACCAGCGGCATCGGCGGTTCTCAGACAAGCACCCAGGTTATGTGGATCTGTTACTCCATCAAGAATTAATAACAGAGGCTGATGCTCGGTCGCATCTAACAACTCCTTTAAATCGCGATCACGCAAGGTTTGTGCTGGCTTGGTTTTTGCCATCACACCTTGATGATTGCCTTCAGCTTGTTCATCCAGTTCTTCGCGGGCAACCGTTCTGCAACGAACACCTAACTGCTTGGCATGCTGCTGGATATCTTGCATGCGCTGATCATTGCGGCCTTGCTGCAACCATAATTCTTCAATACGATTTGGCTGACGCTGCAATAAAGCATCGACGGCATGAATGCCATAAACCCAATGTGTCTCACTCATTCTATGTAGGGTGGATTACAATCCACCATCCTCGCTGCTGCTGGTTTTTTGGTGGATTATAATCCACCCTACGACTATTAACGTTTTCTTTTGCGCACGCCTTTTCCGGCAGTGCTTTTTGATGTGGTTTTTTTGCCACCTTTTTTATCATCTTTTTTCTTTTTAATAACCGGGCGCCTATCACCTTTTTTAAGGGGCTTGCCGGATTTTTCTGCACGGCGTTTAGCACGACTGGAGCCTTCTACCAATTCCAAATCGATTTTCTTATCATCCAGACTCACACGAGCAACTTGAACCTTAACAGAATCACCTAACTGAAAACTTGTACCTGTACGCTCACCAACAAGTCGCTGTTTTACCGGGTCAAAATGATAATAGTCACTAGCCAAGGCACTAACATGCACCAAGCCTTCAACATAGACATCCACCAAATCAACAAATAAACCAAAACCCGTGACCGCTGAAATAACACCCTCAAACGTATCACCAACGCGATCTTGCAAATACTCGCACTTCAACCAGGCCACAACTTCACGGGTGGCATCATCGGCACGACGCTCGGTCATTGAGCACTGCTCACCCAATACCAATAAATCCGGCATTTCATAGGGGTAAATCGTTTTCTTGGGCAAGACAGTTGCACCATCAACACGTTTAACCTTCTTGCTTTCCATATTGCTGCGTACAACATGACGGATAGCACGATGTACTAATAAATCAGGGTAACGACGAATCGGCGACGTAAAATGACCATAGGCATCGTAATTCAAACCGAAGTGCCCAAGATTTTCAGGCTGATAAACCGCCTGGCGCAAAGAACGCAACATCATCGTTTGAATAATATGCGCATCTGGCCGATCACCTAACTGCGATAACAGCACCTGATAATCATCTGGCCCCGGCTTATTACCACCAGGCAAATCCATTGCTAATTCACCCAAAAACTTTCTTAAGGCTTCCAACTTTTCTTCCGTTGGGCCTTCGTGCACTCGGAACAAAGCGGGCACATTGTGTTTTTCCAAAAACTTGGCCGCGGCAACGTTAGCCGCCAACATACATTCCTCAATTAATTTATGGGCATCATTGCGCACCACCGGAATAATCTCAGAAATTTTTCGGTCATCACCGAAAACCATGCGGGTTTCCGTAGTTTCAAAATCAATAGCGCCACGCTTGCTGCGGGCTATCCGTAATGTTTTATAAAGGTCGTGAAGGTTTTCGAGATGCGGCACAACCTTTTTATACTCAATGCGCAGTGGTTTGCTATCGGGGTTTTTCTTATCAAGAATCGCACCCACCTTGTTATAAGTGAGCCGCGCATGGGAATGCATTACCCCTTCATAAAACTTATAACCGCTAATTTTTCCCGCCTTACTGATCGTCATTTCACAGACCATACATAAGCGATCCACCTTGGGCTTTAACGAACATAAACCGTTAGACAAAGCCTCGGGTAACATGGGTACAACCTGCTCAGGAAAATACACAGAATTTCCTCGCAATGTTGCCTCTTGATCAAGAGCACTACCTACCTGAACATAATGAGAGACATCAGCAATCGCCACCCATAAACGCCAACCACCTAATAGCTTCGATTCACAGTACACCGCATCATCAAAGTCGCGAGCATCCTCTCCATCAATAGTGACAAAAGGTAACTTACGTAAATCGACCCGGTTCAGCTTGTCTTCTTCCAAAGGCTCTGCCGATAAAGCCAACGCTTCGCGCTCTGCTTCTTCCGGCCAAACATGAGGAATATTATGTGTGCGAATAGCCACATCAATTTCCATACCCGGCGCCATATGCTCGCCAAGCACCTCAACCACTCGCCCTGTAGGGGGCTTACGCCAACCCGGCTGGCTGGTGATTTCTACCATCACATATTGCTCAACCTCAGCATCACCGACCGCTTCACGGGGAATAATAATGTCATGATTAATCTTGGCATTATCCGGCGAGACATAAACCACACCATTTTCATCAAATAAACGCCCTACTAGCTGCTGAGTATTGCGATTGATCACCTCAACAATCACCCCTTCAAGCTTCCCGCGGTGATCGTAGCCTGCACTGCGGCAAATCACCTCATCGCCATCAAAGACCGTGCTCATCTGACGGCTATTCAGATATAAGTCATCACCCCCTTCCTGAGGCATGAGAAAACCATAGCCATCCCGGTGGGCAGACACCCTACCCCGCACCAGATCCATCTTATCCACCAGACCATAGGCCCCCTTACGGTTACGCATTAGCTGACCATCGCGCTCCATCGCCTTTAGACGACGACGCAAGGCTTCAACATCCTGGTAATCCTTAAGCTCAAGCGCTTTAGTCAGCTGATTGCGATTAAGCGGGCCTTCCGCCTGCTCAAGGAATTCCATAATAAATTCACGGCTAGGAATAGGCTGCTCGTAGTTTTGGGCTTCGCGATCAGCATGGGGGTCTTTATCGGTTAGGCGTTTTGCCATAAGAAGGGGGAAATCCGTTGTTATTTAGGGGTCTGTTGCTTCCATTATACGCCACAATCACCAATGCGGGTCTTTTATAATCCCCCCACCCGCTGTAGGGTGGATTATAATCCACCTGCTAACCCCAATATCACAGCCAAATAACTACCCGATGATCACCCATGCTAAAAATAACAGGGCTATTCGGCCTTCTAATATTAACCACCAGTCTTAGCGCAGTCAGCGATACCCGCCCCATCATCCTTGAAATGGAACAGGCCTGCACAGGGGCGATGGATAACAACAAAGCCGCCAGTCTGGAAAGCACAGCGTGCAATGTCGTCCCTCTGTTAATCATGGTGGGGCAGCCACACCAAAGGCACTCACCATTAATACCCTCTCAAAGAGTGACCAGGCTATTATCCAGCCCGGTGGTAATGCCTGGTATAAGAAAACCTATATGGATATAGGTGTTGCACACCTGATGGCCATGTTTACCGACTTAAGTTTTGATATTTCATTACTTCGCATCAGCACGACCGAACAATCGGCAGTGGCCATTGTCTCCTACCGATTAGGTGGCTTGCATATGGGCAAACCTGCAACCACCTTTGGTCTGGGCGCTATCAACCTCATCAAGAAAAACGATCAGTGGTTAATTCAACATATTCATAATAGCGATATGCAGGTGTACTAATCCGCATAAATACCTATATACATAGGTTTAACCCACCATAAAACCGACCGGTTATTACGCTATTTTTTGGTTAATTAATCAGCAGTGCGCAGTGGTTCGCAGAGATATTTTTTAAGTGCTATAGGATGCTTCCCTAACGTTTACATTAAGTAGCTACCGGGGGGAAGCATGAACATATTCAATTATCTGGTTATTGTTTTACTGGTTTGTTCTCAAACGACCATGGCTGCCAAAGGTGGTGGTCGAGGTGGTAAAACTACAGCATCACCACACACAATTACCGTACCGGCAGATATGTCTGTAGAAGCAACAACCCCGCAAGGTATTGCAGTCAGCTATGCCATCATTGCTCTGGACGGTAACGGCAATACCACTGGTTATAACTGCACCCCGACGTCGGGTTCACTATTCCCAGTGGGCAACCAAACGGTTAGCTGCACCACCGAAGGCAAAAAACAACTACGCGCCACAGACAGTTTCGTTGTAGCCGTCACCGAACCCAGCCAGCCAATATCACCACCACCCGAACTACAACTTCCAGCTGATATAACTGTAGAGGCCAGCAGCACCAGCGGCGGCGCTATTGTTGAGTTTATTACCAGCGCTCTTCCCGAGAACCTGAATGTTAGCTGCCTTCCCAGCTCGGGCAGTGAATTCAATATTGGCTCTACGGCGGTAGAATGCACCACCAGTGATAGCGAAGGCCGCACCGCCACTGGCAGCTTTCAAGTCACCGTGAACAGCCTGCCAATCCAAGAGCCACCAGTGGAAGAGCCTGGCCCATCAACCAGCTCGCTGACAGTATCATGGGCCGCACCCTCTACCAGAGAAAATGGTGAGCCCTTAAGCGCCGCAGAGATTTTAGGCTATGAGGTTTATATGCTGGCCGAGTTTAGCGGCGTCGATACCATTATTGAGATCAACGAAAACAGCACTTTATCTACCGTTATTGAAAACCTGCAGGATGACACCTACCACTTTTCAATCAGCGCTATTGATAGCGATGGCCTCAGCAGCCAGCCATCCGATATTATGACCGTGGTTGTTCAGACTCCGTAAGCAAGCAGGTGGGCAGACTCAGGGATTGGGGCTGCCTACCAAGATAAATCGCCCACCCCCATCTATTAACTCACAAAACAATCCCTTCTCTCATTGACAAAACCATGCCGCACAAGTAAATTGCGCGCCTTAGCCTCAGAGCCACAGTGTTCTGACAAGCTGCCCAGGTGGTGAAATTGGTAGACACGCTAGCTTCAGGTGCTAGTGGGGGCAACCCCGTGGAGGTTCAAGTCCTCTCCTGGGCACCATTAATTCTTAGATGTATTCCGCCCACTAAATAACCCAAAGACCATCTTCAACCTGAGCATACGCCGTCATACTTTCTTGAATCAGGTAAATATAACTATCACCATACTCTGTCTCAATCACAGTTCGGCAATACCATTCGGGGTGCCCCTCAAGCTGGTCTAATAGCGCTAGCACATCATCCCCAACCTTATAGACCTCGCCATAGATAGCGGTTGTGCCACCTTCGGCCACTGCCGGAAAAGCCCCCAAATCATACATACTAAAGCGTGGGGGTGTTCGGCAGGCACCGAGGTAACAGGATGTGGCCAGTAATGCATGATTATGAAAGCCAGATTTCAGGCTGCCATAGACAAAGACTTGGTAATTTTCTTTTTCGACAGAACTCATCGACATACCTTATTTGTTAGCACCGGAACAAGCCCACGATAACAGCAAGAAAAATATAAAGCATTGTTTTGCAAACGTTTTTCCTCAAAAAAATTTTACATACGCCTAATAACGGACTATAAAATTATCTAGCATAAAAAATAATAACAATGGCTAAACCAAGAGCTCTTTCAATGTTTTTAAAATCCCTAACTCTAGTGTTGTTGACACTCCCACTCTCTGTCAACGCCGCGCTGATTGATCATGGCAGCTTTACCACAGATTCCAGTACCCATATGGACTGGCTGGATTTAGACGTTGTGGCGGGCCTATCTTTTACCGAAGCACTATTGCAAAACCCCGGTTGGCGACTACCCAGCCATACTGAAATCGAAGGCTTATTTGGCGAATTATTTGAAGGCTATTACGAAACCAATGCCCTGCAGCACTGGTCAAGAATCAGCGAAGGGGCTTATGCCGACCAGGGGCAGGATATCAGTCTTTTTCTCAATTTGTTTGGAGAAACCACCAACCGTGGTGCCTATGGTATGTATCAGGATGAAACGGCCACCTGGCGAATGATGGGAGCCGGAGGTGATATTGTCTATGGTACAGAAGTTACTCAGGATAATAGTTTTTGGGCTGAAAATGGCATTGCCAACCGCGGGGTATATCTGACCCGCAACCTCGAAATGACGACCCAAGAAGTCACCGCCATACCTTTACCCACGACTGCGCTGTTGTTTTCCTCCGCAGTAATCGGCCTGGCACTGACAAAACGAAAAAGAGTAGCCCTGTAATCACTCGGCCATGCTAGCAAGTGACAACGGTCAAAATACGGTTATTGCCAAATGATTAACCTGATCAACTAACGACGTTAATCACATTGCCTGGCGATAGATTGTTCCAGCTCCGCAACAATTTCATCCTGACGATCAGACGTTACAGGCTGGCCATTTTCCGTAAAGTAATTATTCCTTTGAACCCGGCCATTAACCACTTTTGCGGTGGTAAAATCTTTGATGCGATCCCGCATTTTCTGGCATTTTTGCTGCTGTTCTTTACGTCTGGCCAACGCCTCCTGCTGCTGTTGTTGTTCCAGCGCTCGCTGCTGATCTTTTTTTCTCAGAAAATCTTTTTGCGCTTCGATCTGTTCCTCGGGAATAGCCTCACCAGGTACATAGCCTTCTTTGAGTTCCACTTTCTCACTAAGCTGCCCCGCTGGGCTTTCTTTGGGTTTATCACCAAAGTGCACCTTGCCGTCCTCATCAACCCATTTATAGATTTGAGAAACGGCGGTTAGCGGCAGAAACAATACCAGTAAAAAAAAGAATAACGGTTTTTTTCGTTGCGTATTATTTTTCATACTCTGCCTTATACTTTAAGGGGCAACCACATCAATAGTGATATTAGCCCGCTTACCGCCGTGATAACAGGTCACTTCCGTAATACCCACAGCCACACCATTAACCACTTGTGGGTTGGCATCACTATCAACCACTGAAGCAATACTATTGTCGGCACTAATCCAGGTTGCCTGACTGGTAATATCTTCAGGAGGCTGCAAGATACCACCATCAACTTGTTGCATATCACAGGTCAAGCTAACCGGTGCACCATTAATTTCAACCGTATAATCAACAATAGTAGCTGGATCTTCAGCGGCAATTTTTACCAATGCCACTTCTTCCGGAATCACGGTGACGGTTACAAATTCGATATTGTCTTTATTATACTCACCGTCAATCGTAGCCGTCCCTAAGGATAAACCGGTGGCAACACCCTCCTTATGGACCATAGAGACAATATCTTCATCATCATCAGCAACATGCCAGTGCGCTTTTTCATAGGTTTCATTTGTTTCACAGCCTTCATCATCCACGGTGATTAATTCAAACTGCAATTCACCGTTTAATGAAATAGTCGCCGGACTGGGTTTGACAAAAACAGACACCGGATCATTTTTACATTTTTCAGTAACCGTAACACTGGCCGAATCAGTAATACTATCGTCCTGTGGCCATGTTGCGGTTATAGTTGCAGTGCCTGCTTTTTTCGCTGTTGCTAAACCAAAGGTTTTCTTATCACCACTATCGGAGTTTTCAATATTGACCACCTTGTTATCACTGGTGGTCCAGGTCACTTGGCTGGTAACATCAGACTCGGAACCACCGTTATAAATCGCGGTAGCAAAAAATAACTGGTTAGATTTTTCACTCATGGTGGTGGTTCTTGGAGAAACTTTTAACTGCAGCAACACCAACTCCTGTGCATCTACAACAGCCTCATCACCATTAACACCATTCTGGTCAGCCGATACATTAGAGGTGCCTACTGCTAAAGCCGTAGCTATACCTTTGCTGCCCCCGGCATTACTGATACTCACCTTGTCAGAATTCAAAGAAGACCAGGTAGCCGTATCAGTGATCACTAGATTGGAGCCATCACTATAGTTAGCGGTAGCAATCATTTGCTGGGCGGTATTGAGACCTAAAATACTAAAGGTCGGCGTTACAGAAATTGTCTGTAGGTCCGGTGCAGTCACCGTCACCGGCAAGGTATCCGTTTCGCCCTCGTAGTTAATCGAAATATTGGCAGTACCAGCAGCCACACCCAATACCAGGCCATCGATAACGGTGGCGATACCGGGGTCACTACTGGCCCAGCTGGCATCGTTGGTTACATCAACGGTATCGCTATTGGTAAAGGTCGCCTCCGCCGTCCACTGGGATTCGGAACCGGCAGGTAAATCCTGTCTGCCGGGGCGGATAGTCACAAAGTCCAGCGTCGGTTCGGTAATTTCCAACGTCGCCGAATTACTGATTAAATCATTATTGGAGTTAATCAAGCTGGCGGTTACCAGCGTTTCAGGCGTTGCTTTAATCGCGTTTAATAAACCTTTGCTGGCACTACTGGTAGCTGAACTTCGAGCAGAGTTTGAGATAGTGGCAAACTCGGTATCGGTGACCCAGGTAACAGTATTGCTTAAGTCCTGGGTATCCGAATTATCGTAGATACCGGTCGCCTGATACTGCTGGCTTTGCTTAACAATCAGGGAAGTATCAATCGGTGATACCTGCAACTCAACCAGTACAGGGTTAGTAACGGTCAGATCAGTAGTAGTACTAATATCACCCACTGCCGCTCTAACTGTCGTGGCTCCAGCTGTAATACCCGTGGCCAAACCATCAATGGTAATAGTGGCAATACTATTATTGCCAGTAACCCAACTCACATCCGTATTAATCGGCGTCACTGTACCATCGGAAAACTCACCGTTGGCATTATATTGCAGCTCATTACCCTCAGTTAATATCGCATTAACCGGATCGACCTGAATATCAACCAGCACGGCATCGGTGACCTCCACCGGAATCTGGGTGGACTTACCCTGAGCGGAAGCGGTAATGGTTGCCGTGCCTTTTCTCAGTAACTGAGTAAAGCCAGCGTTTTCACCGGTTGTCACTACACTGGCCACCTCAGGATTGGAACTGGTCCAGGTAGCGGCCTGGGTAATATCATCAGTCAGGCCATTGGTTAATACGGCGGTGGCTTGAAGCTGGCCACTGGTGCCGGCTGGCTCGGTTAAAAACGGTGGTGTCACCTGAATGGAAACCACTTCCGCCGTATTAACCCCCAGCAAGGCCGCACCGGAAATAATATCGGGAATACCCCCTGTACCAATATCCACAGCCGCAGTAATAGCAACACTGCCCGGCGCCTGGGTGATGGCAACACCGTCAAAGGTAATCACCGCTACATCGGGGTCACTGCTAATCCAACTCACATCTTCATTAATCGGTGAAGAAGAGCCATCGGAGAAGAAACCAGTAGCGTTATAGGCAACCTCCAAACCCTCTGGCACCTGACTTAAGCGCGGATCAACTTGTATCGCTTGCAGTACCGCCGTCGTTACTACGATATCAACCTGATCAGGAACACCCTCTATAGTCGCCGTGACAACGGCTTCGCCTTCGACTAACAAGGTGGCAAGGCCCGCTTTTTCACCCGTCGTTACTACATCGACAATGGTCGTATTGGAAGAAGACCAGGTCGATGAAGTGGTGACATCTTTGGAAGTATTATCCGAATAAAACGCCGTAGCCGTTAACTGGCCACTGGTGCCCGCAGGCTCCGTAAGATTGGACGGTGTAATTTGCAGGCTTAATACAATTGCATCGGTTACTGTCAGTGAAGTACTCGCCGTTATGCCATCAAAACTGGCGGATATGATCGTTGTACTAATATCCCTGATACTATCGGGCAAGGTATTAGCCAGGCCATTTTCATCAATGGTGGCCACACCAGTATCACTGCTTTGCCAAACAACATCGCTATTGATGGATGAGCTACTGCCATCGGTGAAAATACCGGTTGCATTGTATTGTACTTCCAGCCCCTTAGGCACCGATTGATCCACCGGAGAAATTTCTATCGACACCAGCTCGGCCGGGGTCACCTCAACATTAACAGTACGGGAAACACCTTGAAAGGTAGCTGTTATCGTCGCCAGACCCGGCGCTAATAATTCTGTAAAGCCGGCATTTTCGCCGCTGGCAACAACAGTCACAATACTGCTATCAGAAGAGACCCAGGTTGATTGCTTAGTGACATCCTGGGCGCTGAAGTCTGAGAAAAACGCCACTGCAATCTGCTGGCCGCTAGTACCGGCAGGCTCCATCAAATTGCCCGGCACGATTTGCAACGCTAACGGAATAGCATCTGTCACATTTAATTGGACATCGGCACCGGTGGTTGAGATCGTCTCCTCTTCACCCACAGAGGCACTAATAACTGTGCTACCCACGCCATGGGTAAGAGCAATACCGGCAGGGCCAATCACAGCAATATCCGTATTACTACTTTGCCAGGTCACATCTTCATTAATTGGCGAGCTACTGCCATCACTGAAAATACCAATCGCCTCATAGCGCACAGGAATACCTTCAGCAACGGTTGCCAGTGCTGGGTTAACTTCAATAGAGACCAGCACAGCCGGTGTCACAACAATTTCAACCACGTCTGTCACACCATTAAAGCTGGCAGTAATAGTGGCATTGCCCGGTGTAAGCAGCTGGGTAAAACCTGCGTTGTCACCGGTAGTGATCACCGAAACCACCTCCGTATTGGAGGATGCCCATGCAGCTTGCTGAGTCACATTTTCACTACTGCTGTCGCTATAATAAGCGGTGGCAGTGAGCTGGCCACTGGTACCTGCAGGCTCGGTAAGAGCAGCAGGGGTAACCTGCAATGACTCTACAACCGCCGCCGTTACATTCAGCGAAGTTTGTGCAGAAACACCGCTATAACTGGCAGTAATGGTAGTGGAACCCACCTTGAGTGTTGAAGCCTTACCGCTGCTAGCCACCGTGGCTACGCTGGTATCACTGCTTTGCCAATCCGCCAAATTGGTCAGGGGTTCAGAAGTGTCATCTGAGTACAGACCGATAGCGGTATATTGCACATCCACCCCTTTGGCAGTACTGGTATTTAGCGGACTAAGGCTAATACTGTTGAGAACCGCATCGGTAACAGTGCCATTGGCAGAGTCGCTAAAGCCCTGGTAATTCACGCTAATAGCCGCTGTGCCGAGGCCACGGGCCAATACCTCACCACGACTGGATGCACTGGAGGTAACGCTTAGAATATCCGGGTTGGAAGAACTCCAGCTAGCAGAGGAAGTAATACCAATCGACGTGCCATCGGTAAAATAGGCTACGGCCTCAAGCTGCGTTTTGGTACCCAGCGGTAATTCAAAATCCGGCTGAAGTATTTTAATTTCTGTAATCTCAGCCGCGTTAACGCGCAGATCAGCCCCGCCAACCTTGCCACCAAAACTGGCGGTAATATGGGTAGCCCCAGCGGCAAGCGTCTCGGCTAGGCCGCCAGGTGAAATCACCGCAACCGTTTTTGTCAGGCTGTCCCATACCACGCCACTGCCTAGCTCTACACCGCTATTATCGGAATAGATAGCCAGCGCCCGGTACTGCACATCAATACCGTTGGCGACTTCAATAACGGCAGGGTCAACCACCACACTAACCAGTATCGCCTCAGTCACGGTTGCCGTCGTAGTATCACTCTGGCCCTGAAAATTAGCCGTGATAGTGGCACTGCCCTGAGCGATAAAATCGGCAGCGCCCGTGGTGGGCGATACCACCACAGTATTGCTATCTGAAGAAAGCCAGGTAGTTTCCGTCGTTACCACTTTGGTGCTTAAATCACTGTAATAGGCAGTGGCCACAAACTCGCCACTGGCACCGGCCGGTGCCGAAGGGTTGGCCGGACTAATTTGCAAGCCCGTTAAAGCGGCCGCGGTAATGGTTAAATTGGTTTGCCCAATTACACCCTGGTATTGCGCCTGAATAACCGTACTACCTTCTGCCTCTCCTTTAGCCCGCCCAGTGGCATCAATGGTCGCCACCTTGGCGTCTGCACTTTGCCAGGCAACCAGACTGGTTAAATCCTGGGAGGTATTATCCGAATAGAAACCGGTGGCCGTATAGACTTGCTCAACCCCTTTGGGGATGGTGGCATCAACCGGCTCAACGTTAATTGACTGTAAAACTGCGGCGGTGATCAATACCGGTGAGGTGGCAGAAACCGCACTAAAGCTCGCTGAAATTTGTGCCGAACCTTCACCGGTAGCAAGGGCATAACCCGCGTTTGCACCGTCGTTTACCACATAGGCAATACCGGAATTACTAGACTCCCAGGTGGACTCGGCAGTGACATCGGCCACCGTACCATCGGAATAAGTCGCCACAGCATTTAATTGACCCTGAGCCCCCAGCGGAGCTTCGATATCGACCGGAAAAACCTGCATTAAGGTCACTTGTGCCGGGGTCACCGTCAACGAGGTTTCAGCATCGATACCTGAGAAACTGGCACTGATCGTGGTTTCACCGGCAGTCAGGGTGACTGCCAGACCATCCAAACTAATAGTGGCTACCTCGGGATTACTAGACAGCCAACTGACTTCCTTGCCCAACAAGGAACTGGTGCCATCGGAATACAGACCGGTAGCGGTATATTGCTGGCTGCGGCCATTGGCAATGCTGGCATTGCTGGGTTCCACCACTATAGCGACCAGCTCGGCTTCAGTAATAGTGACCGGAATAGTATCGGTCTGCCCCTGATAATTAACACTAACCATGGCCTCACCGGGCATACGGCCAATAATCACACCGGCCGAATCTCCCTTGGGAGTTACAAACAGCGTGGGGTCGTCACTGGAACTCCAGGTCGACTGGGTAGTGACATCGGCAATGCTACCATCACTGTATTGTGCCAAGGCCTTTAAGCTCTCCAACCGCCCTACCGGCTTGCTAACACTACCGGGAATAATATCGACTCGAGTTAAAGTCGCATCCGTTACCGTTAGTGTTGTCTCTCCAATAATCCCTTCTTTGCTGGCCGAAATCAGGGTGGCGCCAACCTCCACGGTGGATGCCAGCCCCTGGTTATTAATCACCGCAATACTGCTATCGCTGCTCTGCCAACTTACTTCTGCTTTTAGACTTTCGCGGCTGCCATCCGAGTAAATACCGGTGGCACTATATTGCACTTGGAAACCTTCCGCTGCCGTTGTATTAACCGGCTCTAAAATAATTTCTTTTAGTTGCGCTGCAGATACTGTGACAGCAGCTGAAGTTTCAAGCCCATCAAAGGCTGCATTAATCGTCGTGCTGCCAGCCCTTAATAGCTGGGTAAAACCTGCATCGGTCCCTGAGCTTTGCACCAGTGCAATGTCAGAATCTCCCGACTCCCATAAGGCACTGGCCGCAACATCAACTACAGCGCCATCACTATAGGCTGCCAGCAAAACCAACTGACCAGCAGTGCCAGCCGGAGCATTAATCGCAGCGGGTAAAATTTGCAAGGTTTCAATCGATGCCCCAGTCACTGTCAGTTGGGCATTGGCAGTGAAAGCGTCAATGGCCGCCGTCATCTGAGTCTCACCCGCCGTTAATAACGCCGCCTGACCGGTATTGTCGATGGTGGCAATCTGACTATCAGCGCTGGACCAGCTCACGACATTAGTAAGGTCGGCGCTATTGCCGTCGGAATAAATACCGGTCGCCTGATACTGTACTGTGGTACCAGCAGCCCCCGTTTGTGAAATAGGGTCGACCAGTAATTTCTGCAATACCGCCGAGGTTACCGTGGCGGGTACTGAGGCACTTCCTGCCTGCCAACTGGCGCTAATGGTTACCGAACCCTCGGCGTTAAACGTTGCCAGACCACCCTCGGCAATAGACACCGTCGATTCAGCCGAAGAAGACCAGGTCACCAAATCTGTTACATCGACAGAACTGCGGGAAGCCAAATAAACCAGCGCCTGATATTGCACCGTTGCACCCACCGGCTCGGCGGCATTGCCGGGTAGAATAACCAACTCGAAAGCATCTTCCTCAAACACAGCCAGAGTAGCACCGCCGGAAATGGCCCCTTCCGTTGCCGTAATAATCACCCGGCCTGCAGCCAGCGCCTCAACCTGGCCATTAGCGGTCACCGTAGCAATATCGTTATTGCTACTGGTCCAGCTCACCGTATCCGTAATATCTTTGCTACTACCGTCCTCAAAAGTACCCACAGCCTGATAGCTTTGCGTGGCCCCCACCAGGGTGCGGTTAAAAGCCGGAGTGACAGTGATAGTGGTTAAGGTATCGCCTTTAAAATCCAGACTATTGTTATCGGGAAAACACGCCGTTAAAAATACGCTTACAAGTAATAGAAAAGTAGTATGCTTCAACATGTAGCCAAGCTCCCGATTGAGTGGTCATACTTACCATAGCCAGAGGACCCCTGCTTAGTAAGGTAAATTGTTATCATCTTGTCACGGGTTGTTACTCTTTGTTATCTTGTTGCTATCTTACGATCTTGCTGTCGTGACCAGGCTGGCCCTTGTGGGCGAATTATTTTTACTGATTATTGCGCACCTAATAAGGATTCTCAATGTCGATGTATAAACTGCTGCTTATCAGCTTACTCTCCCCCCTTCTCTGCTTGGCAGAGGCCCCTTTCTATCTCGGTGCAGAATTGGGTTATACCGATATCAGACAGGGAGATTTTGACGATGACAAAGGTTATCGGCTTTATGGCGCTTATCAATTGAATAGCAATATCAGTGCCGAGGTTGGCTATGCTGACCTGGGTAGTTTTGAGATTGACGAAGACGCTATTGCAGGCAGCGTTGATGTTGAAAATGTATACGATATTTCAATCGCCATTGCCGGTGATATTCTACAACGTCAGGGTTATAAAACCCGCGCTGAATTTAAAGCCGGTTTTTATCAGGCCGATATTGAAGCAGACTTAAGCGGCGGCCGAGCCTCCAGCGACGAAAACGGTTACACAACCAGTCTTAGTATTATGCAACCCATTAACGATAATATCGACGCAGTCTTTAGCTGGCGCTATTACGATAATATTGAAGATATTGATGTCACCACCTATATGATCGGAGGACGCTACCGGTTTTAATCGGCAGGCAGGTGCAGCATGAAAGTCAAACAGATTATGACCAACCCCGTTGTCGCCGTTGCTATGGATGACTCACTGGGCAAAGTAAAACGGATATTTGAAGATACGCATTTTCATCACCTACTAGTGGTAGACGATGAAAAACTGATGGGGGTTATTTCAGACCGGGACTTATTAAAAGCACTGAGCCCAAGAATAGGCACACCCGCTGAAACATCAGCTGACCTGGCGATACTCGACCGCAGAGCCCATCAAATTATGACCCGCAAACTGATCTCGCTGGATGATAGCGCCTCAGTTAAAGATGCGGTCGATATTTTTAATCAGCATAGTATTTCCTGTATACCGATTGTTAATAAGGATAGAAAGCCTGTGGGCATTGTATCTTGGCGGGATATTATGCAGGAGCTTGGCAAGGTAACTAATAACAGAGGCTGATAATTTTTCAGGGCTGGGTTTGGTGGATTATAATCCATCCTACGGCACTGGTAGGGTGGATTGCAATCCACCACCACCCCTATTTAAAACGTTAACCGCAACCGCAAACCAAACAATGTCACCGAGCTTTTCTCAGGATGCAAAGCCGGGTCATCAATAAACTGTACACTTGGCGTTAACGCCATATTCGCGGTCAACTGCAAACGATAATAACTTTCCACAACGGTTTGCTCACCTAAACCTGCTACCGCCAACTCACCATAATTGACCGCCAAACCAAACTGGTCCGAACTATTACGGATATTGTAGGTCAGGCCGGTGGTATAAGAGTTTTTATAAATTTGTGGATCGGCATCATCTTCTGTATCGGATATACCCACCTGACCGAAAACGGTAAGCTGCTGCCAGGTATAATTCGTCCCTACGGCAACACCTTTCGCTGCATTAACACCATCATGCTCCCGCTCATCCACATCCCAGAAAGTGATATGCAAATTGGTGCTATAACGCTCTTGCCGACTTGGCGTCCAACCTAATTCAAAAAATTTAAAAAATTCAGCGCCATGCTGAAAGGCTTTTTCTTCAGTGATTTTACCGTTGGCGTCATTAAAGCCGCCCAATAAATAAAACTGCCCAGAAGTTGTTGGCTCAAACCAATGCCCTACTCCTGCGCCAACACCCAAGTCAGGGTAAGCAATAGAACTATCCAAAGATACATTTAAATTCTGGAAGGATGTCCATGGCGATTTATGTCCAAGTACATGCATAAAATCACTGGGATCAAACCGTCCAACAATAAACCCGGTACGACCATTACTCAGTAATTGCTGCCAGTGAAAATCTACCAGCACGTTATCAACATCACTAAATAAATAAGCGGGCTGGGCAATAAAACCTATATTATTGCCAAAGTCCGCCGGGGAAACATCACTATAATTAGCGCGATTATCAACAGAAAAAACCAAAGCACCCTGATTTACCTGACCACGATTGAGCAGACCCCACTTCCCCTTCGCCCTAACAATACCTGACCAGGCATGGTCATCTTCACCTTCAATTTCATCACTGGTTTGCTGATAAACCGTGGTGTACTCCAAACCAAACTGCAAACCATAGTCATCATTCAGCGATTTTTTAAAGTCAAACCAGGGCTGCAACATTTGATCAACAACGGGAAGCCCAAAAACCGGTGTTTTAATTTCGTCATCATCTTCTAATTGATAGACAGTTGATGCAGGGCCGGCAAAATTAGCATTATCTTTATAACCGGATTTTTGCTCGGCTCGAAGATCAGTAGAGCATAGGGGGGCTACCAGCGCCGCTATCATTAGAGAGTAACTTAGCCATTGCTTATTCATCATTTTTATTTAAACCAACCAGCCAATCCATTTTCTACCACTGGGGCAATACTTAACCCAATCATCCATTCAGGACCAAACAGATCCGGGCTTTCAACATAGTAGTTAACTTCTACGCTGAGCTTCCATGGGCGGCCATTGTTAATCACAGTTTTACCAAAAGTAAAATTTAGCGGTGCTGTCCATTCTTCGGTTTCATGGTCGTAGGAAAAAATTGGCGTGGAGCCATAATTCCAACCACCACCGGGCAACAAAATACCAAATAACTGCATCGTGGTTAGATTAATATCTTTATCGCCCGAACCACCTACATCCCATTGATGATTAGGAAAAGCTCCCACCACATAGGTCTTGCCAATTTTACCCAGCAATACTTCAGGTCCCAGCGTCCACTTATCATTTCCCAGATTATCTTCGGTAGCGGTTGGTATGGTTGCAATAACACCCAGTGCTGTTAATAAACCCGTATCACTGGTCATCGCATAAGCAACATCCATGGAAGTATCACCAATACCTTGCTCATCATCAAAATCCGCTTTTGTGGCATCAAAAACCGGTTGCGCAATTTGAATGGGCACAGCAGGACGAAATAATATTTTATCGCCATTATCTAACGGAAAAGGCAAGGTGGGTTGAAATAAGACCAAATGACCATCCTGATCATTCGCACCGGGCAGATCACCGTCAAAGGTACGATACTGATATTTAAAATTTAAACTGGCCAGAGGTGTATTGGGGTTTGCTAAGTCACGAGCAATAGTTTCTGCCGATTGTTCTGCCTTAGCAAAAGGCGACAACACAGTCGCTATAATTAAACAGCGCAGGCTAAACTTCATATTGGCTATTCCAGTTTATTATTAGAAGTCTCTATTATATCCCTTGCTGACTCGGATCGTCATCCGGCAACGGTGGATTATCATCCAGTGGAATTAAGGGTTGCTCATCCACGATATCCGCTATCGGTTGTAACGGCTGATCATTATCCTGCGACGGGTCATTATCATCCAACACTACGTCAAGCGCTGAGGGATCGAGACCATTATCAGCACCGCCCGTATCATCAATCACAGCACCACTGTCTAATAATGCCGTTAACGGATTATCGGCTGATGCCGCGTCATCGTCAGTATTGGGCTGCTGATCCGCAAGTTCAGCACCCGCCTGCTGAAAAACATCCAGATAATCATCAACAGCACTGTGCTGCCCTGTTGGGTCATCTTGCAACTGTAAAGTAACGCTAGATTCTTCAACGTCGGGCTCCAGCTCATCAGACTGTGCCGGTGCAAGGGGCAATAATTCCATATTGATCAACTGCGTTTTATCGACATGGTGACCACTATTGCCATGCACTGACTGTGACTGTACATGCAAATGCACTTCCGCTAATTCATTATTGCTGCCACCCAATGTAACGGTAAAAACATCGGTAACATCCTGATCAACACCACCGCCACCACCTTGCTTGATAACACCACTTTGTGTTCTGTAGTCGTAATGCAATTCACCGGTGGCAGGGTTTATCGTTAAAGTACCGTAGTGACCTTGCAAGGATGTGACACTGCCATGACCGGTGGAAATACCCCAACCGGTCATTGGTGTTGGCACACCCTGAATAACCATTGGGGGCACACCTAAAGACCCTTGAGCATTTTGATTGCCGTGGCTACCAGTAATGGTCGGCGGCACTTTCCACGTAGGTGCAACAGGTATCGGTGGACGGTCATCATTACCATATATACTGATCACCACTTCTTTTTCAGCGACGCCGCCATGACCATCATCCACCAGCAGCATCACGTTATCAGTTAATACATCAGCATGACCTAATTGATTAACAGCGGGATTGCTATTATCTAATGCGTAATGCCAGGCGCCGGTATTATCCACAGTCATGGTGCCGTAATGGGCAGCATGGGAAGGGTCGGTAGAAACCGACCAAGTGTGACCACTGGCAGTATCAACATCAGTCATTGCCATCTGTCCTGCCACGGTATTGATGGCTGCATCCTCATCAACACGCCCCGTCAAATCACTAGCTGCATTAATCACCGGCGCATCATTGATCGCGTGAACGCCAATAAAATTCATTTTTTCTGCGGAGTCGGTATGGCCGTCACTCACGGTAAATTTGTAACCGCCAATTTTGTCAAAATCCTGCGTCGGACTAAACACCAGTTTAGGAATATCCGCAGCCGCAATAGACTGGCCGGCATGTACCGCCTGACCGCCCATAGTCAGTACACCCTGCTCGGCCGTGGGTAACTCGGTGATAGTAATATGATGCAGCGAATCACCATCGACATCCGTAAAATTAAAATCAGACACTTTAAGATGATAGTCAGTATCTTCGTTAGTCGAAGCAAAACTGGGGTGGCTGATAACAGGGGCATCATTGCTACCCGTTATGGCAATAATAAGATTGGCCTGCCCCACATTGCCTGCAGCATCTTGAGTGGTATAACTCACTCTATCAACCAGTGGTGTCGAACCGGGTGACAAAGCATCAACCGCAGGGTCCGCGTTATTAAGCTGGTAGCTATAGCTGCCGTCGGCCTGCAAATGAAACACACCATAGCTGCCTGCAATATCACCCACACTGGTTACCACTGAACCGGCTTCATCGTTGCTTAACACATTACCGAGGGCTGGCTGTGTCTGGTCTTCAATAACTCTGGCCATATCGTCCTGTGTTTGGGCCTGTGTATCGAGAACAAGTTGGTTGCCAAAATTATTTTGCGTGCTGGCGGTATTACCGGCTTTATCCTGAGCCGTTGCGGAAATCGTCAGTGGGCCATCGGGCAAGGATGACAGGTCAATATCAACAAACGTAAAGTAGTGATGGTCTGGTGTTAACGTACTATTGGCAACCAATAGATTTTTAGTCAGATCCACATCAAGCACTACGCCGCCGCTACTAATCTGAAGCTGATCAACCACGCTGTCTTTGGGTAGAAAAATATCGACTTTTAAATCACCGTTGGCCTGAACACTGGAACTGTAAATACTGACATCGATTTGTGTATCCAAAGTGAAATTCAACGCGCTGGTTGCCGAGACATTGCCGGCCACATCCGTTTGCCGTGCCAACACATTATTCACACCTTCCACTGCGGTAAATGTGCTCTGCCAATGCTGACCGCCATCTGTTGAAATTTCCAAGGTGGAGCCTGTTTCAACACCGGCCACATTTAATACGCCTTTATTACTGATCAAGTCACTATGATTTGAACCACTATCAGTATTCAATGAAATCTGTGGAGCTGCCACGGTATTATCAAGGGTAAAGCTGATTGCGGTTGGGGAGGAGCTATTACCTGCAGCGTCCGTCTGCCTGACCGAAACACTATTGGTACCGGCCTGCGGTGTAAATTGCTGGCTCCAATGCGTGCCACCATCGGTAGAGTATTCTATTAACGCACCGGGCTCTTGGCCGCCAAGGGTTAATCCACCATCGCTGGTAATATGATCGCCTGCGATGCCGGTATCGTGAGTTAGCGAAACCTGTAACGGGTTAATGGTGGTATCGACACTAAAGTTTCGGTTGCCACTGCTGGCGCTACCCAAATTGCCCACACTATCTTTTGTGATAATACTGGCCTCAACCGTATACCCTGTAGCTCCACCAGTTTGGTTGAGTAATACACTCGCAGGAACGGCAATCTGATAGTGGCCCGTCGCATCCACCTGCCCACTATAGGATGCCAATGTTTGGCCATTAATGGTTAAAGAAACCGGATCACCCGAATTAAAATCACCGCTGGCTTGCCCGGTAATATCAATCGTCTGCTGACTTTCGGCAAGGTTAATAATATTGTCGGTGGTAATAGGGTCAACGGAAATAACAGGCAGCGGATTAGCGGTATCTACTAATAAGTGAGTTACGATTTCAGTGGTGGCATTGCCTGCTGCATCTATCGTACCAACAGTAATGGGGTAGTCTTTATCGGAACCTAAAATCTTTTGGTGTTCGCTGGCATTCAGGGTTAACTGCCAATGGCCATTGGCATCTACCTGTGCCCCATAAAAATTATTGCTGCCTATTTTTATATACACCTCATCACCAGGTGCTGTGTTGGATGTGGTGCCGGTAATCACCAGCGGCTGATTATTTTCTGCGGCATTTAAGGCATTGTCGGTTGAGATGGGATCAACCGTTACCGTTCCCGGTGTAGTATCCAGTGTAAAACTAAAATGGGTGGCGGCAGACTGATTGCCCGCAATATCCGTTTGACGCACAAGGAATGTGTTAGCGCCTTCAGACGCAGTAAAACCGTTAGACCAATGTTGGCCGCTGTCAGTGGAATATTCCAATCTGGCACCGGCTTCACTCTGAATCGATAAACGCGGGTCTTTGGTAATGCCATCAGCAGCGGCATTAAATGTTCTGCTGGTATCATTGCGCAAAGAAACGGTGGGGGCCGCCACTTGATTATCCAGCGTAAAGTCCAAGGTCGCTGGTGATGACATATTGCCGGCAATATCCACCTGCCTAACCGCTACGGTGTTCGCGCCTGTCACCGGTGTAAAATGGTTAGACCAGTTTTTACCACCATCGATTGAATACTCCAGCGACGCCCCACTCTCCTGACCGGTAATCGTTAAAGCACCGTCATTAGTCAGTAAATCGGTAGCGCTGCTACCAGTATCATGAGTCAGGTTGATCGCCAACGGCGCTACCTGAGTATCTACCGTAATCGACAAGGGTGATGAACTTACAGCCGCCGTAGCGGAAGGTGCGGTAGCTTGCGCGGTTAGCGGATAAACACCATCCGTTAGTTGCGCACTGACCAACTGGAATTGACCGCTGGCATTAGAGCGAGTGCTGCCCAGTAGTTGATTACCGCTATAAATATCAACCTGTGAAAAAGGGATATCAGTATGCCCACTCAATGTTGGGGTTGAAGCCTTGGTGTAATTGTCAGTCGTCGATTGCCCTGTATCACTGCCTGCCTCTAAATCTAAAGTTACAGCATTCTGTGGTGGCGTGGTTTGAATGGTCGCAGCCGTCGGTTGGGTTGAAGTCACAGAAGGAAGCGTCGGCACCTGCGCACTAATCACTGGCTGGCCACCGGTGATTGCTGGTGCGTTTACGGTAGCAGTGATATCAAAAGTTAAAAACTGTCGGGTCTCCCCGCCTTGCCCATCAGAAACACGCACTTCATAAACATCTTTGGCGCTATAGGTGCCCGTACTGGCATCATAATTCATACCGGCAACACTGCTGCCTTGCTGGTAATGATAATGACCGGATGCATCAACGGTTAGATGGCCATAATGCCCTGAAGGTTGTATGGCGTCATACTGTAACGCATCACCATCAATATCGGCACCGACTAAATCACCGGTGACTGGTGTCGTCGTGTTAATGGTTAATGTTGGCTGATCGTTGGTGCCTATCACATCAACACTAACTGTGTGGGCTGTGCCATCTTCGCTGTGAACAGTAAACGTTTCGGTGAGGGTTTCACCCTTAGCCAAATGCTGCACCGCGTTATTCTCAACCGTATATATCCAATGCCCATGCTGAGTCATTCGCAGGGTGCCCACCGAGGCAGAGCCATCCACTTTTTGCGTTAAGGTTTCTACCTGAAAGGTGTCAGCGGTATTGTCTACATCCTGACTGTGTAACAGCCCCTGACCAATTAAAAATCCTCTGTTAATATTTAGATCTTCAGTCACAGCCGTTGAACTATCACCGGTTATAGTAGCCGCATCGCCTACAGCCGCAATTTGCAGATGTGCAGTGGCAACGGCAGAGTCGGCATGACCATCATTGGTGGTGTAATTAAAATCAATATCGCCATTAATATTGGCCGCCGGTGTAAACACAAGGTCGGGAATATCTTTGGCGGCAATCTGCTGACCTGCGCTAACAGCCTGGCCGTTTAAAAATAACGCCCCGTCAGTAGCCGTTGGTAATTGCGTGATCGTAATATGTTGCAAGGTATCGCCATCATCCACATCACTAAAACCAAATTCAGCCGCGGTAAAATGATGTGACGTATCTTCTACGCCGTTAATAACTTGAGCCGTTGCCGTTGGTCGATCATGGCTGCCCACCACTTCTATATTAATGGTGTGGGCCGTACCATCTTGCGAGTGAACAAGATAACTCACTTGTTCAACCTGACCCGCCGCTAAATGTTGTAATGCACTATTCGGCACGGTGTAACCCCAAGTACCCGCATTATCAATGCGCAACTGACCACCAAAGGGATCGTGGATGGCATGCTCGCCAAACTGACTATATTGAAATCTTTGCTCACCCGCATCGGGGTCAACAATGGTTAAACTGCCACTGGCTATTTCACTATTGCCGCCGGAAGCATCTTCGGTAATAGTTTGTTTAGGGCCGGAGGTGATAATTGCCGCATCCCCCACCGCCGATAAATTCAGGGAGGCGCCTGTTTGAGTTACACCACCGTGAGCATCTTTAACATCGTAGGTAAAATTAACCTGGCCGTTGTAATCTTTTTCTGGCGTAAAGGTCAGGGTGCCATCTGTATTATGCGTTACCGAACCATGATCCACCTGCATATTGCCGATAGATAATTGATTGGCATCATTGGCATCGACATCTACGGTATTTTTTAATAGCTCTGCTACCGTTAGGGTTTGCGCGGTATCTTCTTTGCCGGACGCTAATTGCACAGCGCTAGAACAATAGGGTCTATCGTTGTCACCATGAATGGTGATAACGATATCGTGAGAGGTGCCGTCTTTAGAATAGACGGTAATGGTATCCGTGAGGGATTGACCCTCACCCAATTGATCAATGGTTGAACCTACAGAGCTAATTCGATTGCCGACATAATCACTGCTGCCCACGGTTACCATATAGTGCCAATTACCATCGGCATTTAATAACAGGTGACCATACTGCCCTGAATAGGAGGTAAAGGTGCCGCCTTTGGTATCAAAAACTGCCTCGCCCTGGTCGGCATCGGTAATATCCAACTTACCATCCACAGACAAAGCATTCTGCCCCAGTTTTGAAATACCGGGCTGGGCATAATCCGGTGACCTATCCTGATAGCTGGCTTCAGTCACCGAGCCAGTATCTACACCACTAATCACAGCTCTATCTTGTACCGCCGCCAGCGTTAAACTCGCGCTGGTCGACACACTGCCACCATGGGCATCCTGAATGTGATAATGAAACTGTACCGGGCCGTTATAGTTTTGTTCCGGTTGAAAGGTATAAGTGCCGTTATGGTTATCGACCATCGTACCAGCGACAGAGCCATCAGGCTTTAGTGCCTCTAACTGATGAACACTAAGTTGCCCTTGATCGTTATGATCAATATCGCTGGCATTGCTCAACAGGTCACTGCTGTGCAGCGTATAATCTTTATCCTCGGTTCCCGGTGTTAAGGTGGGCGCTGCTGAAACGGTTGGCGCATCATTGGTGCCGTTTATCACCACAGAAATAATATGTTCGGTGCCATCCACCGATTTGATGGTTGCATGGTCGGTAATATGTTCACCGGCACCGAGGTTTTGCACAACCGATTGGCGCTGGTCAATATAATAGGTGTAACCGCCACCACGCATTAGCAAAACATGGCCGCCTAAACTCGAGTCATAACCAATGCCCTGATAAGTTTGCGGACCGATATTGGGGTCGAACTGTGCTTCACCGGCATCGGGATCGCTAATGGTTAAGCGACCGTGGTACTCCAACTGGTAATGGGTATTGATATAACCACGGTCTTCGGTAATAGAAATTTTTGTCGCATCAGTTTGTGCGTCAGCAATAATGGCTTTGTCATTGGCGCCGGTAATATCCACGGCAATTTTTTGCGGTACCGCAATACCGGAACCATCCGTTGCCGTCACCCAAAAGAAATCCTGTCGTTGCTCCCCTGCTGCCATTTGACTGGCTGCACTGCCGGCGGCATTATCCAATTGATAAGTCCACTGACCTTGCTGATCCATGGTTAAGCTGCCATAAATTCCCTGAGACTGAGCAACATGCCAATGCAAACTATCACCGGTGTCGGCATCGGTGGCCACTAACTGACCACTGGCGGTATCCACACCGACAGTATTGCTGCCCGCTTCAATCACTGCACCATTAACAACGCCAGCAATAACCGGCAGGTCATTGGTGCCCGTAATCACCGTTTTTAGCGTGGCGGTATTATCATTGCCTGCGGCATCGGTGATGGTATATTGCGCGTGGTCCTCAAGCTTGGCACCTTCAGCCAGACTCTGAACTTTGCTGTTATCCAATTCATAGGTGTAGGAACCATCACTATGGAAATGGTAGGTGCCATAAAGGCCGGCAATATCGCCTGAGCTTGTTAGGCTGGCACCCTGTTCATCATTATTTAAAACATTGCCCGAAGTGGCCGCAGGCCCCTGATCTTCCGTCGCTGTACTTTTGTCATCCACGGCATTGGCGACGGTATCTTTTTCCATACTGTCGGTTTGATCAAAAGGGTTACCGGCTCGATCCTGCCCTTTTAATTCTATCGTTAAGGTGCCGTCTTGCAGGGGCGATAAATCAGTGATCAGATGAAAACGACCACTGGCATCGACTTTAAAACTATTCGGCGCCAGCGTAATACTATTAGTCCCGTCAGTAACCACCAAACTGTCAATACTGGAACCGGCTTCAACTTTTCCCATCACCACTGAAGACTTTGCTTCTGCGGCATTAAGCACATCGTCCTTATCGCCAACATTGCCATCGTGTAAGGCTATACGCGCAGTTGTTACCGAGTCTTTATCAATAGCCGCCGTAGCCGTTGCGGTATTGCCCGCAGCATCACGGCTATAACTTAAGACATTAATTTTGCCATCGGCCAAGGTGCCGGCATCAATGGGAAATTGCCAGTGGCCATTGCCATCAATCACAATTAACGATGGGCTGATATTAAAGGCTTTGCCTTGGGAATCGACCACCTGTAATTGCTCAAGGCTTGCACCGGGTTCAATATCCCCGGAAATAATTGTGCGGCTTGCTTCGGCCGCATTAATAACACCATCGCCACCCGCATCAGTGATGGCAACCGTTGCTGTGGTTTGGGTATCGACGGCATAACTATGATCGGCAGTGGCGGTGGCAAGATTGCCCGCCTTGTCGCTAGTGGTAACCTCAGCCACAATATGACTATCAGCTTTCAGTGCTGCTCCATCCACAGCAATACTATAAACACTACCCTTAACAACTCCGGTAAACGACTGGCCGTTAACGCTTAACGTGACAATATCGCCATCGACAACATCACCACCGGTGCTGCCGCGCACCATAACCTGGCTACCGGACTCTGCCGCATTAATAATATTGTCAGGGGTAACGGGGGCAACGGTGACCGTAGCGCTGGCAAGCGTATCTTTGGCCATGGTATTGCTTTGGTCAAAAGGATTACCGGCGCTATCGTGGCCTTTGAGTTCAACGCTTAGCTGGCCATCCTGTAAAGTGGAAAGATCCGTTGTGATCTGAAACTTACCCGTCACCGGGTCCAGTTGATAAGCTCCCGTTGGAATGGTGATCGTCTGCTGGCCATCCGTTACTGTCAGGCTATCAATCGTGCTGCCTACTTCGACTTGGCCAAGTACACCAACACTGCCGGCTTCAGTTGCGCTAATCACCTGATCACCGCTGGACTCCTGCAAAGCGACTGTCGCTGTAGCCTGAGTATCGACACTGTAGCTGTGATCCAACATCGCGGTTTTCTGGTTACCCGCAGCATCCGTGGAAGTCACTGTGGCGATAATATGCTGGTCGGCGGTTAAGGCTATTCCATCAACGGCAATCTGGTACTGACCTCCCTGAGCGGTACCGGTAAATTGTTTACCATTCACTGTCAGAGTAATCACATCCCCATCAACGACATCACCACCCACACTGCCACTGACCATCACCGGGCCACCGGACTCTGCTGCGTTGATAATATTATCGGAGGTAACGGGTGCAACACTGATACTGGCCTCGGCATGAGTATCAATGGTTACCGCCAACCCGGAAGAACTCACCTGCGTCGTTGCTGAAGGCGCTGTTGCCTGTGCCGTTAACTGATGTGACTGGGATGATTCTGCCAGAGCTTGGGTGGTGACACTGTAATGGCCCTGGCCATCAGAGGTAGTCGTCGCAACCACTTTACCTGCATCAATAATTTCAACGACTGAAAAAGCAATGGCCGTTTGCCCGGTGAGGGTTGGTGTTTGCTGGTTAGTTAGATTATCCGTTGAGGAACGACCACTATCACTACTGGCCACCAAATCGATAGTTACAGAATTACTCGGTGTCGTTGGAGCATTACCGGTGGTTAAGGGCGCGGTAGTAGCAACCACTGGATGGGTTGCCACCATCGGTGTAATCACCGGCGTTAGCGGATGGGTACTATTTGGCGCACTCACCGTCGCCGTTGCTGCAAAACTAATAAATTGCGTGGCTTCACCACCCTGCGGGTCAGTGACTTTAACTTCAAAGGTATCTGTCCCGCGATAAACGCCTGTGGTTTTATCCAAAAACATACCTGCAACGCTGGGATTTTGGGTATAACTATAACGCCCAGTATCAGGGTCAACCATCAAACTGCCAAACTGGCCGGCAGCTGCGGTGACGGAAAAACGATGCGTATCGAGAGTATCGATATCCGTTACTTCCAATTGGCCTGTAGTATAAGTGCCAGGGTTAACCGCCAGCGTCGGTTTATCGTTTGTGCCGGTAACGGTAATTTGTAATAGCTGTGTATCCGTCGCACCTTGTTGATCGGTGACAGTGACCGGAATAGAAAGCAACTGCGTCTCACCCGCCGCTAAATGCTGGTAGGCCGCCGAGGAAGGATTAAACTGATAACTACCATCCGGGTTTAAGCGAAAACCTTCGATATTACTTGCTGTGGAAAAACTGCAATGGTCACCATGGTCGACATCGGTAGCGGTTATTTTGCCATTAAGCAACGCACCATCTTCAAAGGTTTGCTGTTGGTGTATTTGATCAATGGTTGGCGCATCGTTATGTCCCTGCACCGTTATTTGTATATCCTGGGTTAAACCTTCTGGTGTGACGATATGAAAAACTTCGGTAACGGTTTCCCCTGTCGCAAGATGATCAGTGGCAGGCAGTTTATTATCCAACTGGTATTGCCAGTTGCCATTCTTATCAATAGAAAAACGGCCATAGTTGCCCTGATCAACTTCAGCAACAAACTGGCCGGTGCCACCTAACTCGGTCATTTTCCCGCTAGCCAGCTGGCCCACTTTATTATCTTCGACCACCAAACCCGCATGGTCGCCGCGCAAATAGATTTCCGGTGGCTGCTGGCTACCAGACGTGGTTTGCTGAGCCGGTTCTACAATGGCGCCAACAGCGGGTTGATTAACCCCCATACCCGGCGGCGTTACCGCATCGGGAATAGTGTTAGTGGTATCCGTGGTTAAGGTTGAAGGCGTAACGACATGCGATGAAGGACTGGGAATAGAAACGGAGTTGGTGCTTGCGGCACTTTCATCAGGAATAACCGCTGCTTCAGACTCAACCGTTTTATTGTCCGCAGCTTCACTGGCTTCTTCGACAGCAGCCATTGATTGTTTAGCAGAATCCTGCACCGAGTTCTCAGACGGCAAATCTGCAATAGAAAAATCATTACCCGCAGCGCGGCCTATCACCGACTCATCATAAGCCTGACCACCTTCATCAAGTTTACGATTCTCAACAGCAGATTTAAGTTTTTTCGACTTGCCTTTTTTATCTTGCTGTTTATCGGTGGTATTTTTTCCAGGTGGTGTTTTATCTTTGCGATCGCTCATCGACGACGTCCTGATTTTTTAGGGTTTAACGCTCCGACAAGGCTGTGTCGACAGTGGTATAAACCGGTTTTAACAAATATTGGAAAATGGTTTTTTGGCCTGTAGTGATATCCGCCTCGGCGGTCATGCCGACTTTGATACGCCGGCCTTTGGCTTCGTCACCCACAAATTCACTTTGCGGTTTAATCGTGGCTTTAAAATAAGCCTGACCGTTTTGTGGATCTTTAAAGGTACTGGGAGAAACTCTTGCCACCTCACCTTTAATGGCACCAAAGCGGGAATAGTCGTAAGCGTCCACTTTAACTAACACTTGCTGACCGACTTTGATAAAGCCAATATCTCGTGGTGACACCCTGACCTCTACATCGAGTGGTTGATCGCTAGGTACTAACTCTGCAACCACGCCACCGGGTTGAATCACTGCACCAACATTGGCATTGGGTAATGCTTTAATAACACCGGCAATGGGTGCAACCAAAGCGTTTTGACCTAAAGCGGTATGCGCTTGAATTAACTCCTGCTCGACTTCCTGTAATTTTTCTACCAATTCAGAACGGCGAGTGCGGTGATCGGTATTGGTTTTAAGTGTTTCGCTCTCACCTTCTTTAGCCAAGGCCGATAAACTTTCAACCAATGACTTTTTACGCCCGGTTAATTCTTCCTGAATACGTTTTAATTCAGAAAGTCGCTCTTTCTTTTCCAGTAATTCACGCTTTGAACTAACGCCTTTATCAGCAGCACTTTGAAAAATATCAACTTCGCGCTGAATAACAGAAACCTGCTCTGACGATAATTTTAACTGACTCTCTAAACTATTCAGTTCGGCTTTTTTTGCATTGATACGGTCATCTATCTGGCCCAGCTTGGCTGCTAATAAAGATTTTTCACTATCGTATAAACGCTGCTGCTGATCGGCCAAGCCTGGATATTGCTTGCCATCGGCAGCAAACTCAGGTGCGCGATCGTGTACCAAGGCACTTAAACGCTCAATCCTTAACATATAATCGGCGCGCTGGACCTCAAGCTGCTTAACATCGGCTTCACTAACGGTTTGATCTAGACTTGCAATGGACTGCCCCTTCTCAACCACATCACCTTCACTGACATAGACCTGAAGTAACTTGCCGCCACTAAGGCTTTGCACCACTTGAATATCACCCCCTTGAGGAATAATTTCACCACGGGTTTTTGCAACCTCGGGGACTTTCGCCACACTGGCCCAAAAACCTAATAGCGCTACAAAAATAGCTACCGCCAATAAGGCCCTACCAATATAACGATCTTCATTGGTATCGGGAAAAGCACGCAATATAAAGTTATTATCCATTGTCTCGCCTGTTGTTTTCCAGAGTGTTGTTATATATTCCAGTGCGTTGCCTGCACCATCTTACTTTCATCATTACCGCAGGGGTAACCTAGTCTACGTGCATTGCTGTCCGGTAAAAATACTCTAGCTAAGGCCACGCCCGTAGGGTGGATTATAATCCACCAATCCAACCCAGAGCCCTAATGACTGGTGGATTATAATCCACCCTACGGGCGTAGCCTTATTTTAAGCAGTTGCCCCGGGCAGCAATACGCCTTCGCGGGAACGACGGTGTTTATGATTCCGGGGGTTCCTCGGCCAATGTTGCCACTTGGGCTACAGCGCCTTTATCCATAATCACAGCAATATCTGCCATCAGCATTAGTTCATTATTATGCGTGGCATAAATAATAGTGGTGCCTGCTGGCGGCTCTGTTAGCAACTGACGATAACTATCTGCAATCATTTTAGGTGCAGCACTTAAAATATCGTCGAGTATTAATACTTTGGGCTTGCGTAATAAAACACGCGCCAAGCTCAATGCCTCTGCAACAGCATCGGAGATGATTAGATTACCCTCCTCTAACACCACTGCATCCAAACTATCGAAGCAATCAGCAACCCCTACTTGTTTCAAGGCATCCAGCATCGCCTCTTCGCTAGCCATCGGTGCAACAGCATTGAAGTTGGCTCTCACCGTACCGCTAATTAAATCAGGTGAACCGCTGACATAACCAATCACTGAACGGTAATCCACATGTTTAAATTGGCGAATATCATGCCCATCAATACGAATACTGCCCGACTGCGGATGTAATAAACCAGCAACACAAGCCAAGGTAGTGGACTTACCCGAACCGTTAGGGCCAACCACAGCCACTTTCTGCCCGGCTTCGCAGTTAAAACTCACACTGCTTAATGCCGCATCACGATCAGCACTAAAACGATAAAATAAATTATTGATTTCTAAAGCCGGAGAAAAATCTACTAACTGCGCCAACTTCTGCTCATGGGCTTGCTCATAGGGCGCCGCCATAATCGCATTCATCTGGCTAATCGACTGTTGCAATTGTTTAAATCTGGACGCTGAGAAAAATGCGGTTTGCAGTGGGCCGGTGACTCGCCAGATCAACATCATGCTGGCAATAAGGCCACCAGTCGTTAATGCGCCGGTCATCACCATAAAAATACCGGTCATTAAGGTTGCCAGAGCAATCGCCATATTGAGAAAACGCCCTACTGCCTGTTGCGAAGCCGAAACCATGGTGTAACTAAAGTTGGAGCGGGCCGCTCTTACCGACTCATCGGCAAATTGTTTTAACCAGTGACTACCGGTGCCCGACTCACGTAAATCTTCCAGACCATCGATAGCCTGACGCAATTGCTGCTGACGACGCTGGCTGAATTTTGCAGAGTTACGCGATGCTACCGCCAAACTATTATTAAAATGCCAACTTAATAAGGCATAAATACCAGCACCGATGACTGGTACCGCCACCAACCACCCGCCCAATAGGGCAATAGCGATAAGTGCAACCACAATAAAAGGCAGATCAAACAAACTGGCAGCCATGGTGCCACCAAAAAACTCACGCACCCGCTCAACATCACGAACACGAGTAATATGCTGGACAGGGCTTACCCGCTGCAACCAATCCGCAGGCGAATAAATCAGTTTTTGAAAAATGGAACGCCCCGCTTGAAAACTTAAACCGGCAGCAATGCGACTTAACATTTGTGAGCGCATTCGGTTGGCCACTAACAAACCACCTAACGCTAAAATGGCACCACTGCCTACAGCAACTAACCCTGAAATAGAACCAGAAGGAATGAGAAAGTCATAAACCGACATAGTAAATAAAGGCAGTACCAAGCCCAGCAAGGCATTAAATAAACTGAGAATTAATACACCTAATAAAGGACCGGTAAATTGCTGCAATAATTCTTTAAACCATTGGCCCGGTGCTGCGGCTTTGACGGGTATGGGTTGCATTTCAAGCCACTGCAACGGCTTATTAATATCATTTTCTATCTGTTCGTTGCCGGCCTGATCAATAACAACAATACCATCCAAACCCGCACTTTTTAGCACCACGATGGTTTCGTCTGCCGTACCCGGCGCAGTAATTGCCAGCGTTGGATAATCGCAATCGGGAATATGCGCCAGAATGCCGCGCTTGAGTTTAGTGCTATAACCTAGCTTACTTAGAATCTCACGGCACTGCGTTAAATCTAACGGATCACCTTGTTCCGGCAGATAGGCAGCCAACTCCGGTAGAGAACCAGACCACTCCAAAGCCGTTAACAAATTGCCTAAAGCATAGCGCCAGGGGCAAGGCGCTTCAGCCGTTGCCGTTAGCAGCCCGCTAAAATCCCGGCTAAAGAAATCATTATCGGTAATAGCGTGACTCATGATTGCTCACCCCGCTTTACCGCACACAGTGGAATATCTGCCAGCTCCTGAGAATTACTCACCACCAAACAACTGAGTTTCCCCTGCAAATTATTTAATACCACAGCCAACTGTTTTTGCGCCGCTATATCCAAACCGGCATCAGCACAATCCAATAATAAAATATTGGGCTCACTGGTTAATGCACGCACCAGAGCAATCAATTGCGCGGTACCGGTATCAACCCCTGCCCCAATACCTTGAGCCAATTGTGTGTGATAACCCTGCGGCAATTGAATAAGACGCTGATGCAAACCCAACTGCTCTGCCCATTGATAGGCTAAAGATTCTCGGCTGCTATTAAATAAGGTCAGGTTATCCAATACACTGCCCTGAAATAATCGGCTGCGCCGGGACACTAACGCTATATGAATTTGTGCGGCATCACTGGCGCCATCAAAAACTCGCTCACCACTAATACCCTCTCTATCACCACCAACTCTTAACCAGGCCATCACCGCGGACCAATTAATGCTGGCGTCCGGTTCTAATCTGGCTAATTTACCGGCAGCCAGATCAAAGGATAAGTTTTGTGCCAGTCCGGGTAATGTAACTTGCTGACAAGAGACACCGACCAAAGCCTCCGTCTTTGTATCCGTTACAGCAATCTCACTATCACCAAAACTTAATAATGACTGCGCTTTGTCAAAAGCTTGCTGGCTGGATTGATGGCGACCCCAAAATGAAAACAAAGCCCCGACCGGTGCCATACACCGACCTGCCAACAAGGTGCAAGCTGCCAACGCACCGCTGGACATATCACCGCTAATCACTAAATGGGCGCTAAACATCACCACAATCACCGTTGTAGCCTGAGAGAAAACCGAGGTCAGTAGCTGTATTTGCATGAGGCGCTCATCCAACTGCGCCTGATCACTGGCCAACTCCCGCTGGCTGGTTTCAAAGCGGCTGGCTATCACCCCCTCCAACGCCAGGCCTTTATAAGGCAGGATACGGCTAAAAACTTGCCGCAATAAATAACTGCGCCGCTCATTGCGTGCCTTTACTCGATCAGCATGCACAGACGCTTCACGCCCCAGCCAATAAACCACCATAAAGGCCAGCGCAAGCATCGTTATAGGAATCAACACCACCGCGCCGCCAACATAGGCAATCAGTATCAAAAACAACAGAATAAAGGGGGCATCATAAAGGGCGAGTAAGGCCTGCCCGGAATGGTATTCACGCAGCTGCTTCAGGGCATTAAAGCCTTCTTCAATTTGGGTATGTCCGAGCCCTTTGAGCTCCGCATCGGGGACGGATAATAATTGCTGCATAGCCTCCACAGAAGACTGAGCATCAAACTTCATCCCGGCGCGATTGACCATCCAGGAACGGCCATAACGCAGGCCCGCCTCCAACAACATCGCAGTAAGCACACCCAAACCCAGCACCCAGGCGGTACCAACCCCCTGATTGGGCAAAATACGATCGTACACTTGTAAGAGAGCGATGGGCAGGGCGAGTGACAGCAGCGTTACTGCCAGTGAAATTAGCAGCAAACGGGACTGCATGCCGTTCTTTATTGGATCTAATCCCATACAGTAACCTTGATTGACTTACAGTTGACTGACTATCTGAGCAAAGACCTGTTAATACCAGTAGCGCCCTAATAGATAGAAGCACTATGAACAAGTGGGTAAATAAGCTGCTACTTTAAATAAAACTGCCTGTCTTGGCCACTAATTTAATATCAGGGCAAAGGTAAAACCTAATAACAAACAATCACTTAGGAATACAGGATTAGCATTAGGCCATCCATGGAAGTAAACAAGCCGACCCAATCGTCGGCTTGACGAAGTGGTTATTAATCGCAGTTGGCTTCCGTAGTTGCCGGCTTAAAGGTATTGAGACCCAATATCCACCAGATAAAGCAACGAGAGAAGATCCCGTTAAGCACCAGCATCACTGAAATAATTACCACAAACCAGTCGATAGCGTTCATCGTGGTCTGTGTATAGGCCCAAAATAACAAACCCAAACCAAACACCAACCTAATGACTCGTTCAATATTGCCTAAATTCCGCTCTAACATGTTTCCACCATTTTTATATTTGAATGACATAGCGAGTACTTCGCTGTGTAAGTAGATATATATGCCCTTGGCCGTCATATTGCAATGATTAAACGCATAAATCCGGGGCAACTGAGCCCTATTTTGCCCATCACTAGCATGACCCTGTTCAAACCAACTCTGTTTGCCCTCGCATCGGCGCCTATATCAAAGGCGCTTGCTCTATCAGCAGCTTAAGCTCCGCCAGGGAAATGTACCAACATCAATAGTCGGATGGAGCAGGGCCGCATTGAAGTTGAAGACTGCATTCTTACTGGTTCCGGTGAAATCAGCGGCGATGTTATTTTAAATGCCGGTGCGTCGGTTACCCGGGCAACTCTCCTGACACTCTGCACTTTACTAATGATGCGTGCTTTGATGAGGACTCGTTAACCACCTTTGAAATTACTGGCACCGAGCAAGGTGAGTTTAACCAGATTGTGGTCGACGGTCTATTTGATTTTGATGGCGTATTGAATGTTCTTTTGAACAGGGTTTTACCATCGATATTCTCAGCGAATTCACTATCTTCGATTTTATTCTGCTAAGTTTTTTATGGCCCTGCCGAATTTACTCCGTGGAACTTTGGCGATAGCAGAATAGCTCTGAATATTAACGGCGGCTTTGAAGTATCACAGGTGCCCGTGCCAGCAGCGGTCTGGTTATTAGGCCCTGCCCTGTCAGGCTTGGCTGGCATCAAAAGAAGACGCCGCTAATTACGGATAACGGCCAGACCTTTCGCCTCTGCCAGTTAGTAAAGGTAAAAGGTTGGCCGACAATACCGTACCTGCCAAAATCGCCAAACAGGCCGCACCGGTCTTTAAAGTCAATGCTTCACCCAGCAATACCACTCCCCAAGAAACACCAAACATTGGCACAATCAAAGTTACTGTTGCGGTTTTAGAAACCCCCACCTCAGTAATCAAGCGGTAATAAATAACAAAAGCCACCCCGGTACACAGTACTGCCAAAGCAAGAGCATATAGCCAGCTTTGGGCCGAAGGCATTTGGGCAGGCCAATAAATCACCGTTAGAGGCAGCATGGCAATAGCAGCGCAGACCATACTTGACGTAGTCAGCGACAAGGGATCCATACCCTGTAGGCGCTGCTTGATATAACAGCTTGATGCCACATAAGAAACCGATGCGATAAGACCGGCCATTACTGCCAGCAATACGGTTTTATCCTGCCAGGCCCCGATACTATCGACCAATAAACAAACCCCTAAAAAACCAATAAACAGCCCCGCCACTCTGGCAAAGCTCAAACTTTCTTTTAACCAGAGATAGCCTGCAATAGCGGCAAAGATAGACACCGTCGCATTAATTACCGACGTGACCCCCGCGGTTAAATGCAAGGTCGCATAGGCAAATAAAGAAAAGGGCAAGGCTGAATTAAGCACGCCGACAATAAACATCTGCCCGTTAAATTGCAGCTTTTCACCGGCTGATTTTTTCCAATAAAAAAACAACCATAAAACCAGCGCCGCCAAGCCAACACGAATACCAATCAAGGGCACTGGGCCAAACTCAGGAGCGGCTACTTTCATAAATAAAAAGGAAGACCCCCATATAGCCCCAAGGACCATCAGTGCGATAGCGTTGCTTAATGTCATGGTGTTTCCAGATAGTGAAAATTAGCCGAAGGGGATAAAAGCCCAATTGCAGGCGGTGCAGCCCCACTCACCGAACAAACAATAAGCAATGGAGTTTCTAGCCATCCTATATAAGACACTTCCAGGCAGCAAAACCCCACCTGGCCAGGGAAATAATCTCCGAGACCTTGGCTGCTATCCCATAACTGCATTACAGAGCTGGGATTGACCCCTTAAACTTTTCCTCAAAATGCCCTACAATCAGCATTAATGCAATGACTCAGCGAATGGAATAGCTCAAATAGGGAATAAGCACTGAATGCACAATAAGCTACAAGCCAAATTACTACTGGATTCCACCCTGGAAAATCTGGATAACTATAAACTTAGCCCGCAGCCTGATAACTATCGCCTGTGGTTTGAGTATGCTGCCGGATCTATTGACCAACTCAATAACGATATCGACACCATGATCACCCAACAGAAGGCGATCACCGAAGCCGTCTGCCAGAAATTATTTATCCAGCATATTGCCAGCCATGATCAACGGGATATCGATGATACCCGTATTGCTATTGGCGATATGTTAAATGTAATGGTTGATCACTTAAAGGATTGGGATAGCTCTTCCAATCAATTTAGCGACAAGCTAAGTGAGTGTATTAGAAAACTGGATAACGACCCCAGTATTGGTGAAGTCAAAGAGATTGTTGCTACGGTAACGGACCAGGCTAAACAAGCCCGCAATGCCAATCAAAATATTCAAACCACTTTGCATAATTTGTCAGATGAGATTTTAACCCTGCGACAAGACGTCGACCGACTGGGCAATGATGCACTAACCGATTCGCTAACGCAGATAATGAATCGCCGAGGCTATGATGCCGCATTAAAAAATGCTACTGAAAAATCGTTAGCTGAAGGCACCACCTGCTCATTGGTGGTTTTGGATATTGATGACTTTAAACGTGTTAATGATGATTTCGGGCATCAGGTAGGCGATAAAATTTTAAAATTTATAGCGTCGACACTGGGCAAAAATGTTAGAGGCAATGATATTTTAGCCCGTTACGGCGGCGAAGAATTTGCGATCATTTTACCCGACACGAATTTTGAAGGCGCCATGCGTGTGGCGGAAAACTTACGCAAGGCGGTAGCTGCCCGGCAGCTAACCACCGGGTCTAATGGCAAAGTGATAGGCCGGATTACAGCCTCGATCGGTGTTTCCTGTTTCCGTCAGGGCGAAGAGCTGGATGATTTTTTTGATCGGGTTGATAAGTTAATGTATCAAGCCAAACAAAAAGGAAAAGATCAGGTGATTGGCGAATCCGTATAAAAAAACCAGCTGCTAAAGCTGGTTTTTTTATGCCTAACCGTAGGGTGGATTGCAATCCACCACCCATACAGCAAACGGTGGATTGTAATCCACCCTACAAATCAGTCGAAGGTGTGACGTAATACGATAGTCTCTACACGGTCAGGGCCGGTTGAGATAATATCAATCGGCGCACCGACTAGCTCTTCAAGACGCTTGATATAAGCACGAGCTGCCTCAGGAATTTCTTCCAACGTCTTAGCGCCTAAAGTCGATTCACTCCAACCAGGCAGCTCTTCATAGACGGGCACTAAACGCTCATAGTCATCTGCATCAACGGGCATCGGTGCCGCATTACCTTCAGCATCCTGATAAGAAGTACACACCTTAATCGTTTCCAAACCATCCAGTACATCCAGCTTGGTTAAACAAATACCAGAAATACTATTGATACGAACCGCCTGACGCAATGCTACCGCATCAAACCAACCACAGCGGCGAGGGCGACCTGTAGTCGCACCAAATTCATGGCCTTTCTCAGCCAGATGTGCACCTACATCATCAAATAATTCTGTTGGGAATGGGCCAGAACCAACACGCGTGGTGTAAGCCTTGGTAATCCCTAAAACATAATCCAGATATAAAGGACCAAAACCACTGCCGGTTGCTGTACCACCAGCCGTTGTATTGGAAGAAGTTACAAAAGGATAAGTACCGTGATCGATATCCAGTAATGAGCCCTGCGCACCTTCAAATAAGATATTTTTACCGGCCTCGCGGGAGTCATGCAAAATACCGGTGACATCAGCAATCATCGGCTTTAACTGCTTAGCCATTTCCATCGCTTCGTCATACACTTTTTGATAGTCGACAGCATCGGTTTTGTAGTATTGCGTCAGCTGGAAGTTATGTAACTCCATCACTTCTTTTAATTTGCTGGCAAAACGCTCTGGGTGTAATAGATCGCCTAAACGTACACCACGGCGGGCGACTTTATCTTCATAGGCGGGACCGATACCACGACCAGTAGTACCAATCTTGGCTTCACCACGCGCTAATTCGCGAGCCTGATCCAGTGCAATATGGTAATCAAGAATTAATGGACAGGCCGGGCTTAAACGTAAGCGCTCACGAACGGGAACGCCTTTTTCTTCCAGCTCACCAATTTCTTTTAGCAAGGCTTCAGGGCATAGCACCACGCCATTACCAATCAAGCATTGCACTTCATCGCGCAACACACCGGAAGGAATAAGGTGTAAAACCGTTTTTTCACCATTGATAACCAGGGTGTGCCCGGCGTTATGGCCGCCTTGAAAGCGCGCTACCAGATCAGCTTGATCAGTCAACAAATCAACGATCTTACCTTTACCTTCATCACCCCACTGGGTGCCAAGAATAACTACATTTTTACTCATTACTTTACTCTGAGGTTGTTCCAAGTTAAAAATTAGTGATTAACCGTTTGCCACTGACCATTGTGCAATTGCAAAGAGCGATTACAATCAGGGGCCGAGGTTTGGCCGGACAAGGCGCAGACTACACGCTCGCCTTCGGCTCTTAATGTTTGTACCGCCTGCCATAAAGACAAACTGTCTTCAGCTGACAAGGCACTGCTATCCGGCGCAAAAATACTGCCCTTGGTCGGCGCACTATTATCCGCAGATAGATAACTTAGCAAAGCTTTTAAATCGGTATTAAAACCAGTAGCAGGCCGCGCGCGACCAAACACTTCGCCGATATCATCATAGCGGCCACCATTGGCCACTGCCTGGCCGTGGCCGGGGGCTAAAGCGGCAAACACTAAACCGGTGTGGTAGTGATAACCACGCAGCTCACTTAAATCAAAATAGAGATTAACGCCGGGCATTCTGGCGGTAATCTGGTCGGCAACGGTGGCAAGGTCATCAATCGCCTTGGCGACTGATGCCGGTGCATTGGCTAATTCGGTTTTGGCGCGCTCAAGGACTGTGCGATCACCATTTAACTGGCTCAGTGCCAGCATCATTTTCGCCAACGCAGGGTCGGTAATACCATTGGCAATCGCGGCTTCAATATCCACGGTGGATTTGCGTTGCAGGGCATCGGACAACTGCTGTTCGGCGTCATCATCCAGCTCGGCCTGAGCGACCAGAGCCCGGTAAATACTGACATGGCCTAAATCCAGCGTCACTTGTTCAACACTGGCGGCACGTAAGGTTTCCAGCATCAGGCTGATAATTTCAATATCGGCCCCAAGGGTGGCATCGCCATAGAGCTCAGCGCCCAATTGTATGGGGGAGCGGGAACCCATCAAGGTTTTGGGTTTGGTGTGCAGCACGCTACCGGCATAACACAGGCGCACCGGGCCTTCACGGTTTAGGCTGTGGGCGTCCATCCGGGCGGTTTGCGGGGTGATATCCGCGCGAATGCCCATGGTACGGCCACTGAGCTGGTCTACCACTTTAAAGGTCTGGATATCGATATCATGCTCAAGACCCACCAATAGGGACTCGGTAAATTCAATCAGCGGGGGAATCACCAGTTCATAGCCCCAGCTATCATAGAGGTCGAGTAAGCTGCGGCGCAGGTTTTCTACCTGCGCAGCCTGTTCAGGCAGCAGTTCTTCAACGCCATCGGGTAATAACCAACGATCAGCAATGGTCATATTCAATCCAGGAAAGTGAAAGATCATCAAGCACAAAAAAACCGCGCAATATCATGATTTCGGGTAAGAACCCATGACGCTGCTCGGTTTGCGGGATTCTAACACATATTTCGTAAGTTTTGGCTAGTTTGACCGTAGGGTGGATTATAATCCACCTTCACAGGGTGCTTTGGTGGATTGCAATCCACCCTACCTCAAATCCCGGGCAAAAAAATCCCCGCTTAAGCGGGGATTGATAAGGCATAGAGAGGTCTAACGCCCTGCCTTGCTGTCATTCAGGTACTTAAAGAAATCACTCTGCGGGTCAACCAGCATAATATCGCCCTTATCCTTAAAAGAGGAACGATAGGCATTCAGGCTGCGCACAAAGGCGTAGAACTCAGGGTCTTTGCTATAGGCCGAAGCATAGGTTGCAGCAGCCTGGGCATCGCCCTCACCGCGGAGCAGCTCAGATTCACTATAGGCAGTCGCTTCAATAATGGTCTTTTCACGCTCGGCTGAAGAACGGATCTTTTCAGCTTCTTCCAGACCTTTGGAGCGCAGTTCGCGCGCTTCTTTTTCCCGCTCAGCCTGCATCCGGCGGAATACCGCGTCGCTCACCTCAGGGGGAAGATCAATACGCTTAACCCGCACATCTACCACTTCAACACCCAGTGACTCTTTAACGCGCTCATTCAAGCCATCTTTAATGTCTTTCATCAGCAGGTCACGTTCACCGGAAACCACTTCATTCAAGGTACGCGTACCAAACTCATTACGCAGACCATCGTTAACACGCTTGGCCAAACGGTTCATTGCCTGGGCTTCATTACCGCCTGTGGCCTTATAGTAAGTGTCCACATCGGCAATACGCCACTTGGCAAAAGAATCTACGATCAGGCGCTTTTTCTGTACCGTCAGGAAGCTTTCAGGCTGCGCATCCAGAGTCATAACACGGGCATCAAACTTACGCACATCGTCCGCCAGCGGCATTTTGACATGCAAGCCAGGTGTGATTTCAGTATCGATCAAACGACCAAAGCGCAATTTAACCGCACGCTCCGTTTCTTTAACCACATAGAGGCTGCTATCAGCCACAATCACCGCTAAAAACAGCAAAATAACGACAGGAATTAATCGACTCATTAGCGTGTCCCCCGGCTGCGGTTGGCCGACTGTTCACGGCGCAACTTTTTAATCACTTCATCGGCGATATCGCTGATATTCATACCCGACATAGACGGTGCAACACCCTCTTCAGTCGTGCGCTGCTGAACCAACTTATCCAATGGCAAATACATCATATTATTGCCGCCCTCGATATCCACCAGCACCTTAGAGCTTTTGCTCATTACGTCCTGAACCGCATCAAGGTATAAACGCTCACGGGTAACTTCCGGGGCTTTTTTATATTCGGTTAGCAGGTTTTCAAAACGGGCGGCTTCACCTTCCGCTTCTACAATCACCTTGGCTTTATAACCATTGGCCTCTTCGATAATACGCTGCGCTTTACCGCGAGACTCAGGGATAATTCCGTTGGAGTAAGCCTGGGCTTCGTTAATCAAACGCTCCTGATCTTCTCGGGCTTTGATAACGTCATCGTAAGCTTCTTTCACTTCAGTCGGCGGCTTGGCTTCCTGAATATTGATCTTCACCACCTGAATACCGGTGCCATAGCTATCGAGATATTCTTGCAAGCGTACCTGCACATCAACACCGATTTGCTCACGACCAACAGAAACAACATCATCCAATTTGCTACTACCCACAACATGGCGCAAGGCACTATCGCTGGCCTGTTGCAAACTCAACTCAGGGTTCTTTACATTAAGTACAAAAGCCTTGGGGTCAGCAATGTTGTACTGCACGGTTAAGGGCAGCTCAACAATATTCTCATCTTTGGTCAGCATTAATCCGCGGGAAGGATACTGACGTTCCTCCGTGATATTAACGATAAACTTATTATCAACCAAAGGTGGATTCCAGTGCAGGCCAGGGCCTAAGGTATCCATATATTTACCAAAGCGCAGTACCACCGCACGGTCTTTTTCATCGACCTGGTAAATACCCATCGCGCCCCAGACAATCGCGATAATGCCAATGATCAGGACAATAAAACTGCCACTGATCTCAGCACTGCCGGAGCCACCACCGCTGCCGGAGCCGCCGCCACCAAACATGCCGTTAAGCTTGTCTTGCAGCTTCTTGAAGGCTTCATCCAAATCCGGTGGGCCGTCATTGCCATTGTTATTGTTGTTGCTATTCCAGGGGTCTTTATTATCGCCCCCACCCGGTTCATTCCAGGCCATTGCACTCTCCCGTTACTGAGAAAAAAAAGTTAGAGGATTCAGCCGCCCTATGGGCAGCTAACCCGTTTGCGGTGCAGTCTATCAAATTTCCAGAGCCTGCGTCGCCTTTAGTTGTGTGTTTAGGCTTTAGCCAGGGTTGCCAGCATCAACTCAGGATCCAAAGCCTGGGCGCTGACAATCCGGCAAAAGTCCGACTTGGGCAGGCGCAGTTCCAGTTCGCTCAAACCCTGATCGTTATAGTTCTCGTTAACGACCGCATTTTGCTCATAAAAAGCCGCCCTTAAACGGCCTTGATCAGCTGCCAGAGTCAACCGACCATGGACCAGATCATCACCCAGCCATTCAGCCAAAGCCTCGGTTAATAGCGGTATTCCTCTGGACTGCTGGGCTGATAACCAAACCCGCCGGGGAATTCCATCCTGATCACGATCAATACGTGGCTCAGCCTCTAATAGGTCAATTTTATTAAACACTTCCAGCCGCGGGATGCTATCTGCGCCAATCTCCTTCAGCACAATCTCAACCTGGGCGATATTATCGGCGCGCTCTTCATCGGCGCAGTCAATCACATGGACTAACAGGTCCGACTGGGCCGCCTCTTCAAGGGTGGCGCGAAACGCCTCTACCAGCTTGTGAGGCAAATGCCGAATAAAACCTACCGTATCAGCCAGTACTATGGGGCCAAAATCGGCAATTGAAAGCCTTCTAAGGGTTGGATCCAGTGTGGCAAATAATTGGTCGGCAGCATAGACCTCGGATTCGGTCATACTATTAAAGAGGGTAGATTTGCCAGCATTGGTATAGCCCACCAAAGACACGGTGGGGATTTCAGCACGGCTACGGGCCCTTCTGCCCTGATCGCGCTGACGCCGGACTTTATCCAGACGCTTGGTAATCGACTTGATTCTGGCCCGCAATAAACGGCGGTCGGTCTCTAACTGGGTTTCACCCGGCCCTCTTAAGCCAATCCCACCCTTTTGCCGCTCAAGGTGCGTCCAGCCACGTACCAGACGCGTCGACATATGCTGTAATTGAGCCAGCTCCACCTGCAATTTACCCTCATGGGTGCGGGCGCGCTGGGCAAAGATATCGAGAATCAAACCGGTACGATCCAGCACCCGGCATTTAAGCTCGGCTTCTAAATTGCGCTCTTGGCTAGGGGATAAGGCATGGTTAAACAGAACAATCTCGGCATCTTGCAAACTGACTTGCGTGCGAATTTCTTCCAGCTTGCCAGAACCTACAAAAAAACGGGGATTGGGTGATGAGCGCTGGCCACCAATTAATACCACGGGGTCAGCACCCGCTGACAGGACTAACTCCTCAAACTCCCGCGGATCTTCACGTTCAGACTCGTGTCGAAGATCAAGGTGAACTAAAACCGCTCGCTCACCTGAATCAGGGCGTTCAAAAAACAACGTGTAGCCTCAAATAGCGCTGCCTGCTGTTATTAGCTATCGCCATCTTGGTCTGGCATTGGCATACGCACTACCCGCGAAGGTACCACAGTAGAGATAGCATGCTTATAAACCATCTGGCTGACAGTATTTTTTAATAGCACCACAAACTGATCAAAGGACTCGATTTGCCCTTGCAGCTTGATGCCATTAACCAGATAAATGGATACGGGAACCCGCTCTTTTCTTAGAACATTCAAATAAGGGTCTTGTAACGTATGCCCTTTTGACATGGTATTTCTCCTTAAAAGCCCAAATGGGGCCAAAAATAATAATAAATGAGACCTAACTTTTATCGTTGCTTCTAATCGTTTGCTTTTATTACAGGATATTAGCTTTCGCTAGCTATACGGCAAATCAGTGCTTTCAGATCTTTAGCAGGGCAAGTATAGCCCAAATCATAGCCTTAGGTAGTCAAAGGGCTAAGATATTTCAACGCCAATGCTAGTGGTGGCTGACCTTCAAGGCCGCTTACCAGCTCAGCTGTTTGTTCACTGCTGACCAACATCCCCTGCTCATCTGTATGCAGCCACTGCACACCCTGCCAACCGTTTAACCAGGTGAACTGCCTTTTGGCCAATTGACGGGTGGCAATAATGCCCCGTTCAATCATTTCCGCCTGATCCAGTTCGCCGTCGAGGTACTGCCACATCTGGCGATAGCCCACGGCGCGCATGGAGGGTAAGTCCAAATGCAGGTCACCACGTTGGCGCAATGCTGTGACCTCCTGTTCAAAGCCTTGTTCCAGCATCAGGTGAAATCTTTTTTCAATGCGGCGGTGCAATACCGTTCTATCCAACGGTGCTATAGCCAGCTGAACCACCTGATACGGCAAAATCGATTGCTGATAATCGGGCTGCTGTTGCTCCATCTGATGGTGCTGATGATGCTCCGTCATCGTCACCCCCGACGCCCGATAGACTTCCAAAGCCCGCTCAATCCGCTGAGAGTGATTGGGATGGATACGGGCGGCGGACTCTGGGTCCACCTCCGCTAGCTGAGCATGAACATAGGGCCAGCCATACTGCTCGGCATCCTGCTCAATCTGTTCACGAATACCAGCGTCCGCCTCAGGCATTTGCGCCATCCCTTCAATCAGCGCTTTAAAATACAGCATAGTGCCACCCACCAGCAGCGGGATATTGCCTCTTGCCGTGATCTCCGCCATTTCCCTTAAAGCATCAGCGCGAAAATCCGCCGCGGAATAACTCTCCGCGGCATCGAGAATATTAATTAAGCGATGAGGGGCCAGTGCTAACTCGTCAGCATCGGGTTTAGCCGAGCCAATATCCATATCGCGATAAATCAGCGCCGAGTCGACGCTGATAATTTCACAGGATATATGCTGGCATAACGCAATCGCCAAATCGGTTTTACCCGAAGCGGTGGGGCCCATTAAAAAAATAGCAGGGGGCAAAGCGGTGCTGGTCATGATGGCTCGTTACAGACTGTCGTTATAGATAGCGACCTGGTCGCGACCTTCGGACTTGGCTTTATACAGCGCCTTATCCGCTTTTAATATCGTGGCTTCATCGACATCATCCTTGCTCCATTCCACCACCCCGATAGAGGCGGTAATAGTAACCGATTTATCATCCCGCAAGCCAATAGGGTATTGGCGAAAATGCTGGCATAGGCGCTCGGCATACACCACAGCTTCCGCCAGCGGTGTTTTAGGCAGCAATAAAATAAATTCCTCACCACCAAAGCGACCGCAAATATCACTCTCACGGGTATCTTCCCGCAATAAATCCGCCACCGCCTTTAACACCCTGTCTCCGGCCTCATGACCATAGCGGTCATTGACCTTTTTAAATAAATCCAAATCCAGCAGCAGTACACTAAAAATATCCCCATAGCGCTGCGCCCGGACTAACTCATCATTATAGCGTTTGGTAAAAGCCCGGCGATTAAGCAACTGCGTTAGATCGTCGGTATCGGCTAATTGCATCAGCTTGGTCTCTACCGTTTTTCTTTCCTGAATTTCATTTTGTAAACGGTGATTAAATAAAGCCAATACCATAGCCACCAATAAAGCCGCGACTAAAAACAGACAGGCAGCAATTAATAAAGAATAGACTTCATCAGAGACCCCCTCTTCCTCATCAAAAATAAACCCTTCCAGCGCATCAAGGTTATCAATCATCCCTTGCTGTAAAAATACCTGCGCCATCGCTTCAAAACGCTCCTGATTAATATAACCAATCTCAACCAGGTCCGGCATAATCAAACCCTGAATCGACAAGGCTTCAAAGCGCATATGATTCAGTGTTTTTGTATCATTATATTTTTCGCGAATAATCTGAATAATTTCTTCGGGGTTAGCAAAAGCATATTTCCAACCCTGCAAGGTCGCCTCTTTAAAACGCCGCACTCGCTCAGGATTATTGTTAGCTTCTTCTTCGGTGGTAAATAAAATATCGCTATAAAAATCTACCCCATAATCTTTAGGCGCAATAATATTATAAGGCACCCCTTGCTGTTCAAGATAAAAAGGCTCATTGGTTAAATAAGAATTAAAGGCATCGGTTTTACCCTGCACTAAATCATCAATCTGATAAGAACTGCCAATAATTTCCACCTGCTCAACCGGCACCTTCTGCTTATTCATCATCGCCAGAAAAACCGCATCGCCCTGACCACCGACACTCATCACCCGCTTACCCACCAAATCCTGTGGCGTTGCAATACCGGATGACTTTAAGGCAAGCAATACCGAAGGGCTATGCTGAAAAATCACCGCCATTGCTACCAATGGTTCACCCTTTAAGCGCGAATATAAAACCTCGCTATTACCCTCGGCATAGTGCGCTCTGCCAGCCAATACTTCGGTTACGGGCTCTACTTCTGGAGAACCAGCTACCAAAGTGACATCAAAACCGGCCCGCTCGTAAAAGCCTTTTTCTTTAGCGGCATAGTAGCCAGCAAATTGGAATTGGTGGTGCCAGCGGAGTTGGAAGCGAATGGGGTCTAATTTGGAGGAAATAAGCTGGTCTTTCTGTGCCATAACTACAGGCGAGAACAACTGGCAGACAAATACTAGAATGCCAGCCATATATAGCCACTTCCATTGGCGATGTAACCTTATACCTGAAGTATCCAATTTATTATTATCCTTAACAAAGCGCTACTACCATTAAAGCCCCTAATAGAGCGCAACTCAAGCTAACTTAACAAAACAGTTAGACGACAGTCCCCTTAGAAAAAACTTATCCAGTTCGTCTAATGACATTTGTGCCTAAATGGGGCGACCGTGGTTGCACTGACCACTGCACTCAGTCCGTAGGGTGGATTATAATCCACCGGCTTTGACCACGCCGAACAGGGCTTTGGTGGATTGTAATCCACCCTACTGGCCGAGGAGGAAGAGTTTATCCAGTTCATCGAGGGACATTTGTGTCCAGACGGGACGGCCGTGATTGCACTGACCACTGCACTCAGTCCGTAGGGTGGATTATAATCCACCGGCTTTGACCACGCCGAACAGGGCTTTGGTGGATTGTAATCCACCCTACTGGCCGCGGAGGAAGAGTTTATCCAGTTCATCGAGGGACATTTGTGTCCAGACGGGACGGCCGTGATTGCACTGACCGCTGCACTCAGTCCGTAGGGTGGATTATAATCCACCGGCTTTGACCACGCCGAACAGGGCTTTGGTGGATTGTAATCCACCCTACTGGCCGCGGAGGAAGAGTTTATCCAGTTCATCGAGGGACATTTGTGTCCAGACGGGACGGCCGTGATTGCACTGACCACTGCACTCAGTCCGTAGAGTGGATTATAATCCACCGGCTTTGACCACGCCGAACAGGGCTTTGGTGGATTGTAATCCACCCTACTGGCCGCGGAGGAAGAGTTTATCCAGTTCATCGAGGGACATTTGTGTCCAGACGGGACGGCCGTGATTGCACTGACCGCTGCACTCAGTCCGTAGGGTGGATTATAATCCACCGGCTTTGACCACGCCGAACAGGGCTTTGGTGGATTGTAATCCACCCTACTGGCCGCGGAGGAAGAGTTTATCCAGTTCATCAAGGGACATTTGTGTCCAGGTGGGACGGCCATGGTTGCACTGGCCGCTGCGCTCAGTTTCTTCCATATCGCGCAACAAGGCATTCATTTCAGGAATCGTTAAACGTCGATTAGCGCGGACGGAGCCGTGGCAGGCCATGGTGGAGAGGATTTCATTGATATGTGATTGAATGCGGTCGCTGCTGCCGTGTTCGATTAGGTCGGATAAGACATCGCGGACTAATTGTTCCACATCGCTGCTTTGCAGGATGATGGGGACTTCGCGGATCATAATGGACTCAGGGCCTGCTCGTTCCAGGCCTAAACCTAAACTGGCAAAGACTTCGGCCTGCTCATCGACATAGTCGGCTTCACGCTGGCTAACGGCAATTGACTCGGGTACTAGCAATGGTTGGGTTTGGATGCCCTCGCCTTCGCGGGAGTTTTTCATTCGCTCGTAGGTGATACGTTCATGGGCGGCGTGCATATCAACCAGCACTAAACCCTGCTCGTTTTCTGCAAGAATATAAATACCTTTGAGTTGCGCAAGGGCATAACCCAAGGGAGGGATTTCGCCGTCCTGTTCTGGTGGCATTGGCGCGGGAGATGAAGGGATAGTACCGCGATCATTGCTGCTGGTTTTCCCGCCACTATAAAGGGAGCTATAACTGCTGAGCTGCTCTTGTACTTGATGAGGTGTGGGGCGATCACCCCCAGCAGGCCGCAGGGCAATGGTTTCTTGCTGTTGAAACTCTCCACCACTAATACCTGTCGCCGGAGCTTGTACGGTATTCATTACGGTTGGTGCTAGCTGATCTTCCGGGCGCACATCGGCTAATAGACGGTGCAAACTGCGGAATAGAAAATCATGTACTGTACGGCCATCACGAAAACGCACTTCGTGTTTAGTGGGGTGAACATTGACATCAACAATGGCAGGGTCTAATTCCAGATATAAAACAAATGCCGGATGACGACCGTGAAATAACACATCGCGGTAGGCTTGGCGCACCGCATGGCTAACTAACTTATCGCGAATCACTCGGCCATTAACAAAGAAGTGTTGCAAATCGCCCTGGCTACGCGAAAAAGTAGGCAGCGCTACCCAGCCCCACAAACGCAAACCTGCGGCTTCGGTATCAATATGTAACGCATTCTGCATAAAAGCAGGGCCGCAAACAGAAGCTACTCGACGCTCACGTTCTAATTGACTACTGCAAGGTTTTAAAGCATGAATCGCTTTGCCGTTATGGTTTAAATAAAAACCCACATCAAAACGACTTAGTGACTGGCGCTTGATCACTTCTTCCAAATGACCAAATTCGGTTTTCTCTGTGCGTAAAAATTTTCTTCGGGCCGGGGTATTAAAAAATAAATCCCGCACTTCTACGGTTGTGCCTTTAGGATGTGGCGCCGGGCTAACTTCAACGTCCATATCCCGGCCTTCAGACTGGGCTTTCCAGCCTGCACCCTTTTCTTCGGTATTGGACAACATGGTTAGCCGCGATACCGAACTAATACTCGCCAAGGCTTCACCACGAAAACCTAAAGTGCCGACATTTTCCAAATCTTCCAGCTCAATAATTTTACTGGTGGCATGGCGGCTTAAGGCCAAAGGCATATCTTCCTGCTCGATACCGCCACCATTATCGCGTACGCGCATTAACTTTACGCCGCCAGCTTCAATATCCACATCGATACGGGTAGCCCCCGCATCCATAGAATTTTCTACCAGCTCTTTAATGACCGAGGCAGGGCGTTCTACCACTTCACCAGCGGCAATTTGGTTAGCCAGTCTTGGGCTAAGCAGTTTTATTTGCGACATAACAAGATATCAGGAAGAAGGGATAACAATGCGCTGGCCTACCTTGATAACACTGGAGGCCAGATCATTTTCTCGACGGATGGAGTTAACAGACACCTGGTAGCGTTTGGCAATACCAGAAAGGGTATCGCCACGGGTTACCACATAGTTAATGGTTTTATCGCGCTGGCGTTTTTTCCAGGCTAAATAGGTGTCCTGTGGTGGGCTATTGGAAAAATGTTTAACAATGCCATTATAAATCGCCCGGGACATTTTCCGCTGGTAGGCTTTGGTTTTGAGTTTTTTCTCTTCACCCGGGTTGGAAATAAATCCGGTCTCTACCAAAATCGATGGCACATCAGCGGAGCGTAACACAGAGAAATTGGCCAGTTCGACTTTGCGGCTATGCAAGCGGGAAATTTTTCCCATCTCACCAATCACACCTTTACCCAATTGGGTACTGATATCCAGACTTGCCCCCATCGATAAATCGGCCAATACACCGGCAAGCACATCATCTTTATCACTGAGGCTTACGCCACCCACTAAATCCGAGTTATTGGCATCGTCGGCCAAGGCCTGCGCCATCGCACTGGTCGCTCCACGGCGTGACAGGGCATAGACCGAAGTACCATGGGCCCGCGGGTCGCTAAAGGCATCCGCATGAATCGACACCATCAAATCGGCCTGAGCTTTACGCGCTAAACCGCGACGGGTTTTTAGGCCAACATAATAATCGCCGGTTCTTATCATCACCGGTTTATAGCCTTTTTCTTTTTTCAGTAAATAATTAAGTTCTTTGGCAATCGCTAAGACCACATGCTTTTCTCGCAGGCGATTAGGGCCACTGGCTCCCGGGTCTTCGCCACCGTGCCCGGCATCGATGGCAATCACAATATCGCGCTTTTTATTGTCATCAATATGTTTGACGACTTGGCTGGTTTTTTTCTTATCGTAAAGGTCAACCACTAAGCGGTCGCCCAGCTGCTTATTGGCTTTGAGCAAAAAGCTGCGGGGTTTTACCTTGCTATTCACATCAAGCACTACCCGCAAATCATGTTTGCCTTTAACGGCGCTGCGCACTCTGGAGACAGGGCTATCCGGTAACTCCAGACTATTGAGATCAGCTTTTAAGGAAGCATTATTGATATCGATAACAATACGATCAGGGTTGGCCAGCTGCATAATTTTATGGCTGGTTGGCGAGGATAAATCCAGCACTACCCGGGTATGGTCCGGCGCGCGCCATACACGCACATCTTTTACGGTGGCGGCAAAAACACTAGAGGACAAAAAGACCTGGCTGACAAGCACCAGTAATAGAAGCTGCACCAAACGCAGGCCGGAATTAAATAAACGATCTAACAACATCACTCTTAGGGTCTTCCTTTATTGCCTGTTAACGGATTGCACAAACAATATAAGGTTCATTATAGCTGGAGTTGGCTTAAAACGCCTTCGCCAGTGGGGGTATTGGCGCTAATGCTGACGTCTCTACCCCCTGTTATAAGCTTTATCCTAACGACTAAATCCGCTGTGGGCAAAAACATTGCACCCTTTTCTGCCCACTCGACTAAACAGAGGGTTTTATCGTCGGCAAAATAATCGCGAATACCCATATATTCCAATTCTTCCGGGTCACCTAAACGGTATAAGTCGAAGTGGTAGACTTGGGCACCGTCAAACTCATAGGGTTCCACCAGCGTATAGGTTGGACTCTTTACAGCCCCTTGATGACCAAAGGATTGCAGCACCCCCGGCTTAAGGTGGTTTTGCCCATACCCAGATCACCCTCAAGAAAAATCACCACTTTTTGCTGCTGGCAGGCTTTACCTAACGCCGCACCAAAGGCCACCATAGCCTCTTCACCGATTAATTGTTGTGAGATAGAGGTCATTGGTCGTTAAGCCAGTTGATTAATCAGTGTACGCAAATGCGGTAGTAAGTCGGTGGCCATCATTCCCCGCTGGCCTTGCACTGCTGCACGATCACCGGCAGTAGCATGAAGACAAACTCCAAGCCTGGCGGCTTGGGCTGGGCTAAACCCCTGGGCCAGTAAGGCACCCAATACACCACTTAACACATCCCCCATACCGCCAGTGGCCATACCGGGATTGCCATAAGGGCAGAGGCCAACCTGACTATTTTCGTCATCGGCAACGAGGGTACCCGCCCCTTTTAAAATCACGGCCCCACCATAACGGCGTTGCAGTTCGGCGGCGGCGGCAAAGCGGTCCTGTTGTACTTCAGCGGTTGAGCAACCTAATAGACGGGCGGCTTCACCGGGGTGTGGGGTAAGAATCCAGTTATCACGCTGGCGGTTTTTTATCACCCGGCCTGCGGCCAGAAGATTCAGAGCATCGGCATCAACCACTAGAGGCACGGTCAGTTCGGCGACTTTTTGCAGTAATTGTTCGCCCCAGGCACCCTGCCCCAAACCGGGGCCGACTACCACCACGGATGCAGCGGCTAATAAGGGTTCAATTTCCTGACCAGAGATAACACCATGGGCCATTACTTCAGGAGAACGGGCAATAATCGCGGGAATATGTTCCGGGCGGGTAGCGCAAGAGATAAGTCCGGCGCCGACTCGGCAGGCCGCCTGCGACGCCATTGCCGCAGCGCCGGCCATACCCGAATCGCCGCCGGTGACCATCACATGCCCAAAATGTCCTTTATGGGCAGAGGCTTGTCTGGCAGGTAGCTGCGCTAATAACTGTGGCAGGTCTAAACGCTCACTGCTGCTGGCTACCTGTTGAAAAACGGTTTCCGGTACCGATAAATCATGAAAATGCAGAGCTCCAGTATAATCCGGTCCGGCCCCGGTCAAAAGCCCCTGCTTAAGCCCAATAAAACTAACGGTATGGTCTGCATATAACGCATTGCCGAGTACCCGGCCGGCATCGCTGCATAGGCCTGAAGGAATATCGACGGCCAGCACAGGTAGATCAAGGCTATTGATTAGGCCTATCGCTTCGGCTGAAACACCGCGTACATCACCGCTTAAGCCAGTGCCCAAAAGGGCATCGATAATCACGCCCTGCTCTATTACCAGATCTGCTGAAAAATCAGTGACTTCAACACCATCTTGCAAGGCATGCTGTCTGGCTTGAAGAGCATCGCCGGAGATTTTGCCCGCATCGCCGCACTGGATAAGTGCTACTTCCAGGCCACGCTGGCGGGCCAGACTGGCCATGGCATAGCCATCGCCACCGTTATTGCCTGTACCGCAAAAGATGGTGAGTTTTTCTGGCTCGGGGTATTGGGCTAACAGGATCGTAAAGGCGGCCTTGGCGGCGCGGCGCATCAGAGTAAAACCGGGTATACCCTGTTCTTCAATAGCCACCCGATCCAGCTCACGAACCTGTTTTGCACGGTATAAACGTGTGGGCAAATTATTATTGGCAATGGTTCTATCCATTAAAATCACTCTAATCGTGCTCTGATGTTATCGGTTGTGCTGCGAATCTGTCACACTAGCTATCTATAAGCCGGTCATTGACGCAGGCTAACGTTATACCCACCTGCGCCCATACCCCCTAAACGTAGGGTGGATTATAATCCACCGGTTATTACAGCTAAGGGCTGGGCTTGGTGGATTATAATCCACCCTACTATGCTTAGTCTTGAAACCTCTTATTGGCTTAAAACGCCTGTGCGGGAATGACAGAACTATGCCGAGATTGCGCGCTTAACTGCAATTATAATTGAAGCCACCGCTAACTACGATGACCAATCACAAAGATAACAGCCCTGAGGCTATCTCAAACATTGATCTTTTATCACTAATGGAAGATATCCGGGCGTGGGGCCGTGAATTGGGCTTTCAACAGATTGGCATTAGCGATATTAACCTCGACCAACCCCGGCAGCATTTGCAAAGTTGGCTGGAAAAAAACTTCCATGGTGATATGGATTATATGGCCAGCCACGGTGAGAAGCGCTCCCGGCCGGAGCAGCTTTTACCCGGCACCTTAAGAGTATTAAGCGCACGCATGGATTACCTGCCCGATACCGACAGTATGGAGGAGGTTTTAGCCGATGCGAATAAAGCCTATATTTCCCGCTATGCTCTGGGCCGTGATTACCATAAGTTAATGCGCAAACGCTTGGCGACGTTGGCACAAAAAATTTCTGCTGTCGCCGGGCAGCATAATCATCGCGCCTTTGTCGATAGCGCCCCGGTGTTAGAAAGAGCGCTGGCAGAAAAAGCCGGGCTTGGCTGGATTGGCAAAAACACCATGTTAATTAATCCCAAAGCCGGCTCATGGTTTTTTCTTGGAGAAATTTATACCGACCTGCCCCTGCCATTGGACCCACCACAGGAAACCATGCACTGCGGCAGCTGCACCGCCTGTCTTGATGACTGCCCTACCGGAGCGATTGTTGCTCCCAATCAGGTTGATGCACGCCGTTGTATTTCTTATCTTACTATTGAGCTTAGGGAGAGTATTCCTGAAGAACTAAGGCCTTTAATGGGCAATCGGATTTATGGCTGTGATGACTGCCAGTTAGTCTGCCCTTGGAATAAGTTTTCCGAGCATACGCAGGAGACGGACTTTCAGCCCCGCAATAATCTTCAAGCGGCGGAGTTGGTCGAATTATTTCAATGGACAGAAGAAGAGTTTTTGCGGCGCACAGAAGGCTCCGCTATTCGGCGGATTGGTTATGAATGCTGGTTAAGGAATATTGCGGTAGCATTGGGCAATGCCAGCAGCTCCGATACCGTTGTTGCTGCTTTAAAGGAAAAGTCCCAACACAGCTCAGCCCTGGTTCGTGAGCATAGCCAGTGGGCTTTAGCACAGCATAATTAGGCAATGCTCAATATTGATAATAGGCCCCGCTTTACTGAGGTGAAAACCGCATAAAGCCTGATCTTATGGCAAGCCCTCTACAATATGAGTTAATCTTATCCCCCTAACAAATAGAACCTGGTCTTAAGTATGAATATTCTGGTTATTAACTGCGGTTCATCGAGCGTTAAATATCAGCTAATCAACCCCAAACAGGATAACCCCCTTGCTCAGGGCCTGATTGAGCTGGGTGCCCAAACCGACCACGCCACCGCAATAGGCCAGCTACTCGAGCAAACTCAAGATGAAACCATTGATGCTGTTGGCCACCGAGTCGTGCATGGCGGTGATAGCTTTCGCGATGCGGTGATAATCGACTCGGAGGTAATTGCGCAAATCCAACAGTGGGTACCGTTGGCACCGCTGCACAATCCCCCTGCTCTGGCAGGTATTCAAGCCGCGCAAACCGCTATGCCCGATTTACCCCATGTGGCGGTGTTTGATACCGCTTTTCATAGCACTCTGCCGCGCCGGTCCAGTCACTATGCCATTGATACCGAGCTGGCCGAAAAACACCGTATTCGTCGCTATGGTTTTCATGGCACCTCACACCAGTTTGTAGCTCAGGAAGCCGCGCGCCACCTTAATCGCCCCATCAATGAGCTGCGCTTGATTACGCTGCATTTAGGCAATGGTGCCAGCGCCTGTGCGATAGAAATGGGCAGCTCAACGGAAACCAGTATGGGTATGACGCCGCTGGAAGGTTTGGTAATGGGCTCACGTTCCGGTGATATCGGTGCGGGGATTATCTTTAAGCTGCTGCGTGATGAAGTGGCAGGCGTTGATGAACTGGACGACTTGCTTAACCGCCAAAGTGGCCTTAAAGGTCTTTCAGGTTTAAGTGGCGATCTGCGGGAAATCGAAACTGAAGCCGCCGCAGGTCACGATAAGGCCCGCCTTAGTATTGCAGTCTTTGCCCATCGGGTAAAAAAATATATCGGTGCCTATGCGGCGACAATGGGCGGGCTTGATGCCGTGATTCTTACCGGCGGTATCGGTGAGAATAGCGCCAGCATGCGCCAGCGTATTCTTCAACGCCTGGAATTTTTGGGGCTACAGGTCGATGAGGACAATAACCAGGATGCCCGTGTAAACCATACCGATAAAGTCACCGTAATCAGCACGCCCAACTCACGGGTGCCGGCACTGGTCATTAAAACCAACGAAGAATTAATGATCGCCCGGCAAACCGCCCATTTGATAGCGCAGCAATCACGTCTGCAAGTTGACCTCCATATCCCTATCGCGGTCAGCGCAAGACATCTGCATCTGGATAAAGAAACCTTTGCCGCCCTGTTTGGAGATAAGGCTGAACCGACCCACCATGCCGACCTATCCCAACCGGGGCAGTTTGCCTGCAAAGAGAAAGTCACACTAGTAGGGCCCAGAAACCGTATTGAAGGGGTGCGCCTGTTAGGCCCGCTGCGTAATAAAAATCAAATCGAAGTCTCCCGCACCGATGAATATCTACTCGGCGTGGACGCACCGGTCAGAGACTCTGGCCGGGTTAAAGGCTCTGCCCCCATTACGCTGGAAGGACCAGTAGGAAGTGTCAGGCTCAATGAAGGCTTAATTTGCGCCCGCCGCCATATTCATATGCACCCGGATGATGCAGAGCGCTTTGGCGTTGAAGATAAAGATGAAGTGGAAGTGGCCATCACCGGTGGCCCAAGGGATTTGGTGTTTTGCGATGTCTTAGTCAGGGTAAGCCACGGCTACCGGCTGGAAATGCATATCGATACCGACGAAGCCAATGCTGCGGAGCTGGACCGCAGCAGCCAAGGGTCGTTGGTCTACACCGATATTGAAGGGCGTACGGCTTCTTTGCGAAACCTGAAAACCTCCTAAACTTTCAAAAATACCTCGCGGTAGTATTTTAATTCTTCAATCGACTCGCGAATATCATCCAGCGCCAAGTGCGCACCCTGCTTGCTAATACCGCCCATTAAATCAGGGCGCCAACGGCGCATTAATTCTTTCAGGGTACTGACATCCAGGTTGCGGTAGTGGAAATAGCGCTCAAGCTCCGGCATATACTTCACTAAAAACCGGCGATCCTGACCAATGGTATTGCCACAAATAGGCGAAGCCCCTTCAGGCACATGCTGACGTAAAAATTCAATGGTCTTGGCTTCCGCTTCAGCCACGCTAGTCGTACTTTCCTGAACCCGCTGAGTTAAGCCGGAACGGCCATGGTGAGTCGTATTCCATTCATCCATACCGGCCAGAATGTCATCACTCTGGTGAATCGCAAATACCGGCCCCTCAGCGATAGTGTTAAGGTCTGAATCCGTAACAATGGTGGCGATTTCAATAATATGATCGACATCAGGCTCAAGCCCTGTCATCTCAAGGTCGATCCAGATCAGGTTAAGGTTATTGTTATCAATAGCGTCAGACATGAAAAATCCCAGTAAACACCCGAATATCGGGCTAAATAAAAGGTAAGTGTAGCAAAATTGCCAGCTTCTCTTAATAATAGGCGCACAAATCCTATAGATAATTGATATATGTGCAATGTCGAAGCGTAAACTCACCCGGCGCCAAGCCTGGCGGGTCAAGAAAATTCAGGATGAACGCACCGAGCGAGCCAGTAAAAAGGCGGGCTTTGTTGACCAGCAATTAACCGAAGGGGAATTGGGAGATGAGCAGGAAGGCTTAGTCATTGCCCATTATGGCAGCCAGGTAGATGTGGAATGCCAGCAGGGGAATGATGCTGGCCAGATTTTTCGCTGCCATCTACGGGCTAATTTAGACACCTTAGTTACCGGCGACCGGGTTATCTGGCGAGCGGGCAAGCCGACCGGCGTTATTGTGGCCAACCAACCCAGAGAAAGTGAACTCTCACGCCCGGATATGCATGGCCAGCTGCGGCCAGTTGCTGCCAATATCGACTATATCGTCATTGTGATTGCACCATTACCAGAACCCCACGCCAATCTAATTGACCGCTATTTGGTGGCGGCGGAGTCTGTCGATATAGAACCGCTGATCTTGCTGAATAAAGTCGATTTAATCGATGATAAAAACCGCGCTCAAATTGATGAGCTATTGTCGGTCTATCCCGAGATTGGCTATCGCGTTTTAAATGCTTCCACTCAAACCATGGATGGACTCGCTGAGTTAAAAGCCGTACTTAAAGACCGCACCAGTGTTTTTGTCGGGCAATCCGGTGTGGGTAAATCTTCACTAATTAATGCACTGCTACCCGGCGTCGATATTAAAGTGGGCGAATTATCCAAAGCCCACGCCAAAGGAACACACACCACCACCACCGCAAAACTGTTTCACTTTCCCGACGGTGGTGATTTGGTGGACTCACCGGGGATTCGTGAATTTGGTCTTTGGCATATGGAACGGGAACAAGTACTGGATGGTTTTTTGGAATTTCGCCCCTATCTTGGAGGCTGTAAATTCCGCGACTGCAAACATCAATCGGAACCGGGCTGCGAATTATTGGCCGCTCTGGAAGCAGGAAAAATTTCCGAACGCAGGTTGGCCAGTTTTGAATCTATCGCCAATTCTCTGGAGATGCTATGAAGGACTGGCGGGCCGAATTACGCCAGCTAAAATTACCGGTTGATCCAGCGGTAAAAAAGTCAGCCCTGCAAACCTTAAAGTCCGGTGTTGCCAATGCGCAGGCTATTGCCGATGTAGTACACGCCGACCCCGCTTTATGCTTGATATTACTCTGCACCGCCAACAAAACCCTGTCACGCTCTGGCAATGAAACCTATGACCTGCCTCATGCCATGAGTTTATTAGGCTTTCCAAAAGTAGAAAGCGTGATTAGCGATGCCGCTATCTACGATAAAAAAACGTTTCCATTTTTAGCACAGTACCGCCAGCAGCTAACTGTTAGCCTGCATGCCGCCCATCAGGCAAGCTGCTGGTCAAGCCTTAACGCACACTGGCAGCAGGACTCCCTCTATTGGGCCACACTCTTTAATCAGGCCGTTATCTGGAGCTTGTGGTATCAAGCCGGTGAGCAGATGCAGCAGCTACAGAACGAGCGTATAGATCATAACGGTGTACAGCAGCGTCGGGCTGAAGAAAAAATCTTTGGCACAACATTACAACAGCTGTCAGAAGGCCTAAGCCAGGACTGGTATTTACCCACCTTGACACAGCAAAGCTGGCAACCCGCTATCACCGGTAATACGTATCAATGGGTATTGCTAAGCCGAATGATTCCAGAAAAATCACATCTGGCTTTGGATAATTATCCGGATTTACAAAAAACACTGAGTCACCCGGCCTTTTTAATTGCGCTGGCCAACCGTCTTGCAGACCATGCCGAATGGAACTGGCAATCCCGGCAGAGTGTTCGCCTGCAAAAAATACTTGCCTCTGCCAGCAATAAACCGCTGGATAGCATCACTGCCCTGATTCACCAGCAGGCTAGCAGCCTTAAAAATAATAAACACACACTGCACCCTGCCAAACAACTGCTAAGCCAATACCGAAAAACTGACAAACTGAACGCAACGACCGATAGCCAGACCGTTAGTAAGCCCGCAAAAAAGCAGCTACCATCACCTTTGCCCTCCGCCGCATTATTAGAAGGTGCGCCCTCAAGCTTTGTTAACACCATAGAGCGACTTCAACAGCAACCAGAAAGCTTTGACAATATTCACGACGTGATGAACTTTGCGGTCAACAGTCTTTGCAGCGACATCAAACTGGAGCGCGCCAGCGCTAGCTTGTTAGATATCAAAAGCAAAGAGCTACGCACCTATTACAGCAGAGGCGCCGAAGATAGCCCGGGGTTAAAAAATTATCGGCATACGCTGCAACAAGGTGACCTGTTTAATAAACTACTACAAAAACCCGTCAGTGTTCGCCTGCATAAAGATAACTACACAAAAATATGGCCGCTGCTACCCGGCGACTTTAAACAGGCCTGCGCCGTAGACCAGTTGTTAATGATGTCGATTTTTGCAGGTAAAAAACCCATGGCGATTATCTACGCTGATCGCGGCAAAACCAATCGCCCTATCAGCGATGAGCAGTATTCGTTTTTCAAACAACTATGCAGCGCAGTAAGCCGCTGCCTACTAGCCCAACAATAGTAGGGTGGATTATAATCCACCAACCCTCACCGCATAAAACCGGTGGATTGCAATCCACCCTACGTATAGCCTTCGCTGGGGTTACGTAATGGTGTACACTGCACCGCTAATTCCGGGCCCTAAAATAGAGATTTATCATGTCCACCTCACTACCGCTATTAATGGAAGCTGAACAACTTACCAAGCTACTAGCCACAGACGAGCATAAGCTATTAATTCTGGATACCAGCAGCGCCGAAAACCACGCCAAGCACCATATCCCCGGCGCTATCCATATTGAGCCAAAGGCCCTACAGTGCGGCACACCACCTTACCCTGGCCAACTACCCAGCGTTGAGCAACTGACCGAGATGTTTTCCCGAGTCGGCCTAAGCGATGATAAACATGTGATTGCCTATGATGATGAAGGCGGCGGCTGGGCTGGCCGCTTAATCTGGACGCTGGATGTACTTGGCCATAAAAACTATTCCTATCTGAATGGTGGCCTGGCCGCGTGGGTTAACGAAGACCATCCGATACAAACCTCAATCAATACAGCACAAGCTAGCGATTACCAGGTGACGATTCATCCAGCGCCTATCGCCGAGGTTGAAGATATTATTCCCAACCTGGGTACTGACAATTTTGCTATCTGGGATGCACGCTCGGCCGGCGAACACAATGGTAGTAAAGTGCTGACCAAACGCGGCGGTCATATTCCCGGTGCGGTCAATATTGATTGGCTGGAACTGATGGACCGCGATCGCAATATGAGACTGGTCAATCTTGAGCAACTGCAACAGCGTCTGGATGCTCTGGGCCTGAGCAAGGATAAACAGATTGTTACCCACTGCCAGACCCACCATCGCTCAGGTTTAAGCTATCTGGCGATGAAGATATTGGGCTACCCCAATATCAAGGGCTACCACGGCTCATGGTCAGAATGGGGCAACCGCGAAGACACACCGATCGCCAACGATTAATTACGGAATTATTCAGCATGAATGTTTTATTTATTATTTTTCAATATCTTGTTCCGCAGCATATATTATCCCGCGCCGCAGGTATGGTGGCGGAGTGCGAATGGCCCTGGGTAAAAAATAATTTCATCCAATGGTTTATTGGCCGCTATAACGTCAATATGGATGAAGCCGCCGACCCGGAACCGCTTAACTATAAAAACTTTAATGCCTTCTTTACCCGCGAACTGGTCGAGGACGCACGCCCTATTACCACAGAAGAAAAAGGCATTGCCTGCCCCGCCGATGGTGCTATTAGCCAGTTAGGGGATATTGAAAACGGCAGAATTTTTCAAGCCAAAGGGCAGAGCTATACACTGGAAGAGTTGATAGGTGGCGACGCCGATATAGCTGCGCCTTTTCAAGGCGGTAAATTTGCTACGGTTTATTTATCACCCAGAGATTATCACCGCGTTCATATGCCCTTAACCGGCAAGCTAAAAAGCATGACCTATGTGCCGGGTGATTTATTTTCGGTAAATACCACTACCGCTGAAAATGTCCCTCGCTTATTTTCTCGCAATGAACGGGCTGTCTGTATTTTTGAAACCGACGCTGGCCCTATGGCGGTAATTCTTGTAGGCGCCATGATTGTTGCAGGTATTGAAACCGTTTGGGCTGGGCAAGTAGCGCCGATTAAACGGGAAATCCGCACCCAGAACTATCTCGCCAAACAAGAAGCGATTACATTGGAAAAAGGCGAAGAAATGGGCCGCTTTAAATTGGGTTCTACCGCTATTGTTTTATTTGGACCGGATGCGGCGCAGTGGCGCGACGACCTGGAAGCAGGTACTCCCACCGTTATGGGCGAACTGTTTGGCACCGTTGACTAATACCCAATGTATGATCTTCTTTGGTACCAGTATGGCCTGATTGCCATTATCTTTATCTGGAGCGGCGTGGTTCGTTCCGGCTTGGGTTTTGGTGGCGCGGTGTTTTCATTGCCGTTTCTATTAATGATCGTCAATGATCCTTTAATCTGGCTACCATTAATCTCTGTGCATTTATTATTTTTCTCTGCACTGACCGTTATACAAAACCATAAAAAACCAGTGCCAGCGATAACCCTGCCGAAAGCACGATCAATTGGAAATATTTACGCTATGCCTTTGGCATTATTATTATCCCCAAGATGATTGGTGTCTTTGGTCTGGTAACTCTGGCGCCAGAGATTCTTAGCGGCATTATCTTTTTGATCGTAGCGGTTTACTCTACCACTTATATTTTTAATAAGGCCTTTAGCAGTAAAAGTAAATTTCTTGATGTGATTTTTTTAATGCTGGGGGCTATATTAGTGGTACCTCCCTTATTGGCGCCCCGCTGATTATTGCGGTATTGGCCAACCATATTAATCGTTACCAATTAAGAGACAGCCTTTTTGTGCTGTGGTTTGTGTTGGTTTCAATAAAAATGGCAGCGTTTATCTATGTGGGTATCGACCTGCAACTTATTCATCATCTATGGCTGCTACCAGCGGCGGGTATTGGCCATATTATTGGCCTTAGAGTTCATGACAAAATGTTAGAGGCCGACCCCAAATTATTTTACCGTGGTCTTGGCATTATTTTGTTTAGCTTAAGTGCCTTTGGTTTATGGCGAAGTTTTTAGCAAGCGGACCGAATCAATAGTGAGTATTTTTGGCTCAGACAGCGCTACCGTAAAAATGCCTATAGATTCTATTGCCGTTATATCCATTGCCCTACCTTCTGGCTCATCCTCAATAACGTCGACACTAAATACAACCGAGTTCCAACCTGGCTGCAATATAATATTGCGATTAAAACGGTCACTATAAGCTTGTTCAGCTTGAAGATGTCGCTGATCATTAATACGAATCACTATGGCCAGTTCACTATCATCAGGGTTAAATATGGATAGCCTTAGCGCTTGGTAATCACGCCAGTCGCGGAAAAAATAATCCAGCGACACCCCTGAATACTGCTCCGTACCCAACTTAACTTGCAGAGCGTACTGCCCCTCTTTTACTGGCGAGCTGACTAATACCGCTTTATCGTTTGTTTTCCAGCGGCTTATCTCTAAACTAGTATCAAACTGCGAAAGTACCGGCTGGCCGCGGTTAACCCGCCATTCATCCAATATAATGCTGGATAAAATAAGCAGCTGTGAAAGCACTAAGCCTATTGCAATAGTGCGGCTTATCCATAATAAGGAACGCTGACTTGTTTGAATTAACGGTGACCACCAGCACAAAGCAATAGCTGCACCCAGAAAATTTCTCCCCAGATCATAGAGATCGAGTTGCCGACCAATCCCGTTTTGAATCCATTCAATCGCTATACCCAGTATGGCGGTGACTAAAATAACCAAACTGATTTGTAGCACGCCTGAGCGCTCGGAAAGTCGCTTTAATAACCAGAAGCTTAATAGCGCGAAAAATATGATATGGCCGAAGTTCCATAAAAACTTATAGGAGCGAAAATCATAATAGCCGGGGCCACCCCAAAAAAACCATGGAAGGATCAGCAGTAGCGCCAGAGGTAAAAGCTGATTGGATAACTTCATCAGGCCAGCAACTGCCGCAGCGCATCAAGCTCCTGCTGACAATTTTCTAAAGTAACCTTATCATCGGCGCTATGATACTTTACGGCATACCAAAGCACTGATAGATAACAATAAATAACCCGATTACTATAGAGGCGACTTAATGCCTGCTTATCGGGGTTGGCATCCAGATAATATTCCAGCAACTGCAAAGATTCTGATTCGTTGAGATTATGCCCTTGCACCACTACCGCCAAATCAAAATAGGGGTCACCCATGGCTGCATACTCCCAATCAAGCGCATAGAGCGCCTGCTCTTTACTCTGCATCAGATTGCCCGCCATTAAATCATTATGGCAGAGCACAGGCTGTTTATTTTTTTTCCTGGCGAGGTCTATATGGTGTTGTATCGATACTTTTAATGGCTCTATAGCATTGGCCATTTCGCTATCAGCAGGAATCGTTTTCCAATAGTTGTTAGCTTTTACATTAATATCTAATAGATAGTCGACAGACTCTAGCCGATGGATAGTCTTGAGTAAGCTAGCCAGTAATTGAATACCCTCTGGCGCTTGCGACTCTGTCACAGTCCATGGTTTAGCATCAAGATAGCGGGTCACCAAATAGCATTCATAAGGGTCAAAATAAACCAGCTCTGCACCAATACCCGCATCTGCTGCAAACATTAATGCCCTGGACTCAATATCACGCCGTAAATCCAAAGCACGACTATTGGCCGCATTAATACGCACCACATAACGCTGCCCCAGCGATTCCACCAGATAGGTTTTATTAGTTAAGCCGCCGTGTAAAGGTCTTTCAAGGGTGGGCTGGTGATTACACCAGCTGCGCCAATCCTGTAAAACCTTGTCGATTTCAGGGGCGCCGGGGAGATTGATGCTTGCCGTTAGTTCAGACATTCGCCTGTGTTAATGCTTGTTGTTGCCGGTAGCGTGGTAGCCACTGGAAAAATCCGCAAATCACTATAACAACATACAACACAAATAAAATTGCGGTCAGATATAACTCTCTATCAATATAAAGAAAAATCGACACGCCATCCACTACTATCCAATATAACCAGTTTTCCAATACTTTACGGGTAACCATATAGGTGGTGACCACTGCACCCCAGGTGGTAAAGGAGTCGATATAGGGCCAGGCGGCTGAGGTATTTTCTGATAATAGATAACCCGAACATAAAGCCAGTATCGCCACACTGCCGATGGCCATACTATGCTGCTTTAAGGACCAGGTTTGGATGTGGGCAGAGTTATCTTGCTGCTGCATATTACGCCATTGCCACCAGCCATAAACCGCCATAGCCAAATAGTAAATCTGCAAGGCAGATTCCATTAGCAAATTAACATCCCAGAACAGGTAGGTATAAATCAGGGTACTGGCAAGGGCTGCGTACCAGCATTCAATGCGCTCTTTCATTGCCAGTAATAAATAAGCCAGCGCCAGAATAACGGCAATCACTTCCAAACCTGACATGGCTTGCCAGGCGGCGTTTATACCGGCACTGATTTCATCGTTAGTCATTAGGGCTTAAATCACTATCGATAAATTTGCAGACAAAAATAGCGCGGCCATGTTCCTCATAAGAGCGGCGCATTTCTTCTTTCATCACATCCATCACCAGGTCGTAATCACCAAAGATTTGGGTGCTCATGGTGTTGGTGATAACTTTTAGTCCCTCGTGGGTATTAACACGGTCAATAAAGCCTTTTATAACTGGGATATATGTATCCTTTAAAGGGTACATGCTGACTTCTACAGAAAGCTTCATGACAATTCTCCTTTGGGGTGGTTTGGTGGATTTTAATCCACCCTACGTATTACTGTATTAACTTTGGTGGATTTTAATCCACCCTACGTATTACTGTATTAACTTTGGTGGATTTTAATCTACCCTGCGTATTACTGTATTAACTTTGGTGGATTTTAATCCACCCTGCGTATTACTGTATTAACTTTGGTGGATTTTAATCCACCCTACGCATTACTGTAGGGTGGATTGCAATCCACCGCGCCCTTACAAGTTCCAGTTCAGTGTAGCACCGACCATACGCGGCTCGCCTAACTGGTAGTAACCACCTGTTGAATAATCATCGCGCGGGTCATTGGCAAAGCCAAAGCCACGGTTTTGATAATCTTCATCTAACAGGTTACGACCCCAAAGCGCGACTGACCAGTTATCAGCACGATAGCCAATACGGGCATTTAACAGCTCATAAGCATCAGACTGTTCATCATGGCGATCAGAGAAGTAAAACTTATCTTTACCTTCTACCTCACCACGAATATACCAATGTTGGTTAAAGGCATACTCACCACCGATAGCAAACTGATAGTTAGGTGCATGGGCCTGATCACGGCCACTTTTATCTTCGCCATCAGGCGTAATATATTCATCAATCTCTGTTTCCAGAATACCGACATTGGCGAATAGTTGTAGCTGCTCACTAAACTGCCAATCTAACTCAGCTTCAACACCGTAGTTTTCACCTTCACCGGCGTTATCCACATAGTCGATAAAGTCACTGCCAGGGCCGGGGATACGAGGCACTTCAAAGGAACCTTTAACCTGCTGGTCTTCTCGTTGCGCATAAAAAACCGCAATGCGGCTACTTAAGGTATTGTCTAACCATAAGGATTTAACACCACCTTCCAGATTCCACAAAAACTCGGTATCAAAAGAGCGCTGATTATCTGGCAGGCTACCATCGGTGTTAACGCCACCGGCTTTATAACCGCGAGAGAAACTACCATAGACTAAGTGCTGGTCATTCATCTGGTAATCCAAAGCGATTTTACCGCCCCATAAATCTTCATCGGTATCGATCACCAGATCAGTAGAGTCAGCATAATCCGCTTCCCACTGCTCAAAACGCAAACCGGTAATCAGGGTTAGCTTGTCGCTTAGGGCAATATCCAGCTGACCATAAACAGCGATATTTTCAGTTTCATAGGCGCTATTTAAGGTGCCGCTATACGTTGACTCACGGAATAAATCTTCGTCTTTGGCCGTGTGGTAAATACCAACAACCCAGTCAGTGCTGCCATTGAGAATTTTGCCCGCTTCATCCGATAATAAGCGCAGCTCAACACTGTAGTTATCTCTATCGCGGTCATAGCTATCGGTAGAGCTATATTCACAGAAAGACCAATCTGGCTGACAGATATCATCAGTAAAACCAACATAGGTCCAGTCTTCATCGTAGTTATATTCAAGGTCTGATTCTGCGTAAGAGGCAAGAGCTTCAAGGCGCATAGCATCACTAACACTCCAATCCAGTTCGACGCCTAAGGCCGCGGTACGCTGGGTATCCTGACCTGGCTCATCAGAGCGGGTTTTACGGTCATTATCTAAAGAGAAGGCATCGTAGCCATTATCGATATCCACATAGAGAGCCGTCATATCAACAGTGACATCGTCACTGGCCAACCAACGCAGCTTGGCACGTACCGTATCTTCATCACGGTTATTGGTGTCATCTTTATTCAGAAAAGTATTGTCGATAAAGCCATCGGACTCATAGCGCTGCACGGCAATACGACCTAACAATGTATCTTTAACCAGCGGGCCACTTACCGCTGCTGCCAGGCTATAAGTATCATAATCGGCCGCAGTGGCTTCTATTGAGGCTTCCAACTCTTCGGTGGGGGCTTTGGTGCGTACATTAATCAAACCCGCCAAAGCGTTAGCACCATAGCGAGTACCCTGTGGGCCGCGCAGTACTTCAACCTGGGCAACATCAAACATGGTCGCTGCAGTACCAACACCGCTAAAGTCGATTTCATCGATTAAAAAACCCACCGAAGGATTAATTGGCTGGGCAAACTGGCTGCGCTCGCCAATACCGCGAATTTGAAAATAACGCGCGCGCGAAGAACCGCTGGCGTAATTAACATTGGGGGCAAGGTTAATAATATCTTCAATATGCTGGGCAGCGCGGGCCTGAATGACTTCTTCTGTCATGACCGTAAGGCTGGCAGGAATCGTTTGCAGCTGGCTGGGGCGGAAGTCGGAGGTTACGGTGACTTCTTCAATAGTTTGGGCAGCATGGGAAGCGCTGGCACTGACTAAGACGGCCAAACTAATGGCACTGGGTTTAAACAGGTTTTTCATAGGTTCTCTCTCGTACTCATAAAAAATGAAAGAGACCCGGGTGTAGCGACGTGAAGATCGGTAGTAAGATCACCTATTCCTACGCCGGTATTAACCGGATCAGGTTCAAGGGTTTATCATATAGTTAGATATGAAGTCTCAGGCCGAAGCCACCCCTTAGGTTTTTGCGGGCGGGATTATATACCAGTCACATCCCGCCGTCTGCACTATTCGCCACTTATTCAGCTACTATGCGGCCTCTTTTACTGCTATGGCGAGTTATTGCATTGCATTGCAGGCGGTAGCGATTTACATTAGCTGCTCCAATTTATGCCCCATTGATCCTGTAAGGAAGCACCGTGCACATTTCAGTACCTGAAGACATAGTCCCCCTCGATAGCATTCTCCCCGACGAACCTCTCTTAATGATGGGGGCAGGCCCTGTGCCTATTCCTGCCAGAGTAGCGGCGGCCAATGGGATTGTGATCAACCACTTGGGTGACACCATGGCGCAGATTATTGATCAGGTAAAAAATATGTCGCGCTATGTTTTTCAAACTAATAGCGGTCATATATTGGGTGTAGCCGGACCCGGGTCTGCTGCGATGGAAATGGCGGTAGCCAATTTAGTGGTTCCAAAGAGCAAGGTGCTCAGTGTTTGTAATGGCTTCTTTAGTAACCGCTTAGCTGAAATGTCAGAACGTATGGAAGCTGACGTTATTCGTCTGGACGTGGCAGATGGCGAAGAAGTGGCTGTAACTGATATTGAGCAACAGCTACTACAGCATAAGCCACAGATATTAACCATTGTGCAAGGTGAAACGTCTAACACGGTGTGCAACTCCGAACTCGCCAATATAGCGGCGCTAGCCAAGCAGCATAACTGCATGGTGATTGTCGATGCAGTGTGTACTTTAAGCACCATGCCATTGGCGATGGATGAATGGGGTATCGATGCAGTCATTACCGGCGGCCAGAAAGGCTTATCCTGTATTCCGGGTGTATCACTGGTGGGTTTTTCTGATAAGGCCTGGCAACATATTTCGACACGCACCGACCAACTAAGGCACTGGTGTCTGGACGCCAAGCTGGCGGACCAGTTCTGGTATAAAAAATCCTATCATTACACCGCACCGGTTTCTGGCATCTTAGCCATTCATGAAGCCTTGCGCTTAATCTGCAACGAAACCTTGTCGGTAAGATTTGAGCGTCATCTGCGTTGCTCTAAAGCACTGCAAGCAGGTGTAGAAGCCCTGGGCCTCACGCTCTACGTTAAACCCTCTGCCCGGCTGAACTCTGTAGTGGGTATCAATGTCCCTGAGGGCATTGAAGCCAAGGCCCTGCTCAAACATATGTCGGGGATACACAGGGTAGAAATCTCAGGGTCATTTGGTCCTGATATTGTGCGTATTGGTCAAATGGGTGAGCAATGCCGTGCACACAACCTGTTCCGTACGCTGCATGCACTGGGCTCAAGTATGAATTCATTAGGGCAGACACTGGACCTGCCCGCAGGGGTTGCAGCACTGGAAAGCGCCCTGAACCAAAAAACGGCTTAATGATGTAAGCCGTTTTCACCCACCTCACGCTACATCAATTAACTCCACACTCCCATCGGCCATCACCTCAGCCATCTGGCCGCTGGGCTCATCCAGAAACTGGACCAGGATAAAACACAGCGCCGCACAGCCAGCAATCACCATAAAGAAGGTCGAAGCATCCACAAAGGACAAGACCGTTAGAAAGGTTACGCCCCCCACATTACCGTAGGCACCAGCCATACCAGCAACCTGCCCGGTCATACGACGCTTAACCAAAGGCACCATAGCAAATACAGCACCCTCGCCCGCCTGAACAAAGAAAGAACAACACATCGTGGCAACCACTGCTAACGGAATAAACCACAAGCCATCAATCTGGCTTAACACCAAATAACCTACCGATAGACCGGCAATTAATACCGACAGGGTTTTCTTACGGCCCAGATTATCACTTAACCAACCACCGCTGGGGCGAGCGACCAGATTCATAAAGGCAAATCCGGAGGCTAATAGACCCGCCGTTACCGCACTAAGCTCAAAGGTATCCATAAAGAACAACGGCAACATCGACACCACCGCCAACTCAGAACCAAAAGTCACAAAGTAAGACCAGTTAAGAATCGCCACCTGCTTAAACTTATATTTTTCAATCTCGGCCACGCCCTTCTGCAAGTGCTCTTTATTCACCTTCCAGATTTGCGAAGTTTGGAATACAAACAACACCAGTAAAACCACATACAGCGTATTGGTCGCCAACTCACTTAATAAACCTAAATTCTCTGGGGACAGTTTCCACGCCAATACAGCCAAAGCAATATACATAGGAATATTCATCGCCAGATAAAAATACAAGTCGCCCTTGCTAGTCACTTCCAAACCGCCACTGCGCTTTGGCTTAAAGTAAGTAGAACCTTTGGGCGTATTGCGCGCATTAATATAAAAGATAAAGCTAAACACAAAAGCAATGGCACCGGTCAGGGCTATGGCATAGCGCCAGCCATCATCACCGCCAAATAGCAGCGCCAGCGTCGGCAACGTCATAGCGCCGGCGGCGGAACCAAAATTGCCCCAACCGCCATAAATACCTTCAGCCACACCCACTTGCTTGGCCGGGAACCATTCACCCACCAAACGAATACCAATCACAAAACCGGCACCGACAAAACCACAAAGAAAACGAAACAGCGCTAACATTTCATAGCTGGTAGCAAAGGCAAAACCCCAACAGAGAAAAGAACCCGTAAACAGCAACGCACTAAATACAATTCGGGGGCCAAAGCGATCTACCAGCATCCCCACCACAATCCGCGACGGAATCGTCAACGCCACATTTAAAATAAGCAGCGCCTTAATCTGTTGCGAGCTAAGGTCAAAAGCCTCCTTGATAAAAGCCAGCATAGGCGCATGACTAAACCACACCAGAAAGGTAATAAAAAACGCTACCCAACTAATATGCAAAGTGCGTATTGAGGGATTGGAAAACTCAAAAATATTTAGCTTGCTGCTCATAGCTACTCCATATTGCAGTCTTAAAAGAACAATTAGCCAAGAGCAAGCTCTGTGCCAAGGCGATACTGGTGCACGTAAATCCTGCAATTGGGCGATTAAACGGCGTAATCGGCCAGTTGCGCACAGCAATGGCGCACAATACCGGGATACCGCCCTATTTATGCCCATAACCCCAAAACACACTTGGCGCCAAAGCTGTGCACAGGGCGCACCACAGAGCAATAAACGACTTTATTTAGTGCATAGACAACAATAATGACAACATATACCCGTCTTTAGCCTGCTGGCATAAAGGTTGCAAACTACCCCTCCAGTCGTTAGTCGAAATCACCTGTTTAGGTGTTTTATGGAGAAGTGGAAGTCACATGAGTACACGCCTGGTAGTAATTGGTAATGGCCCCGTAGGCCACAAATTTTTAGAGACACTGGTTGAAAGTGGCAGCGCCGGTGATTATGAAATCACCGTATTCGGTGAAGAGCCCCGCCCCGCCTATGACCGTGTGCACCTAACTGCATGGTTTGAAACCCGCAATGCCGACGACCTGAATATGGTGCCGGAAGACTTTTATGAAAATAACACTATCTATATTCGCAACCATGAAAAAGTTGTATCTATAGATAGAAGCAATAAAACCGTGACTTCAGACCGCGGCCTGGTCACCTCCTACGATAAAATTATCTTAGCCACCGGCTCCTTCCCCTTTGTACCCCCAGTACCGGGCCATGACCGTGACAATACCTTTGTCTATCGCACCATAGAAGATCTGGAAGCCATTACCGCTGCATCACAAAATGCCAAAGTCGGTACCGTTGTTGGTGGTGGCCTATTGGGACTTGAAGCGGCTAAAGCGATTAAAGACCTTGGCCTTAAAACCCACGTTGTAGAATTTGCCCCCCGCTTAATGGCCGTACAGGTTGATGATGGCGGCGGCGCTATGCTGCGAGGCAAGATTGAAGAACTGGGCGTAAGTGTCCATACCGAAAAAAATACCCAACAAATTATTGATGGCGAAAACGCCACCCATAAAATGTGCTTTGCCGATGGCGAAGAGCTGGAAACCGATTTAATTGTTTTCTCTGCCGGTATTCGCCCGCAGGATGAACTGGGTCGCCAAGCTGAATTAGAGATTGGTGAGCGCGGCGGTATTGTGATTAACGATCACTGCCAAACCTCAGACCCGGATATTTATGCTATTGGTGAAGTAGCCCTTTGGGGTGGACGCATCTTTGGTTTGATTGCCCCAGGCAATACCATGGCTGTGGCAGCGGCGGATCATATTACCCAGAAAGGTGATAGCACCTTCAGCGGTGCCGATATGAGTACCAAACTAAAACTGATGGGTGTAGATGTGGCTTCCGTAGGTGATGCCCACGGTAATACCCCAGACTCTTTATCCTATAGCTATATCAACCAGGTCGATGGCGTTTATAAAAAGATTGTTGTCGATAAAGACAGAAAGCACCTGTTAGGTGCCGTCTTAGTCGGCGATGCCGAAGACTATAGTAACCTGCTACAGTTTGCCTTAAATAAAATGGACCTGCCCGAGCAACCAGACAGCATGATTCTCCCCAGCGTTGATGGTGGCGGTTTTGCCTTGGGTGTTGATGCCCTGCCCGACGACGCTGTGATTTGTTCTTGTAACAATGTAACTAAAGCCGATGTAGTAAGTGCTGTAGCTGGTGGCTCTGTCACCTTGGGCGACTTAAAAGACAGCACTAAAGCAGCAACTGGCTGTGGTGGCTGTGCTGCATTAACCACACAACTATTAAATAGCGAATTAACCAACCTTGGCTACGAAGTAAATACCGACCTGTGTGAACACTTTCCTTACACTCGCCAGGACTTATACAACATTGTCCGTGTTGAAAAAATCAAAAGCTTTGAAGAACTACTGGAAAAACACGGTACCGGTCACGGCTGTGATATTTGTAAACCGACTACCGCCTCGATATTAGCCACCTGCTGGAACGATCATATTCTTGAAGACAAACACCATGTACTGCAAGACACCAATGATTATTTTATGGCGAATATGCAAAAGGACGGCACTTACTCCGTTGTACCTCGTGTAGCCGGTGGTGAAATTACGCCCGACAAATTAATTGTGTTAGGTCAGGTTGCTAAAAAATATGACCTCTATACCAAAATCACTGGCGGCCAGCGTGTGGATTTATTTGGCGCACGCGGAGAACAACTACCGATTATCTGGCGCGAACTGATTGATGCGGGTTTTGAATCTGGCCACGCCTATGGCAAATCATTACGTACTGTTAAATCCTGTGTGGGTTCTACCTGGTGCCGCTATGGTGTCCAAGACTCCGTTGGCGCAGCCATCAAAATCGAAGATCGCTATAAAGGTTTACGCTCACCCCATAAATTAAAAATGGCGGTATCGGGTTGTACCCGTGAATGTGCCGAGGCCCAGTGCAAAGACGTTGGCATTATCGCCACTGAAAACGGCTTTAATATGTATGTCTGCGGTAACGGCGGTATGAAACCTCGTCACGCCGATCTATTTGCTACCGACCTGGATTACGACACCCTAATCCAATATATCGATCGCTTCTTTATGTTCTATATCCGCACCGCTGATCGCTTACAACGCACCTCAGTCTGGATGGACAATATGGAAGGCGGTCTGGAATACCTACAGTCCGTTATTATCGATGACAAACTCGGCATCTGCGCCGAACTGGAATCAGAAATGGCCCATGTGGTTGGCACCTACCAGTGCGAATGGAAAACCACCATTGAAGACCCTGAAAAAGTAAAACGCTTTGATCACTTTGTTAACAGTGATGAAAGCGATAGCAATGTGGTATTTGTAAAAGAACGCCAGCAAATACGCCCCGCTAATGAAAATGAACGCAAAGATTTAATTGCGACAGCCTAATTGGAGAAACACATATGTCTGAATCTAACTGGAAAGAAATCTGCCATATCGATGCGATTGTTCCCAACGCTGGCCGTTGCGCCTTAGTGGAAGGCGAGCAAGTAGCGATTTTCCGTATTCAAAAAAGTGGTAACGATGAGCTGTATGCCATTAACAATCACGATCCCTTTTCTAAAGCCAATGTCCTTTCAAGAGGGATTATTGGCAGCCTGTCGGACCGGGTTGTTGTTGCCTCGCCGATTTATAAGCAACATTTTTGCTTAGCCACTGGCGAATGTTTGGAAGATGAAGCGACTCAGCTAAAAACCTATCGGGTGCGTGTTGAGAATAATATGGTGCAGTTGTCTGCGTGATTTTTTTGGTGGATTTTAATCCACCCTACTTTAAGTTGTTATTATGCTGTTTGGTCGTCGTAAAAAGAATCCGATTAAGTTACCTGATAAAAAGGTCGTTGACTGGAAATATGCCACCTGTGGTTATTGCTCTACCGGGTGCTCGATTGAAGTTGGCTTGGATAAAGCCGGTAATGCGGTGACTACACGAGGTGTTGCTGATGCACCGGTTAATAAGGGTAAGCTGTGTATTAAAGGGCTAACAGAAGCGGCCATTTTTGAAGCCAAAGGGCGCGGTACTGATCCGCTGATTAGAAATCATGAATCTGAAGAGTGGCAGAAAACCGATTGGGATACCGCCTTTGATAAAACCGCTGCTGAGTTTAAACGTATACAAGAAAAATATGGCCCTGATTCAGTCGCCGTTGTTTCAACCGGTCAAATCCTAACCGAAGAATTTTATACCTTAGGCAAACTAACCCGCGGTTTAATCGGCACCAATAACTATGATGGAAATACCACACTGTGTATGGCCTCAGCCGTTTCAGGTTATAAACGGTCTTTTGGTTCTGATGGCCCGCCTGGTTGCTACGATGATTTTGAGCATACCAATTGCTTATTAGCCTTTGGCTCCAACCTCCCTGAACAACACCCCATTATTTACTGGCGCTTAAAAGAAGCGTTAGAAAAACGTAAATTTCCCATTATTGTGGTTGACCCCCGCGTCACCATGTTTGCCCAGTTTGCGGATATTCATCTACCCATTACACCCGGCACAGACCTAGTACTATTAAATGCACTGGCCCATGTGATTTTAAAAGAACAATTAGAAGACCGCGCCTATATCGAACAAAGCTGCAACGGCGCCGCCGAGTTTGGCGAATTAGTGGAAGAATACAATCCTGAAATGGCAGCAGAAATTACCGGCATCGATGCCGATATGATTCGCCACGTTGCCCGACTCTATGCCAATGCCGGCGCCGCCATGAGCATTTGGACCATGGGCATTAACCAAAGCACCCACGGCTCCGACGGGGTGTGTGCCATTAATAACTTAAATTTAATCACCGGCAATATCGGTAAACCTGGCAGCACTTCTCTATCAATTACTGGTCAGTGTAATGCCATGGGGACAAGAGAATGGTCTTCCTGCTCTGGCTTACCCGGTTACCGCGCCCTGGAAAATGAAGAACACCGCAACGAAATTGGCCAGTTCTGGAATGTAGACCCGGAATTTTTCCCGAAAAAACGTGGGATGTTTATGACGGATATTTTTCCTGCGATTGAACGCGGAGAAATTAAAGCGCTCTGGCTAGTAGCCACCAATCCTATGACCTCCATGCCCGACACTGGTCGTATCCGCCGCATTATGGAAAAGCTGGAATTCTGCGTAGTACAAGATGCCTACGAAGATGTAGAAGCCAACCAATATGCCCATGTATTTTTCCCCGCCTCCGTCTGGGCAGAAAAATCCGGCTGCTTTACCAATACCGAGCGCCGCGTCAATATCATTACCCCAGTCAAACCCCCACTGGCCAATTCCAAACCAGACCTGTGGATTTTTAACCAACTGGCCAAACGCTGGGACCACGCTAAAAAAATGTCCTTCCCCGAAGACAGCGCTGAAGTGTTTGAAGAAATGAAATGGCTATCCCGTGGGGTACAGGGCAATACCAATGGCCCTAACGGCAAACCCAGAATGCTTAATATCTCTGGCATGACCCACGAAAAAATTCTAGAACAACGCGGCATTCAATGGCCCATGGCCGAAGGCGAAGAAACCGGTACAGAAAGACTCTATACCGACGGCGTATTCCAATACCCCGACGGCAAAGCCAAACTGTTAGCCCTGCCCTTTAACGACAATAACGAAAAGCCCAGCGCAGAATTTCCCTTCTGGCTCAATAGCGGCCGCGTGGTTGAACACTTCCATACCCGCACCCGTACCGGCAAAGTGGGCAACTGCAATAAATTTAGTCCCACACCCTATATGGAAATCAACCCGGACGCCGCCCACCAACTGGGCATAGAAAATATGGAATATGTAAAACTGGTCTCCCCCCGGGGTGATGCGGTCGTTATGGCGCAACTAACTCAACGCGTACCTAAAGATATGGTGTTTATCCCATTTCATTATCACGACTGTGTTAATCGTTTATCCCTCGGCTTACTAGACCCACACTCTCGCCAGCCCGCTTTTAAACAAGCCGCCGTAAGAGTAGAAAAAACCGACCAGCAAGCCGCCGCCGAGCTTAACGTTGCCAACCGCGCCTTTTAAAAACAGAAGACTATTATGACTGTTGAACTATTCGACCCCATTGCCAAAAAGCGTGACTCGGAATCCATCTTCCCCCTGCGGGACAACGAGCCCGAGTATGCCAAACTCAAAGATATCGAAAACGATACCCATAACCGCTATGGCAACCTGATTGAACTGGTGCAACTGGAAGAAACGCAAAGCCTGAATATTAATGGCGTAGATGAAATCGGCTTTAACCCCAACCGCAACAAACAACATGCGTTTCACTTTACCGCCGATAACTGCATTGGCTGCCATGCTTGCGAATCCGCCTGTAGTGAAAAAAATGATTTACCGGCCCATATCAGCTTTCGTTCCGTCGGCTATGTAGAAGGCGGCACCTTCCCTGATTACCAGCGCATGAATATTTCCATGGCCTGTAATCACTGCGACGACCCGGTCTGCCTAAAAGGCTGCCCTACCCGCGCCTATACCAAACACGAAGAATACGGCGCCGTCATCCAGGACCCGGATATTTGCTTTGGCTGCGGCTATTGCACCTGGGTATGCCCCTACAACGCACCCCAACTAGACCCCGTCGCCGGCCAAGTAGAAAAATGCAATATGTGTGTAGACCGCTTGGAAGTCGGCCTAAAGCCAGCCTGTGTCTCCGCCTGCTTAGGCAACGCCCTAAACTTTGGCGTGGTCGAAAACACCCCGGAAAACCGCGACCATATCGACACCCGAATCCCCGGCTTCCCGGACCCGGACATCTCAAAGCCCAATATCCGCTTTGAACAAACCAAAAACCTACCCAAGGAAGTCACCCGCACCGACTCCATGCCGGTGAAATACCAAAAAGACGAAAAGGCTGGCCACTACAAACCCGTCGTCGATAAAAAAGTCGGTGAGAAAAAATCCTGGAACCTTGGCCGCCTAAGCAGCCGGGAAAATCCTCTAGTCTTATTTACCCTAAGCACCCAGGCTGCGGTAGGTTTATTTATCAGCCTGTTTATCGGCAACCTGTTAGGCGTAAAACCCCTTGCCGCTATTGTTGCCACAGATCTCTATATTCCCTTATTAGTCGCAGCCCTAGGCATGATTGCTATCGGCCTATTAATGTCCACCGTACACCTAGGCAAACCCATGCGTTTTTATCGAGGCTTTAATAACCTCCGCCACTCCCCCGTAGCCAGAGAGGGTTTAGGCATAGTCGTCTTTATGGCCTGCGTTGGTTTTCATATGCTGGCCTCACTACCGGCTAATAATTTTGTAATGAACCTGGTCCCAGCACTCAGCGAATTCACCACCCTTGCCGCCATCACCGCCACCGTCTTTGGCGCACTGGCCATCCCCGCAGGCATCATCGCCCTTTACTATATGTACCGCTGCTACCGCATCAAAGCCCGCCCATTCTGGAACCACTGGCAAACCGCCACCAGCTTTGCCGGTTCTATGCTAACCCTTGGCGCGGTGGTGATTGCTGTTATCGCAACCCCGGTACTGTTATGGCTAAACCAATCCCCCGCTTCACTGCTAAGCCTGCTGGGTGGTTTTATGGCTATCGGCATTGCGCTTGAAGGTATTGGGCTGAGTTTTCATCATAAAGACTTAAGTGCTGCGGACCATGAAGGGGCGGCGTCTCACTATATTCAGCGAAGTACGTTTGGGAAAACTTATTTGTTGCGGAATGGTTTGATGGGGTTGAATCTTTTAGCGGCTATAGGTTTATGTCTTTGGGCTAGCGATAATGTTGCTAGCCTGATGTTATGGACTGCCTTGTTGGGTTCTATTGTGGTTACTGCGCTGATAGGTCGGGCATTGTTTTATGTATTGGTGGTGCCGACCACTATGCCCGGGGCGTTTTTCTGGAAGAATAAAGGGTTTGAGCAGCATGCTAGGGATATTGGGTTGGCGGATATGCCTCAGGTTGGGGTCGCGCCGTTGCATTGAGGCAGGAGTCGGGCTTAATTTATTAAACCAAAAATTTCAAAGCAAATAAGATTACAAAAAACTCTTCATCCCACAAAATGCAAAGGGCGTGATATATAACAACAAATGTGTGCTTTGCTCTGGCACTACAATAATAATTCGTGCAGAATCAGCAGCATTGTCAATAGGCGCATCAGGATATTGCGCATTGACATAATAGTTAACACGCATGCGTATTATCAGCGATAGGGATTTTTTCTTTGCTTACTTTTCTTTTAAATATATCTGTTTCTGCGAATCTATAGCATTATCCAGATCAGCATAATGCGCACGCGCTAAATATAAATGTTAGGCCTCTACATGTACGAAGATTTCAATGAAATGCTTTATCTCATGGAACATGCTTATAAAGCACTTGAGCAGGGCATGGCATCTAAACCTGATCTCGTAAATCTTTCGTTCGGAGAAGCGTTTAGATTTAAGGAAAAGAACATATATGAGGCAATGATTCAAAAGCTAGCTCGGGCGCAAAGTTTGGTTCGTGCGGCTCAAGTTCTTTTGAATAATAGTTTTCTTCAAGAACAATCGATACTACATAGAGCAATCGATGAAACTAATGAAGACATCATGTTTTTAGTCTATGCCGTTACTAACGACACAATTACCGACCTGCACCAAAAGTTTCTCGATGCATTTTGGGAAGAAGAAATTGATGCATCAGGCAATATAATCGATTCTGATCAAAAACGACCTATGGTGCCAAGAAAGAAAATAAGAGCCTACTTGGCTCGCATTGAAGGTGTCGGGTTTGATCAGAGCAGAGGCGTGGAAGTTACAAGGACACTTAGTAAAGCATATTCTGGTTTTGTACATGGGGCATCTCCACATATTATGGATCTTTACGGCGGTAACCCTGCTCATTTCCATGTAACTGGAATGCAAGGAACAACCCGCATGAAAGAGCATACTGACGATCTATGGAACTACATGTATAGAACCTATATTTCTCATATTGCTGTTGCTAGAGCTTTCGGAGCTGAGGAAGTAGTAGAACCATTACTTGAACACAAGGTCAGGTTCGAGAAAAATGCGGGCAAAGAGTATTAAAATCGACCTAGCAAGGCGCTCAAGCGGGACAAAGCACTGCGGGGTTTGCCCCTTACCTTAGCTGAGCGTTATAGGACTCTGAAATAGTACATACAGATTTTGGAAGGAAACTAATATAAATAAGGAATATCATAATGCATGAAATAGTAGCCGATGCCTGCAATGCTTTAAATGAGCTTGCAGATAACATTCAACAGCAGGCTAAAAACCAACAACCTGAAGTTCCAATGTCTCAACATAAGGGCTGGCATCATCCATCAATTACCCCAAACGAAGTTGAGCAAGTAGCCAGGGATCTAGCTACAAAACTTGGAGAAGCCAATATTGAAAATATCGATGGACTCGATAAGGGCGCAATAACGCAAATACCTACCAGACTTCAATTACTTCAAAAGCAAGGGAATATTCAGCACATGTTTAACGGGCATGGGCACCAAGCCATTCCTTCGTATTTAATGACTATTAAATGGGTAGAAGGACTATTTGATCCAGCGTTAAGTTACGGCACTCTTGATAATCCATTGATACCAAACGCACTCAAAAAGAAAGTTCGCTCTATCCAATCGAGAGTTGATAACTTAGATATTAAAAAAGATAAACTGGAAGAAATCATCTCACAAATTGAATCTGCACATGCTGCCGCAGAGTCATTACCTTCAGATCTCGCAGACTTACAAGAAGCGAGAAACCAATTAGCAGCAGCTGTAACTTCTTCTAAGTCTGATATAGAGAAAGCAATAGAGGTAGAGAAATCAGCCCTAATATCAACAACTAGTTCCGCTAACACAAAGCTTGAAAATATAGAGGCATTACTTCAGAAAGCTGATAAACGATCTGCAGTTTTAGCAGAGCAAACTGAAACCGCAAGAAACCTTCTCGAAGACAGTGAAAAAGCATATTCAATAGCAGTGACTAAAGGCCTGTCAGGCGCATTTCACACAAGAGCAAGCAACCTATCTTGGTCAATGTGGTTTTGGGTTGCCGGACTAGTTGGCGCCCTATTCTTTGGAGTTGAAACAGGCTCAGACAGAATAGAAACATTGAGCACCTTAATGACCGCAAAAAACCCAAACATTGAATTAATACTAATACAGTTATTTCTCTCTATTTTAAACCTTGGAGCCCCTATTTGGTTTGCATGGTTGTCGACCAAACAAATAAGCCAGCGTTTTCGTCTTGCTGAAGACTATAATTACAAGGCATCTGTTGCCAAAGCATACGAAGCGTACCGTAAAGAAGCGGCTAGGATTGACCCCATCTTAGAAGCAAAGCTTATGCACTCTACAATATCGCGACTGGATGAAGCACCATTAAGACACGTTGATGATACTTATCACTCAACACCATGGCAGGAGCTTATTGCCTCAACAGAATTCAGACAGGCAGTGAATAGTATTCCAGAGCTAAAGAATAGGTTTTCAGAAATTATTAACAAATCACTACCAGATTCTTTAAAGCCAAAATCAGAGAACTAAAGCAATCAACAATCAATGGGGTCAGAGCACGCTGTCGTGACTAAGGCAATACTAGTACATGGATTTAATATTGCCGACCAAGGGAAAAATACCATTTCTAAATTAACTCCATATTTTCAAGAACGGGGTATTAAAGTGGAAAATTTCTCATATGGCTGGATCGGCCTAATGGGGGTTTATTTCCTAAACCCAAGAATTGTGCAACAACTAATAAATAAGGTATCCCCCGGCGACATTGGGGTTTGTCACTCTAATGGGTGCGTCATTGTTCATATGGCGGCACACCAAGGTGCACCATTCAGAAAAGCCGTTTATATTAACCCTGCACTTAATTCAAACGCATCTATTGCGCCGCATTTAGAAAATGTAGATGTTTGGTGCAATGATGGAGATCTTCCAGTAAAATTCGGAGCATGGTTAAGAGTTTTAGTGCCTTGGGCTCCGCTGGGCGACCCTCTATGGGGTGATATGGGAGCACGAGGCTATCAATCTAATAGTTATGTAGAGTCAGAATATATTCCATCAGGCAGGGTTAATCGACTTATTCACTGGCTCAATATACTATGCTTCAAAAACCCGGTGCTACTGCTATCTCTAAGAATTCTATGCGCCCCATTGGCATTAGCTTATTGGTTTATTTTAGGCCCAACTGAATTTGCTATCACATACTACCGCAACAATGTTACCTCTAATAACACTGAAATAAATTTGGATTTATCCCGTCATGAAGACAACAAGTTTTTCTTCTATTCGCTAGCTGTTCCCATTATTACATGGGGCTTAGTAGTTATTGCGACATTCTGGTGACAGTGAATTTAATTATTTATGATAAGGTCACTGCCCCCTATCCCTGACTCTTATCAAAAGAAAAAATATTAAAAAATTTTATCAAGTGTCCAACCCTTCAACTGCCTTCAACTGCCTTCAACCCCCTCCAACACCACCCAACTAAAATCAAAAAAAAACTCAAACACCTGTTGATTTATACAGCCCTTTAGCGCCTAATAGTTAAGCCCTTTTCACTCAAAAAAAAGGAATTTTTATCATCAATCACTAACACAATAAATCGCTCCCCCTGAGTGCGCTAACACCCAGAGGCAGCTAACCAAAACAGATACTGGAGTATCCATCATGGCTAAACGTACTATACCGCCAGAGCTTGGCTCGGCCCAAGAAAAATTTTCATCTTTCCGTAAACTCAAAGTCCGCAAAAGTTACTACGACTACCAACACAACGGTGCTTACACCCACCGCCACCCCACTGAAAGCCCTCCCGTCCCTTGGGTACAAATAAAAGGCTACTGGCTCAACCAGGCAGGCTTCACCATCGGCAGCCCCTTGTCAGTAGAAGTACAGCCGGGGTGTATTATTCTTAAAACGCAGACTTAACCTGCTATAAGACATTCAAGGTAGGCACTTATCAATAGCCTAACTATTTAAACTTTTAATAAGTGCCTGCTCTTTCCTGCCCTATTTACGCATGTAAAAAATGTTAAATTTATTCGTCAGAAACGTCATCGACATTCCTTAATGACTTATCAATAATATCCCCCGCTTCACACCAAAAAAATGGAACACCAATAATCCATTGTGACTGGACACTACAAGCGTTTTAACAGATAGGGATATATCTTGGGTAACACACAGTGAGTATATAGTTATATATCTTCGCCGCGTCGTTACCCCTCCCTTCAATGACTTTTTTCGCCTAACGTAACTACAAGGAATGTTACATGGACTACTACGCCTCTTCTAAACCATTAATCACCCAATTCCGTGAAGGCCATCAGCTGATGCGCTTCACCGCTTTAATGATCCTTTGCTGCTTCGCGGTGGTATTTTATTCCCCCGCAGTGAATGCCACGATTAATGCCGTAGAGGATTATCTGGCCTACAAACCTGAGTACACCGTATTTGCCGATATGGAGGCGGCGCTGGCTGACACCCAACAGCTGGTACAACAATTACAAAGCGTTAATCGCTCATTACAGGGCCCATCCATTCCCACACTGAGCGCTGAAATGCATCAGCAGCGACTACAGCAACAGCTTAAAGAACAGCAGCAAGTGTTTTTTAAACTCGATAAGCAAGCCACCGGTTACTTTGAAGACCAGCTAGAACGTTACCAACGACAGCAACAGTCACCCTCCGTGATTAAAGGGCTAAAACACCAACAGCAGCAATACCGAGACAATAACATATGGCTATTAAGCAGGTTAGAACGGCTATCTATAGGAAAGGGCCCCAAACTCACTGAAGAGTTATCCCAGACCATCGCCCTGCTAGATAAACTCTACCAGCCGGTACAGCACCCCTACGATCAAATAATGCCCTTTGGCCCTTCATCCATTACCAGTGGTGTGCCGGTAAAAAATGCGGCAGACCTTGAAGCCATCCTCGGCCCCAACACCTTAACCAATGCCATTGAGAATGAAGACCGGCCAACATTTACTACGGTAGAAACCACAATAACCCCAGCCATAGAAGCCTTGGCCAATAGCCTGGGTAATGACTATGTCGCCATCTATAACTGGGTGCGAAACAATATTGAATTTATTCCCAGCTACGGCTCACTACAAGGCGCCGACTACACCCTGCAAAGCCGCCGTGGCAATGCCATGGACCAGGCCAGCTTACTGATCGCTTTATTAAAAGCCACCGGTGCCAGTGCGCGTTATGAATATGGCAGTATTCGCCTGACTAACGAAGAAGCGATGAACTGGGCAGGTGGCGTCCGGGCACCGGCAGCGGCCCAAAACCTGTTTGCCCAGGGCGGTGTTCCCGTAGCGCGCCTATCGGTGAATGGTAACAATGACTATATGCTGGTTGACCATGTGTGGGTCAGGCTTTATATCGGCTCTGGCCAATGGGCCTATCTTGACCCCAGCTATAAACAGTATGACTACAGCGAGGGCATGGACCTGCAAAGCGAAGTCGCCTTTGATGCAGAAGCCTTTGCCAATACCTTGGAAAGCACCGCTACCGTCAATGAAACCGAAGGCTGGGTACAGAATGTTAATCAGGCGTTTATTGAAACCGAGCTGGATGATTATCGGCAGGCGCTTGAAGATTACCTGACCAACCAGCAAGCTGATGCCACCGTGGGTGATGTTATAGGCAACAAAACGATCGTCCCCAGAACTGCAAACGTCTTTCCCACCAGTAGTAGCTATTATCAAATCCAACAAAGCCAGCAGTTCTCGCAGGTGCCGGATAACCTGCAATATAAATTTATGTTTCAGCTACAGGACACTTTTGGTGGGGAGTTGCTCAGCCATACCGCTACCACCGTAGAACTGGCAGGAAAATCCTTGGCCGTCTCATTTAATCCAGCCACAACCGCCGATGAACAAGCCCTGCTGGATTACCTGCCTGATGACCCACAGAGTGTTGAAGACTTACCCAATACGATTCCTGCCGGATTAATGAATGTGGTAGGTGAACTTACCATTAACGGCACAGCAGCAGCCACCAGCGCCGCCATGAGCTTTGGGCAGGTCTTACAAACTGAAAAAGGCTACTTCTTCCCCGGCAAGGGCTGGAGTACCACCACCAACCCAATTATCACCGGAGAGTACCAAGCCATAGGACTGGACTACCACGGCCTAGCACCGCAGCAGCTAGAAGCCTTACAAACCAAACTTGAAAATACCAAAACACAATTAGAGGCCGAAAACTTTACGGGGCTAACCAAACACGAGGTTGTAGGTGATCTTATGCAATCGGCAGTGATGAGCTATATGGCCATTACCGATGTACAGTCTAAACTGGCAGCGCGTAGTGGTGATGTGGTCTACTACCGGGAGCCAAGCTACGGCACCTTCCAAACCAATGCTAAACCCAACGGGCTATTAGGTACAGTGTCCAATATAGAGATGATTGGTTTATTAATGGATATGGACTCCATGAAGTTTAATACCGAGTGTAAGGATAATTGTTTGGGTAAGTGGCGGGATTATAATCAGCACATGGGGGCAACGTATTCGGCTTATGAGCATTTGATACCGGAGCAGTTGTTTTCTACAGAAGAGGAGCCTGTTGAGGGTATTAGTGCAGTTAAAGCACTGGCGATAGCTTCCCAGCAAGGTCAAAGGATATATACATTTACTGAAGATAATCTATCTTACCTGAGTGACCTGACCGTGGATCAGGGGACCAAGGATGAAATACTGGCACAGGTACAAGCCGGTATGGTGGCTACAGTGCATCAGCACCCTATTACTTATGCCGGGTGGACAGGTACCGGTTATACGATAGTACATCCTGAGACTGGGGCTGGGAGTTATAAGATTAGTGGGGGCAGTAATGGAGGCAATATTGTAAACCTTGAATCGGTGCCCCAACCTTTAGAATGGCTACTTACCGGCTTAGGCTTGGTCAATAAAACCGCTGGGGTTCTGTCTTTGTTAGTTGCAGCATATAATTACTTATTGAACTGCTGGTTTACAGTTGTTAGCGACGGAGCTTTAGAGAACTCTGTCTTGTTTTTAGGCATGGCGCTATTCCCATTAAGCCAGGTAGGGATTGGGTTGTTAGCTGGATTTTGGATCCCAATACTTTTAAGCATTGCATTAACTGCACTTGCTTTAGTTTTTTATAGTTCTTTGGATGGGGCCTGCAAAAGGCGGACAAACTAATGCAAGGAGGAGCCAGAATGTATAAAAGTAGATTTTTAAAACGACTTTATAAAAACATGGTTACCCCAGCTTTTGGCAATAACAAACTGGCAATACCTATGTCTCATTTCGTGATTTCAGCTTTCTTTTTAGTACTTAATGTGTATGGAAAAATAACCGGAGAAATACCATCATATAGTGGTTATATCGTTGCTAGCGAGTCTCCAAGAGATTTTTATCAAGGTCTGGATCATCTTTTATGGATGGCGATGATAACTGTTTTTTTAGGGATGATTTTATGTGTAATTAATTTTTATCCTAAAGAAAAAGATTAGCTTTTTATCAACCAAAGGCACAGCCCAAACCAAGCCCCCCCAAAGAACTAAGGGCACAGTCTCTAATATTGAGGTGATCGGCCTATTGATGGATATGGATTCCATGAAGTTTAATACGGAGTGTAAGGATAACTGTTTGGAAAAATGGCGTGATTATAATCAGCAGATGGGGGCGACCTACTCGGCTTATGAGCACTTGATACCGGAACAGTTGTTTTCAACGGAGGATGAACCGGTTGGGGGTATTAGTGCAGTTAAGGCACTGGCGATAGCTTCACAGCAAGGGCAACGGATATATACATTTACTGAAGATAATCTATCTTACCTGAGTGACCTGACGGTGGATCAGGGGACCAAGGATGAAATACAGGCACAAGTGAATAATGGGATGGTGGCTACGGTTCATCAGCATCCAATTACTTATGCTGGGTGGACAGGAACGGGGTATACCATAGTTCATCCTGAGACTGGGGCTGGGAGTTATAAGATTAGTGGGGGGAGTGATGGAAGTATTGTAATCGCGGTACTTTCTGCCTTAACTAATATTGCAGCAACGGGGTTTTCGATTGCATCAACAGGCTTGAAAGTTTTAGCAAAACTAGAATCCTTAGCTGTGGTCGCTAGGCATTTTTCTGCGATAGGGGTTCTAGTAAGTGTTTTGGATGCAGCAGGTTCCGGCTGTAGTGTGAGTGAGTTGTTAGGTGTAATCCTTGTAGGTCTATTGCCATTTTTAGTTTCATTGGCACTTGCTACTGTAATTCTAGGGCCAATTATTATATTGCTTATCAATATTTTGGTTTCTCAACTAGCGGGATTGTTGCAGGATGCTTTAATAGGTCGCTGCAACAGGTCAGATAATTAATAGGAGGATCAATTATGGTGGTAATGCAGCAATATAATGGAGGGTTTTCGGTTGGAAAAGGAGAAGAATATATATTTGATATAAGAATCAGTAATCCACTTTTTTGGGGTTTACTGTTTATAAAGATGGCAATCCTATCGCTACTGTAAAGAGAAAGTTACTATCGCTAGGCTATAAATACGAAGTAAGAAAAAACAAAATTATTGCAGGAAATATAATCTATAAAGTTAGGCACGGCAATGTTATCTACAATAATAATATGTTGTCTTGTAATTGGCCTAAGATAATAATTGAGAATGAGAATGAGAGTGGGAAGGGGATTTTTTTTGCAAGATCTTTAGAGGACGATGAAAGGTTTGAAGTTTTTCTTACAGGCACAGCAATGGATACTGTATATATTTCAATGCTAGCCATAAACATTCTTCATAGAAAGAGTGTTTATGGATAGACCGAAGGGTAATAGGGCCTACGATCAATGGCGCTCAATAGGGCCAGAGTCATTGGTCAAAAACTCCACCTAAAATCCATAAATTCTCAACGACTCTGACCCCACTGACCTTTTATGACCGCAGGACTAACGTTTCTCGCATTTAGTCAGGGCTTTAACCCTATAACAATGTTTGTAGTTAATCAGTTGGCAGCAGTTATGCTATCGACGTTTGCAGAAAGGATGGTGGGGCTTACATGCGGCTCTGGTGGTTACGAATAAAGGCGACAAAATGACAATAGAATATTTTCTAAGCATACAAGATAAAATAGAGATTAATAAACGATGTATACCAAGAAGTAAGGGGCATGACATTCTATTTTTTGTATTTTATTTTGTGACCTTATTTATTCTTTTTGTCACTTACATAAATTCTGATATTTTAAATATATTTACGCTAATCATGATGTCATTTATTTCGGCAGCTATTGTTTATATGACCAGAAAATATCTTTTTTATATAACCCATATTGGTGCGGATAAAATTTACAAAGACTCCATCGTGACGCTGGAGATTGGAGAAATATATATCGAATGTATTGAAGAGCATAGGCATGAGAGCACAGGAAGAATTGGTAAAGAAGTACTTAAAAGGAGAACAAATGATGTTCAAAAGTTTTTTTCAGATAAGGAGTTTTTATATATCGTCTTCTGTTTTTCAGTCATAGGCATACCTCTTATCAGCTTATCAAAAGAAAACAATGAGCATATTTTAATGCTAAACAAGGTCAATAAATGCTAACTCGCTGCGCCATTCAGTTCAGGTTTTCCTTTTATGTTATCGGGTTAATTACTAAACAAAAATAATCAATAATCAATAATCAAGGGGTCAGACTCCTTGATTATTGTGAGCAAGAAGTTAAGGTGGAATTATCATGGTGCCTGCCCCCTTGATTGTACATCAGTTTTTAGTTTTTTTGTCTATGATAGCAGCCTTGCTTGCAGGAGGGTGATTTGAATAATACATTGAAGAAGTATTGTATCCACATATTATATATGAGCACTTTTTTTACTGCACTTTGGGCTATATTTATTTTTTACTTTGACCTTAATTATCTTGAGTTTTTCTTAGGGCCTTTATTGCTATAGAAACTCTCTATAGCTTTTTTATTTTTCAGTCAATAAGATAAAATGAAAACTCAAGAAAATATGAAAAAAGAAGACAATAATACCTTTTATTATGATGATGTTAACGAAGTCAAAATTGTTGAATTACTCAATCTTCATCAAGAAATCGATATTTTTCTTGAAAGAAAGCAAGCCATCTTAATGGATTATCTATTACTGCAAATAAAGTATGATGTGTCTATATGGAACCCATTAAAAATTTTCTGCATGCTCTATCAAATTTTACTTTCTATAATTAATTTTGAAAAAGTTGTAAGTCTTTCTTTTGGTTATGAGGGGCTGCACAAGATAAGAAGAGTCTGCCAGTGGAAGGACGTTAATATAGACAAGCGCCAGACCGATCAATATGAAATATTTTGTATAAGGGAGGCAGTGAAAAAATAGTAATTATCTCCATAGGCTCTCAAGGACCCTGAACCCATTGATCTCACCGGAGAGTACCAGGCGATAGGCCTAGACTACCACGGCCTATCACCGCAGCAGCTAGAAGCCTTACAAACCAAACTTGAAAATACCAAAACACAATTAGAGGCCGAAAACTTTACGGGGCTAACCAAACACGAGGTTGTAGGTGATCTTATGCAATCGGCAGTGATGAGCTATATGGCCATTACCAATGTACAGTCTAAACTGGCAGCGCGTAGTGGTGATGTGATCTACTACCGGGAGCCAAGCTATGGCACCTTCCAAACCAATGCCAAGCCTAATGGGTTATTGGGCACAGTCTCTAATATTGAGATGATCGGCCTATTGATGGATATGGATTCCATGAAGTTTAATACGGAGTGCAAGGATAACTGTTTGGAAAAATGGCGTGATTATAATCAGCAGATGGGGGCGACCTACTCGGCTTATGAGCACTTGATACCGGAACAGTTGTTTTCAACGGAGGATGAACCGGTTGAGGGTATTAGTGCCGTTAAAGCACTGGCGATAGCTTCACAGCAAGGTCAAAGGATATATACATTTACTGAAGATAATCTATCTTACTTGAATGACCTGACGGTAGATCAGGGGACCAAGGATGAAATACAGGCACAGGTACAAGCTGGCATGGTGGCTACAGTGCATCAGCATCCAATTACTTATGCTGGGTGGGCAGGTACCGGTTATACGATAGTACATCCTGAGACTGGGGCTGGGAGTTATAAGATAAGTGGAGGAAGTAATGGCGGGGTTCTCTTGGCCTTAATTTGGACAGCAATTGCAGCATATGCCGTTTTATTTTCCACTATTTTCCTTGTTGGCCTTCTGACAACTCCATTTATTGCAGGTGGTATTTTATTGGGCATGCTTGGTGGAATAAACTCTATTTACAAAGTAAGCAAACAGTGTTCTGGTCTTGAATATATCATTACTTCCTTTATTATTTCACTAACCTCGATAATTGGTTTATTTTTTCCTCCAGCACCCGGGTATCTTTCATTCCTAATTATGAACTCGCTGCCAGAACCAGAAGGATGTTTATAATGAATGGAATATTAGTGTATTTTTTTTGCATCACGGTCTTGGGGCTAAATCTTTACTTAATTAAGATCTATTCCGAAAAGTGGGCTAAAAATAAAAACGACAGGTATATATCTTCAAAATTTAGATTGGCATTTTTGGCTTTTGGCTGCGCATCAATACTCTCTTCTTATCTAATCCTCAACGAGGTCTATTTTAAAGAAAACAAAATAGACATCATTGTTATTTTAGCCAGCACATTGTTATCCGCTTTTTTGGGCATACATGGAATTTATGCATTTTTCTCTTCACTTTTTCTGAAAACAAGTAGCTTATATAGTTGGAGCAAGTGGCTCCTTAACACTCGCGACTATAAACTTTGGTAAGCAGTAGTTACAACTTATGATCAATGACTCACTCTGACCCCATTGATCGTAGAGTTCAGCTCCGAAAGAAAAGATGATGGGGCGATAAAATTTCATGCGTCGATATCACAAGCATTTATTGAAGCATTCGGACAAGACTTTGGGACAGGCCCCCTGCCCTCCAGTTGGGCCAGAGCTTGGCTCGGCCCAAGAAAAATTTTCATCTTTCCGTAAACTCAAAGTCCGCAAAAGTTACTACGACTACCAACACAACGGTGCTTACACCCACCGCCACCCCACTGAAAGCCCTCCCGTCCCTTGGGTACAAATAAAAGGCTACTGGCTCAACCAGACAGGCTTCACCATCGGCAGCCCATTGTCAGTAGAAGTACAGCCGGGGTGTATTATTCTTAAGACGCAGACTTAGTCTGCCAGGGTAATTTTGGTAAGGCATTTGTAAAAGGTTAAATATTTGAACTCTTAACGAATACCTCCCCCTTTGGCCTTTATAAATTATATTTTATGCACAAAGGAGAATTACAATGGCGCCACTCCAGATCTGGACTCTGGAAAAAAGCGTTAGTTATCACAACAAGGAGCAATATATTATGGATAGATTCTCAGGACCCGAAGATATTTACGAAGAGCTAGTTGAAAATGCCCCGGAAGACGAAGAATGGTTATTTGGGCTAGTTGCATTTGCTGTTCTTGAAGAGCAAAAAATCGAATGGATAAAACACCAAACAGAAAATAACGGTGGGCCACCCTCAAAACACGATATTGATAACTGGTACAACCAGCTGCCCTCAGGCGCCCTGCTAAGAGCAAAAGATACCGCTGAAGCCAGACTCACCAGCTATGCCAATGATTCTATCAATGCCTATCTGGATGATTTTCAAAAGGAAATCGAAGAGGGGGTTATTGTTGGCGAAATTCAAGAGATCAAGAAATTTTGGCCACAGTTTGGCGTTAACCTTGCTGGTGGCTTTATTAGCACGCTTTTGTTTGCTGCACTTCTGACTCTCGTTGCCTTTTTCGTATACAATGACACATCTCCAGTTGAAATTGGCAGCAAATTAGGAGAATACACAGAGGACATTAGTAATGAGTAAACATGAGATTACTAGTAAAAGAGCATCATCAGTAGCAGCTAAGGTTTTAAGAAGTAAAAGCTCCAATAAGGCTGCAAAATCTGCTGCGGGCTCAGCGTTATCACAGACTAAAGCTCAAGGAAAAGTCACCTCAATTAAAGCCGCTTCTGCAGCTTCCAAGACTTTACGTAGTCGTGGGTCAAGTAAATCCGCCAAGTCATCTGCAGGCTCTGCTCTAACTCAACGTCCAAATCAACAGGGTTAGCCAACAATTGAGGTAGGCAGGTGCTTGCCAGAAGAATCAAGGTGTCAGACTCCTTGCTTATTCTGACCAAGAAGTTAAGGTGTAATTTTCATGGTGTCTGCCCCCTTGATTGCTTGATTGAAACTGGAACTATTATGACTACACCCATTCCTAACCGCCCAAGCGGCGTTGTTCTTGGCGACAAAGCCGCACAAATCACCATTGATGCCTTTGTTGATATTCAGTGCCCACATTCACGCACAATCTGGCCGACTTTACTTGAGGTCATGAAGCACTACGAGCAAGCATCGGTCAGCCTCAAAGTTCACCTGATCACATTGAGCAATCATCGTCAAGCCTGGGATATGAGCTTAGGGTTATTCGCCTTAGCCGAGGGTAATGCCACTACCTTTTATAACTTCGCTACCTTTCTCTATGAAAGACAGGATGAATTTTATAATGCCGCCTTTATGCATAAAACACACGATGATCTAAGGCAGCTGATCGCTGACAAAGCCGAACAGCATTTGACTATTGATCGCTCAAAGTTTCTCGACAGGATGAATGACAACGACATTTATACGCTGGCCCGAACACCGATTCGCTACGCCGCAACAAAATCCGTCTGGGCAACTCCTACCGTGTTTATTAACAATGGCGGCAATGTTCCTGTTGATCACTTATCAACGCTGGCAGACTGGCAAAAGGTGATTAATCCCTTATTGGGCACTGGAGTAAATAGATAACAATCACGCTATGCTTGAAAGCATAAAAACGTTAGCTCACATCAGGAGATAAAGAGATGTCTGATCACCAAATTTTCTCCATGGCCTTCTCAAAAATTTATCCTCTCTATGTCCAAAAGGCTGAGAGGAAGAACAGAACGGAAGAGGAAGTTATCCAAATTATTGGCTGGCTCACCGGTTTTAGCGCAGACGGCCTGACAAAGCAGGTTGACAGCGACAATGATCTGGCCACCTTCTTTGCCGAAGCGCCGGCAATAAATCCCAACGTATCGCTTATTAAGGGCGTTGTCTGTGGCGTTCGTGTTGAAGAGGTCGAAGACCCCCTGATGCGCAAGATTCGATACCTCGACAAGTTGGTTGATGAGCTTGCCAAGGGCAAAGCCATGGAAAAGATTTTGCGGTCATAAAGTGGCGCTGGCTTCAAAGTGCTATACCAGCACTGTCGCGAAAGTAAAAAATTGTGGAATGAGGGACATAATATGCCAACTATGCTGATCACACTGAAAATTTATCCGGGTCGCGAGGCCGAATACGACGGCCTTCAAAAACAATTGATGAAGGATGTGGCTGAGTTCGAACCGGGTGCCGAGGTTTTTCAGGTACGCCGGTCGGCCGAGGATCCACTTCGATATGTGTTCTTTATGTCCTTCAAGAATGATGCCGCGCTACAGCGCTATATCGATGCGGAATACCACACGACTATGTCACCCAAGGCATTGGACTGTATTGACGGCGAGCCGGTGATAGAGAATCTAGTAGATTTCAGGTAGAGGCTGCGATTAATCCATAAACACTGTGTTAATACCAAAATAAAATGATAAAAATAATACTCTCAAACCTTATTACCTTAGCCCTACTCCACTCTGTCATCGTTTCAGCACAGCAGCACCCCTCGGGTCAAAAAGAATGGCGAATGGCTGGCTTCTCGCTATTATTTAATGAAAACTGCGCCGTTTGTCATGGTGAAAATCTAAAGGGCGCGGCGCAAGGGCCTGCACTTATTGGTAAGCCACTGATTAATGGCGATGATATGGATAGCCTTGTCGCCAGTATATCGAAGGGCAATAGCGCTAAAGGGATGCCAGCTTGGTCGGGCATCTTGAGCAAACTGCAAATTAATAATTTAGCGCTTTATATTGCCGAGCGCAGATCAGGCCTTACTTATACCGATTTTAATATCGATAACACGCTACTGATTAATCAGGACCCTATTCAAACCCAGCACCACACTATTAAGCTGCAAACCGTCATTACAGACCTTGACCCACTCCCTTTTTCTATCGAACCCCTGCCCGACGGACGTATACTTTTAACAGAAAAAATGCGCGGCCTTAGTATTATTTCAAAGGACGGAAAACAGTCTGCACTGATTAAAGGCACCCCAAAGGTCTATAGCGATACGGGTACGCCAGATGTTGGCTTGCTCAATGGCTTGGGTTGGCTGCTTGATGTGGCGATTCACCCTGATTACCTTAACAACGGCTGGGTTTATCTTCACTATGGAGACCGTTGCAGTGACTGTAACAAGGTGAGCCGTGAGAATAAATTGCCCGTTTCAATGAATAAGATTGTTAGGGGAAGAATAAACAATGGGCAATGGATTGATCAGCAAGTGATTTGGCAAGCAAGCCTTGAGCATTATGGCATGATCCCGGATACGGCAGCGGGTGGTCGGCTGAGTTTTGATCAACAGGGGCACTTGTTTTTTAGTGTTGGCCTTAAAGGCAATGATAACCACACGGGGGTACAGGACCTAACTACGCCTTGGGGGAAAATTCATCGCGTCAACGATGATGGGTCTATTCCCGAAGATAATCCATTTACGAAGTCGCCTAAGGCATTGAAGAGCATTTGGGCCTATGGTTTCCGTAGCCCGCAGGGATTAGAGTTTAATACTAGAACGAATGAACTATGGGTTACGGATATGGGCCCCCGTGGCGGTGATGAGGTCAATCTGATATTTCCGGGTAAAAACTATGGCTGGCCTTTGTATTCTAAAGGTGTCAATTACGACAGCACGCCTGTTGAGTACGGTAAAAAACTGGGTATCGATTTCAAGATGGCCGATATAGAGCAACCGATTGTTGATCTTACCCCCTCACCCGCTGTGTCCAGTTTTATCATTTACCAGGATAAGCATTTTCCAAAGTGGAATAATCACTTAATTGTCGGATCACTCAAAGCAAGAAAACTCTACCGAATGAAGATTGAAGATGGCGTGCTAATCGAGAATGAGGTATTAATTGAAAACCTGGCAAGAATACGTGATATTGAAATAGCTAATAGCGGTGAAATATTATTGTTACTCGAACATGGGAGTGGCGGTCAAATACTAAAAATTACTAGTACCAGTTATTAAACGGCCCCACCTAAGCTTGGCATACCTCACTCAGCAAGAATCTGTTGTTTTATAGCAGCAACAGCCTCTCGCCCCTGCAATTTATACATCGCGGCTATAGGCACTTTCAACATAGGGTCACGGGGCGTAGAGACAGTATCAAAATTGACTTTGACCCGCCCTGCCGTAGAGGTCACCAAAATGCTCTCAGCAAAGCGTAACTGAGAATGCCTTCTGGAAAGCACAAAGAGATAAAACTGACTGGGGCCGGTTTGTATAATCAATGACTGCTGGTCAATCACTTCCCAGCCATCCAGCTTCCAGTTATTAATTGAGCTTACCGACTCCAACTCGGGAAATTGATAACGAGCCATCGCTTCCTGATTATCGATACTGCTGGCGCAGCCAATCAGGACCAGACTCAAAATAAGTACTAAGCCATTATTTAGTCTAAGCATACCATTGACCTCCGGGTAGATAACCCACTTAGTATAAACCAGCCTATCGGCTTCTAACAGGCACCACCTGAACGGCGATAATGGCTGCAAACATCATGGCACAACCAAGATACCCAATAGCATCCAACCTGTCAGTTAAAAACCATGCGGCAAATATTGCGGCAAATACACTTTCTGAAGATAACAATATCGCCGCCTCAGCTTCGCCAGTATAGCGCTGGCCAATCGCTTGTAGCGTAAAGGCAAAGGCACCAGCAATTAAGGCCGCGTAAATAATTTCTGGTAGCGCCGCCATTAAAGGGGCTATTGCCAACGGCGGCTCCAGACTCACCCACCACCAACCCGCCAAACCATGCCCCACCAACCCTAACAAGCCACAGCAGGCAAATTGTACAGTAGCAACAAACACCGGACGCTCGGTTTGCTGAGCGATTTTCCCCATCATAATCACCTGTACCGCCCAAAATACTGCGCCTGCAATAACTAATAGATCGCCGGTATTTAAGCCGCCAATATGGCCACCGCCCAATAAAAATATTCCCAGTAAACAGCTTAGCGCTACAGGCCAAATTACCCAGTGTTGTTTTTCTCCTAAAAAGACCCACAAAATAAAAGGCACAAAGACAACATAGAGGCCGGTTAAAAACCCTGCATTGGTAACGGTGGTAGTCAGTAAACCGATTTGCTGGAGAATCATGCCAGTGAAAAATACCAGCCCAAGCAGCAGCATAGATTTCCATTGTTTATCAGAGAACGTTAGTGGTTTATCCAACGGGATTTTTGATCGCTCATATAAAGCGAAGGGTAAGACCGCTAATGCGGCAAGGCAAAAGCGAAGGCCCACAAATAAGAAGGGGCCAATATCCTGCATGGCGGTTTGTTGGGCGATAAAGCCCACACCCCAGGTTAGGCCGGTAAGCAGTAAGAGAAGGTTGGCTGTGTAGCGGGACATTTTTATTTTCCAACTTTAGTTTTCTAAGATGTTGGAGTGTTGATGGTGGATTATAATCCACCCTACGGTATTGGGCGGCTTAGAATGAGGCTAAGCGCTCAAACATCCAAAAGGTAGCGACTATGCCGCAGGTATAGCTCGCGGGATATCTAAGGGTTTCCATAGTTATAAACTTCATCAGTTTTGACAGCAGGTAGAACACCGCAAATAAGGCCGCAACAAATAACACCTGCCCTATTTCAACGCCGATATTAAAACTCAGTAAAGCTAATAGCTTTTCATTCTGCGGCAGGCCAATCTCCGCCAGAACAGACGCAAAACCAAAACCATGCAATAAACCAAAACTTGAAGAGACTAGAATCGGATACTTCAGGCTGAGGCTATTTTTATTGTTTTTGGCAATCTCCCAAGCCAGAAATACAATGCTTAAGGCGATCACTGCCTCCACCGGCGGAATCGGTATGACCAATGTATCCGTGGCAGCCAAAATTAACGTAACTGAGTGTGCAACCGTAAACCCGGTAATGGTTAGCAATAATTTATTGCGGCTACCTGAGATATAAACCAGACAGGCGACAAATAATAAATGGTCCAGCCCTACCAGAATATGTTCTACACCTAAAATAATATAAGTGACCACGGTATCGGCCTTGGTCATTTCTTTGATAACCGGCACGGTATAGTCCGGATTTTCTGTATTGAGTACCGCGGTGATGGTGTGTTGTTGATTATCTATAATACGTAATAACACATCACCTGAGGCGCCTTTAAGGCCTGCGATGGTAATCTGCATACCTTCAAGACCCGCTTTACGCTCCAGTGAAAAATTTTCTATATAGGCATTATTAATGATGCGCCGGCTTTTGGGGGCAGGCATGGAGGTAGCATCGTCAAACTGGGCTTCCAGCTGTTGGCGGCTGCCATTTCTTATAGGCATTTTAAATAGCACATCAAACTGGCTGGCATCGCTGGCGGTAATAGTCAGTGATGCCGGGCGCATATCATCAGCCTGGCTGAGTGCACTAATACTGAATAGCAGTATCAGCAGCAGACGGATCATGGGGCTACCTCTGTTTCAGGCTGAGCAATAATAACGGTGTATTTTTCCTGTAGTTTTTGTTCAAAGGTTTTAACCAGTTCCAAGCGGTTTTGATACTGCATATCCTGGAGCACGGTTTCTTGAACTGCCGCCAGCGGTTGTAAGGTGGCGGGGTTTTTTTCTGCAATCAAAATATAGTGCAAACCCAAACCGGATTTTATCGGGCCCTGCCATTGGCCAACGTCCAGCCCTTTAAGCTCGGCAACGAAGGCTTTACCAAAGCGGCGCTCTATTTGAAAGTCAGGTTGCTGTTGGAGGTTTTTTGGCAAGAGGGTTTGATCACCCTCAGGCGTTTTTCCGCTAGCTAGCAGCACTTTGTTTTCTGCTTGTTTCTGTTCAAGTTCCGCCTGTGGTCTATCCATGGATAAATATACCTGCTGAAAGCTATAGATATCCGGTGCCATATAACGCTCGGCATTTGTTTGATAAAAGGCCTGAATTTCTTCTGCTGTCGGTTGTTTGGTAGCCGCTAAATCCTCCAGCATATAATCCATTTTTTGTTTTATACGACGGTCAATGACTGTATCCCCCTTATCCATGGCCAATGCCCTGGCTTCACGCAGGTACATTTCGTTGATGGCATAGAGCATGGCGGAGTTTTGGATTTCTTCTGGCAGGGGCTCGCGTTTCCAGCGTTCGGTAAACTGGTTTTTTAATAATTGCAGGCGGCCTTCGCTAACCGATATGGTGAAATCATTTTCTTGCGGGGGGTTAAGCTGCTGGTAGGCAACAAAAAAAAGTAAGGCGATAAGAATAAAATGTAGCAGTGGCTCTTTTAACAGCGTTTTCAGCATCGATAGTGGGCCTTGGTGTCCTGTGAAAAAAGGCTAATAAACAAAACCCGCCATTGGCGGGCCTTGTTTCCGTAGGGTGGATTATAATCCACCAAACAGTATTTTCGTATAACGGTAGATTTTAATCCACCCTACTTTGGTGAGTACCAAATTGGTGAGGTGTAGGCACGTTCCTGACCTACCAGCTCGGCTTCTTTAGGCACTTTGGCACCCATACGGACTTTGTCATACAGTACCCAGCGCGGTGTTGGAATTTCCAATACCCGCACATAGTAGAAAGACGATTCCGCTTTATCAAAATCCGGGTCGGTCCAGACGGTGGCCAGTTCTGCATCACCAATGCTGTTAGACCAGGTCGCCGTTTTAAGATCTACCGTATTGCCTACGGACTTGGTAGCCCGACCATTTTTGATTTTCCGGCCATCAGACACTGCCACATCGTATACCCGTTCATGCAGTTTACCGGCTTTATCCATCCAGCCTTTGACCACTTGGATACGGTCCAGGTTGCCGCTCATAGGGTCTTTGCTGGCAGTAATCATAAAGTTAGGTGCTTTACCTTTGGCACCTACCAGATCACCACCCATCGGAACACCTTTGGCATAGCCGATGCTAGCGGCATCATTGGCATAGACGTCGTTTTTATCGTAGTCCCAACCCCCAAAGAAACGAACCGTCATGCGCGGGCCCGTGGTGGCGTAAGTTTCCTTGCGCTCCATGGCATCGTACAACGCGGTACGGGTATTTTCATGGGACCAGATACCGGTATAACCGGAAGCGACCAGTTTATAACCGGGGATTTCACCCATATCATTTTTGATAAAGGGGTGAGCAATACGGCTGGCGCTGGGCTCTACACTGGTAGACTTACCAAAAAAGTTATCTTCATCCGCTGTTGCCAGCGAGGTATGGCTATCGGTTGCACCACCGATACCAAATTTATAGGGGTTGGTGCCAAATTTTTTCTCTAGCATTAAACCCTGCTTAAGCGCTTCGCGGCCATATTCACCCTTTAGCATCTCTGGCTTTTTCAGTTCGGAGATATCCAGGTTGCCCACGTCCCAGTTTTCATAATCGGCAAACTCATCATCCGGAGATAAGGTTGGGTGGGTTTCACCGTCACCTTTAATCTGGGTGATTTCGTAGTGTGGCTCCCATTTTGCCCGCTGCTCAACAAACTCTTTATCGACGACACCGCCGTGATAGGTTGTTTCAGTGGGGAACATCCAACCGTTAGACAGGTTGCCGTTATGAGAAAAGGCAAAGACGCGGCCGCCGGTTTTTTGCTCGTAGGCTTCCAGCCATTTATACAGGTCTTTAGGGTCGGTACTACCCTTGGGCGCTTGCGTTACCGCGGGCTGCATCTGTAAAGCCTTATCGGCATTATCGCGGAAGATAACATTGCGGTGCAGGTTAAAACCCTTGGGGACGGAGGTCCACTCATAACCAATAAAGGCGGTAAACAGGCCGGGTTCGTTATGCTCTTCCGCGGCATTGACAATTTCTTCCCATACTTTGCCGAAGACTTCTGAGCCCGGGCTATAGTCTTCCAGAAATTGCTTGGGTACAGTCATTTGGGAGAAGCTCTGGATCAGGTCAAAGGCGGCCTCACCGGCGGCGGAGCCTCCTTTCACAAAGGCTTCATGGTATTCCTTGCCTTTAGGCACGGCCATAATATTGTCAGTGCCTTCTTTAATATCGGTGGCTATCCCCATCATATCGGAGTGGTCGGTCAGTACCATCCAATCCAGTGGGCGGGCCAGTTTGACGGGCACGCCGGTGGAGGCCACGACTTCTTCACCCTTGGCAAAGCGCCAGGCAGCATCCGGGCGCAGGGTATTGCCAAACAGGCCAGCATCCAGCGATAAGCCGGTATGGAGGTGAGAATCTCCCCAATAGACGTTTCTCGGCATGGTGGATTGGGCGTAGGGTGAGTAGTTTTTCTCGGCTTCGGTCAGCCCACCTTCTGATGAGGCGGCGCTAAAAGAGGTGGCGAGACTGATGGCAGCTGCCAGTGTCCAGGATTTACGGGTAATCATCTAAGAGTCCCTCTTATTGTTGGAATTATTGCTAGAGTAGGCAAGTCATCTCGAAATTACAACTGGAGCCTTATAAATAGTTGATCCATTATCCGTTTTGGCCAGCCATGGACTGACTGAGAGCAAACCTTATAAAGCGCCCACTGCAAAAGGCGCGGGGTATTCTGCAACCGGTTTGCGTTATACTAGTCGCCAGCCAATAGTCCATAGAGCCCGCCATTTATGTCAGAGTCTTTGCCCCCATGCCCCGAATGCCAATCAGCTTTTGTCTATCCGGATCAGGATAATCTGGTTTGCCCTGAATGCGGCTACGAATGGAATCCAGCGGATGTGACACAGGAGGCTGTTTTTACTGCCAAAGATGCCAACGGCACGGTGCTGGAGGCGGGGGATAAAATCACGCTGGCTAAAGATCTGAAAGTTAAGGGCAGTTCTCAGGTGCTTAAGATCGGCACGAAGGGCACTGTTCGAAATATCGTTGAAGGAAAGGATCACGAGCTGGACTGCAAATTAGCGGGCGCCGGTGAAATGATGGTAACCGCCAAATTTGTAAAGAAGGCCTAAGGGCTTCCATCAAACAGGCCTATTCTTCCCTCTACCTATTTCCTCTCTCTACCTATGCCTCTCTATAGCGGCGGTAGTCAGTGGCACCGAGCACAGGGTGTTAATTAGGAGAACAGCGTCCGCAGTTTCTCTCCGGGTTGTTCAGCTCGCATAAATGCCTCCCCGACTAAAAACGCATTCACATTATGCTCACGCATCAGCATCACATCTTCCTGAGTATGAATGCTGCTCTCAGTCACTACCATTCTGTCCGCAGGAATATGCGGCAATAAATCAATGGTGGTATTTAATGAGGTTTCAAAGGTATGCAGGTCGCGATTATTAATCCCTACCAGCGTATTACCCAGAGACAAACTGCGGTCCAGTTCTTCGCGGTTATGCACCTCGATTAAAACATCAAGCTGAAGCTCTTTGGCCGCCGCATCCAACTCAGCCATTTGTTGATCGTCCAAACAGGCGACAATCAATAAAATACAATCGGCACCAATCGCACGAGCTTCAACCACTTGATAGGGATCGACAATAAAATCCTTGCGGATAACGGGCAGTGAGCAGGCATTGCGAGCCTGCTGTAAATAAGCTTCACTGCCCTGAAAAAAATCTTTGTCGGTTAATACGGATAAACAAGCCGCCCCGCCCTGTTCATAACTGGCTGCAATCGCTGCGGGATCAAAAGACTCACGAATTACGCCTTTACTGGGTGAGGCTTTTTTGGCTTCGGCAATCACCGCAGATTGCCCGGCGGCTAATTTATCTGCCATCGATTGTACAAATCCGCGACAGGGGCTTTGCTCTAAAATTTGCTGCTGTAAATCACTGATTGAGGTGGTTGCCAATCGCTCGGCAACTTCCTCATGTTTGCGCTCAACAATTTTTTTCAGAATGGTTGGAGTACTCATAGCAAGCCTTAGGCCTCTTTCATCGTTTGCGTGACTTGCGCCAGTTCTTTGAGTTTTTCTCCGGCGGTACCACTGGCCAGAACGTCCTGGGCAATCTTTACGCCCTCTTCCAGACTGGAAGCGATATTGGCAGCATAAATAGCGGCACCGGCATTGAGCGCGACAATATCACTGGCGCCACCTTCGGCACCGGATAAGACGGACTGAATCAGCGATAAGCTTTCTGCAGCATCGGCGACTTTTAAATCAGCCAAGGCACTGCGCTGCAGGCCAAACTGTTCCGGGGAAATCGTGTACTCGGTAATTGCGCCATCCTTTAATTCCGCCACAAAGGTTTCGTCGGCAATACTGATTTCGTCCAGACCATCAGCGGAGTGGACCACCAGAATATGTTCACTGCCCAAATCTTTTAAGACTTCGGCAATAGGACGCACCCACTGTTTGCTAAACACACCCAATAGTTGGTTGGGTACACCGGCAGGGTTGGTAATGGGGCCGAGCAAATTAAAGACGGTGCGGGTGGCTAATTCTTTGCGTGGGCCAATAGCATGTTTCATGGCACTGTGATGGTTGAGTGCAAACATAAACCCTACACCCACTGTATCCACACAGCGAGCCACTTCTTCCGCGGTTAAATCCAAACGTACGCCTGCGGCCTCTAATAAATCCGCAGCACCACTTTTGGAACTGACCGAACGATTGCCATGCTTGGCAACTTTACCGCCAGCGGCTGCCACCACAAAGGTGCTGGCGGTAGAAATATTAAAGGTGCTAATACCGTCGCCACCGGTACCTACGATATCGACCAGATGGTCGCCACTGACGGAAACGCCTGTGGCCAACTCGCGCATAACGGTGGCGGCACCGGTAATTTCTTCGACGGTTTCACCCTTAATACGCAACGCGACTAAAAAGCCGGCGATTTGTGCATCGCTGCACTCGCCGGTCATAATTTGTCGCATTACGGCGATCATATCGTCGGTATTTAAGGACTGCCCTTCTATTACTTGTGAAATGGCGGTTTGAATATTCATTACTCAAGACTCCAAAAAGTTTTTCAGCAGATCATGGCCGTGCTCAGTCAGAATAGACTCAGGGTGGAATTGTACGCCTTCAACCGCCAAGGTTTTATGCCGCACTCCCATAATCTCATCCACTTCACCGTCTTCGGTTTGTGTCCACGCGGTAATCTCCAAACAATCCGGCAGGGATTGTTTTTCAATCACCAGCGAATGATAGCGCGTGGCTTCAAAGGGGTTGCGCAAACCGGCAAAGACGCCTTCGTTGTTGTGGTAAATCGGCGAGGTCTTACCATGCATGACCTGACGGGCGCGAACAATATTACCACCAAACACCTGGCCGATACTTTGATGGCCCAAGCAAATACCCAACACCGGTAATTTACCGGCAAAGTGTTCGATCACGGCCATGGAGACTCCCGCTTCATTGGGTGTACAAGGGCCGGGCGACACAACGATGCGTTCGGGCTGTAATGCCACAATTTCATCAATGGTAATTTCATCGTTGCGCACCACTTTTACATCGGCTTTTAATTCACCAAGGTACTGCACTACGTTGTAAGTAAAGGAGTCGTAGTTATCGATCATTAATAACATTAGGCGGCTCCCCCTTTTTTCTGCACCATTGCGGCCGCGGTAAATATCGCTCGGGCTTTATTCATGGTTTCTTTCCACTCTAAACGCGGCTGTGAGTCGGCCACGACACCGGCACCGGCCTGAACATGTAGTTGCTGGTCTTTAATGACTGCAGTACGGATAGCGATAGCGGTATCCATATTGCCATGCCATGACAGATAGCCTACCGCGCCGCCATAGACACCGCGCTTTACCGGTTCCAGTTCATCGATAATTTCCATAGCGCGAATTTTTGGCGCGCCACTTAATGTTCCTGCCGGCAAGGTAGCACGCAAAACATCCATGGCGGTTTTGCCTTCTTTTAAGGTGCCGGTGACATTGGACACGATATGCATTACATGGGAGTAACGCTCAACAATCATTTTGTCGGTTAACTCTACTGTGCCAATTTCTGATACACGGCCAGCATCGTTACGCCCCAAATCAATTAGCATTAAATGCTCGGCAATTTCTTTGGGGTCATCCAGCAGTTCTTTTTCCAGCGCAATATCTTCGGCTTCATCATGGCCACGGCGGCGAGTACCGGCGATGGGTCTAACATAGACTTTATTATCTTCCAAGCGTGCCAAAATTTCTGGCGATGAACCCACGATATGAAAATCATCAAGGTTAAGGAAGTACATATACGGTGAAGGGTTTAGATTGCGCAGTGCCCGGTAAAGATTAATCGGCTCGGCGGTAAAAGGAATGGATAAGCGCTGGGAAACAACCACTTGCATGGTATCCCCTGCTAAAACATACTCCTTAATGGTATCAACGGCCTCTTTAAAATTATCCTCACCAAAGCTGGAGACAAAATCACCTTCGCCAATGGTGGCGTCAGTATTTTGCAAATCCAACTCAGGCAATACCGGAATAGCCTGGGGTAAACGCTCAGCCAATTGCTGTAAACGCTGCTGCGCTTTTTCCAAAGCGTTATCTTCAGCAGGGTCGGCATGGACAATTAGCTTGATCGTGCCCGACAGATTATCAAATACCAGTACTTCATCGGAGACCATTAATAAAATATCAGGAGTGCCGATGACATCATCCGGTGCACTGTCTTTTAGGCGTTTCTCAACATAGCGCACGGTGTCATAACCAAAGTAACCGACAAGACCGCCGTGGAAGGCTGGCATTTCCGATATTTCAGGTACGCGATAACGGCTTTGAAACTCTTCAACAAAGGCCAACGGGTCTTCAAGATCATGGGTTTCCACCAGCTCACCGTCTGTGGTGATTTCGGCTTTAAAGCCATCTATTTTGAGTATCGTGCGCGAAGGCAAACCGATAATGGAGTAACGGCCCCATTTCTCACCACCCTGTACCGATTCAAAGAAATAGGAATAGGGGCCGTCGGCCAGTTTCAGATAGCTGCTTAAAGGAGTATCGAGATCTGCCAGCACTTCACGCGCAACCGGTATACGGTTGTAGTTCTGGGCTGCCAGTTCGGCAAATAATTGGGTATCCATGTGTAGTCCTTAGAGAAAACGGTTAACAGTAAAAAATCAGACAGCGGGTGTTCTGGTAAAGAGCACCATTGGGGGAGCTACCATCGCCAGCGCGTGATCTCGCGCATATTGGTGCTGGCCTTGGCTAGCAGTAGTTGTCTGTTTTTTATGTTCATTATTTAAGCTCTTAAGCTGTTTCCGTTTCTCCATGCCAAAGAGGTATCGGCAGGAAGGCTAGCATTGTACGCAAGCCACAGGCGTAATAAAAGGTGCTGTTAGGTGTGGTTAGGGTAATTTTCCGATTTTTGAGGGTGATATGGCCATTATTGGCATACAATAACCGCAATGAAAAACAAAACTATTCTGGGGATATCGGCCTTTTACCACGACAGTGCCGCCGCCCTGATCGATAATGGCGTTATTCTGGCTGCGGCCCAGGAAGAGCGTTTTAGCCGTATCAAACACGACCCCGCCTTCCCTGAGCAGGCTATTCGGTTTTGCCTGGACCAGGCCGGCCTAAGCCTGCAACAAGTGGATGCCGTGGTCTTCTATGATAAGCCCTTTCTCACCTTTGACCGGCTGTTAGAAACGTATCTAAGTTTTGCCCCAAGAGGGTTGAGTTCCTTTATTCGCAGTATGCCGATCTGGTTAAAAGAGAAGTTGCTGCTAAAGCCCCAATTGCTCAAGCAACTCTCAGCGCTTGATAACAGCGAACAGCTGCCACGCCTTTTATTTACTGAGCACCACCAGTCCCATGCGGCTTCGGCTTTTTATCCCAGCCCCTTTCAGCAAGCGGCCGTGTTATGTATGGATGGCGTAGGCGAATGGGCCACTACCTCGGCATGGTTGGGGGACGGCAATAAACTGACACCACTCTGGCAAATCAATTTCCCCCATTCGCTGGGTTTGCTGTATTCCGCGTTTACGTATTTTTGCGGCTTTAAGGTTAACTCTGGCGAGTATAAGTTGATGGGGCTGGCGCCCTATGGCAAGCCGGTGTATCAAGAACTGATCAAAGAAAAGCTGGTAGATATTAAAGCGGATGGCAGTTTCCAACTGAACCTGAAGTACTTTGATTATTGTATTGGCGACAAAATGACCCATAAGGCCTTTGACCAGCTATTTGATGGGCCACCTCGGGTCGCCGAATCACCCATCACGGAGCGCGAACTGAATTTAGCCGCATCGATACAGGCGGTAACGGAAGAGATTGTACTGGCACTGGCAAACACTATTAAGCAGGAAACCGGCGCCCGCTATTTATGTTTGGCTGGCGGTGTAGCCCTAAACTGCACTGCCAATGGCAAACTGGCGGCCGCGGGAATATTTGACGACGTATGGGTGCAACCTGCCGCGGGGGATGCCGGTGGCGCCATCGGCGCAGCGCTGGCGGCATGGCATCAATATTATGATGCACCTCGCACCAGTGATCACAAGGACGGTATGGCGGGCACTTACCTTGGCCCGGATTATTCCTCAGCGGAGATTAAGGGCTTTCTGGACAAGCATCAGATCCCTTATCAACCACTCGATCAGCAAACGCTTTATACAGAGACCGCCAGACGTTTAGCTGAGGGCAATATTATCGGCTGGTTTCAGGGCCGGATGGAGTTTGGCCCCAGAGCCTTAGGCAACCGCTCTATTCTTGCCGACCCAAGAAAACCGGAGATGCAGAGCAAACTGAATTTAAAGATAAAGTACCGGGAGTCTTTTCGCCCCTTTGCCCCCTCTGTACTGGAAGAACAAGCAGATCAGTATTTTCATATGTCGCAACCCAGCCCTTATATGTTGATAAGCAGCCCGGTCAAAGACACGCTGAGAGTTGCTGGCAGCGAACAGGCGATGGCAGAGCAAAACGGTCTGGACAAATTAAGCTGCCAGCGTTCAAGCATCCCTGCGGTCACCCATATTGACTATTCCGCGCGGGTACAGACGGTTAGTAAAACCAGCAACCCCCAATACCATCAACTATTAACCTGCTTTGAACAATTAACCGGCTGTGCCACGTTGATCAACACCTCCTTTAATGTGCGAGGAGAACCGATTGTCTGCACCCCCGAGGATGCCTGGCACTGTTTTATCCATACCGAGATGGATTATTTATTGCTGGGAAACTTTTTACTCGATAAAAAAGACCACACTGAAACCCCCCAACCCCCTCAAGGCTTTGCATTGGATTAATATGGCGACCAAACTATCCCAGAGAAAGCAGCTTCGATTATTCGGCGTAATACTGTCCGCGGTAATGGTTTTTTGGCTAACGGTTTATGGGTTTAGCCAACAACTTAGCCTGAATAGTTTATGGCCTGGCTACTGTATTGCCTCAATTTTATTTGCCATTGCTATTATAAACCCACCCTGGTTGAGCCAGCCTTATAGATACTGGCTCAAAGGGGCGCATGGTTTAAATCGGCTAATCACCGCCACAACGCTGGGTATTTGTTTTTTCTGTATTATTACACCGACCGCTTTTATCAAGCGCGCCTTTGGCAATGATGCTATGTTTAAACCCAGCCATCTGCCTAATAGTTATCGCCAAAACAGTGAGGTGATAACCCCCAGTGATATGGAGCATCCGTTTTAGTGTTAGACTTTTTATCTGATCTTTTCGGCTTTGCCAAAAAGCATAAAAAATTCTGGGTTATCCCTATTGTTTTGATGTTAATGCTGGTTAGCTCGCTGATTATTTTTGCCGAGGGCTCGGCTATCAGCCCTTTTATTTATACCTTGTTTTAAGTGCAGCAACCATCATGACCCAAGATAAAGCGAATAAACAATCGTTATTGGCGATCACCACCGTCACCATTAGCCTTATTATCTGTGCAGTCTTGGCCGACACTTTTTTGGGTTGGTATAAGCACAAGGTGGCCAGCAGTTCTCAAATGCAACCGGGCTTAATGCGCTATCACCCGCAATTAGGCTGGACACTATCACCCTCATGGCAGGGCAGCCATCAACACCACGATTTTTCCGTTGTCTATAGCACCCATATTTTTGGCTTTCGCAATGGTATGGACGAGCAAGCTTTTTTACCCCATAAAAAAACCAGGCCCAGGGTAGCGCTGGTGGGTGACAGTTTTACGTTTGGTTTTGGTGTTAATGACGAGGAAACTTTTCATGCACAGCTAAGTCTGGCTGATCCTGACCGGGAATATATTAACCTTAGCGTTCCCGGCTATAGTACTGACCAGCAATATTTATTAATAAAAAATACGGCAACGGATTTTGCCATCGACCATTATGTGCTGGTGTTTTATCTGGGTAACGATATTTTAGACAATCCACTCCCCTTTCCTCTGCAAGCCCCCAGAGGAAAACCTTTTTTTGAACTGCATAATAATCAGTTGCAACTCAATAATACGCCGGTTCCGAAACAAGCCAAAACCGCCGCACTGCAAGCAACAACGTTAGACTCGATTATCTTTGGCAATGAACTGGCAGCCTATTCAAGCTCGTTAGATTATCTTCGTCAATCCAGTGAATTGCTTCGACTGATTATTCCGCCCTCAAAAACGCCAGACAGCGCTGCGATTTATTCGATACTCGAACGTCGGTTGGCAGCGCAGGAAACCTTATTATTGGCGCTATTGAAGGCCATTCAGCAGCAAACTCAACACCAGCAAAGCGCCCTCACTCTGGCCATACTACCCGGGCAATCACTGATTGTTTCACCCAACTCTTACTCTGCCCATTTTCAGGACTATGTGAGAATTAAAAGCACAGGGATGGCTGAGACACTGGGGATTGAGGTGATTGATATTGCCGAACAATTAGCGGCGCAGTATCAACCGGGCAAGCGTTGGTTTCATCCAAATGAAGGGCATTTGACCGCTGAAGGACACCGCAAAGTTGCAGAGATCATCAATAGCGCTATGCAGCAATAAGCGATAGCACCGCAGAAAAACAATCCACAATTAAATCTGGCTCAGATAAGGCAATCGCTTCGCCATGGTTATAGCCATAATCAACGGCCACCACTGACATACCGGCAGCTTTGGCGGCCTTAATATCATGCTTGGAATCTCCCACCATTAAACACATCGAGGGCTCCACTTGCAGCAAGCGGCAAGCATAAAACAATGGCTGCGGTGAGGGCTTTTTTTCATGGGTGCATTCCCCCCCCACAAGCACGTTAAAATATTGACCAATCCCCAAACCAGATAATAAACCCGGCACAAACTCAATCGGTTTATTGGTTACCACAGCCATGGGGATATTTTGTTGCTGTAAGTGTTCCAGCGTATCAGCAACACCCGGATAAAGCCGACTGGCCTTGCCGTTAACTACCGCATAATGAAAAAGAAATTGCTGGTGGGCTTGTTGTAATAGTTGCGGATCAACCGTATCTGTCGCCAATAAATCAGCCAATGCCCGCTCGATCAATGTCAGCGCGCCATTGCCGACCCAGCCTCGCACGCGATCTTCTCCCGGGGCAGCAAAGCCTAGCCCAGTGAATGCAGTATCAACAGCGCAGGCAAGATCGGGAACACTGTCCACCAGAGTGCCGTCCAAATCAAACAGGACGGCTTGAGGTTGAAGACTATTTAACAAGCGCAAGCTGTTCACGCATAGCGGCGATTGCTGCTGCGTAATCAGGCTTATTGTAAATAGCTGAACCTGCAACAAAGGTATCGGCGCCAGCTTCTGCAATGTCGCGAATATTATCTGCGGTTACACCGCCATCAATTTCCAAACGAATATCGTGGCCACTGGCATCAATCAGCTGACGCACTTCACGCAGTTTATCCAGGGTGGCTGGTATAAATTTCTGCCCGCCAAAACCCGGGTTTACCGACATTAATAAAATCATATCGACTTTATCCATCACATATTTTAATGGCTCAAGCCCCATTGCGGGGTTAAGCACCAAACCGGATTTGCAGCCTGCATCGCGGATCATCGCCAGTGAGCGATCCACATGGGTAGAGGCATCGGGATGAAAGGTAATATAGGAGGCACCCGCTTTGGCAAAGTCAGCAATCAAACCATCGACGGGGCTGACCATCAGGTGGACATCAATCGGCGCGGTCACGCCATAATCGCGCAGGGCTTTGCAGACCATGGGCCCAATGGTCAGGTTGGGCACATAGTGGTTATCCATCACATCAAAGTGCACAATATCGGCACCGGCCTGTAATACCGCATCAACTTCTTCACCCAGGCGGGCAAAGTCTGCTGACAGAATGGAGGGGGCTATAAGAAAATCACTCATGGTTATACCTTGTTTGAGTTAAGTCGTGCGCGTTAAATAATCGGGCTAAATGACAAAAAAGTTGTCGCTGGGCAAACGAAGCCGCTATTCTACTGAAAAGCCAACCGCAAATCACATATCAGTATTTTACGTTTATGCGCACATTATTTATCGGGTTCTCAGCTTTATTGATCTCTTTGCCACTATGGGCTCAAGAGCCCACCCCTGAGGCCGCTGCTCCCCCGCCGCCACCGGTTACCGCTGCGGCTGGCACAGAGACTCTGTTAGACCAGCAAGTGGCTGACAATGAAAAAGTCTGGCTGCCTGTGGCAGGCTCCTCGCAACTGGCTTTTTACCTGAATGAAACCAGCGGCAAGGCCCATGGCGGTGTCATTCTGCTGCCAAAAACCGGACAACACCCCGCCACTAAAGGCAGTGATATCAATGCGTTTCGTATCGCACTCTCTGACAATCACTGGCATACCCTGGCACTCAATAGCAGCGAGGCCGATAAAGAGCAGGCCTTAGCGTTTATCACTGCCGGGGTTAATTACCTGAATCAACAGGGGGTTTACAATATTGCCATTCTTGGTGAGGGTACGGGGGCAGCCTATGCCCTGCACTATGCGGCCTCTATCAGCAATGTAAACCGGCCACGGGGCCAATTTGCCCCGATCAGGGCGGTGGTTATGATTAACGCTGAAAATAAACTAGCGGGGGATGATGCCAAAACACTGGAACAATTCACCCAGATCCGCATGCCCATACTCGACGCCTATTCCAATAGCGACTATCAAAAGCAGCGTCTGGCAGACCAGAGAAAACGTGCCGCCCGCAAAAAAATGAACCGGCTCTACCAGCAAATTCGATTGCCGCAGGCCAGTGGTGTGCAACAAAATGAAGATAACCGTATTACCAAGCGTATCCGTGGCTGGCTGGATAAAAACGTAGCGGGCTTTATGATCGACCGCTAACGATTGGACAATATTTGCTGTTCTAATATCTCCAAGCGCTCAGGCGTACCCACATCGGTCCAGGCACCCTGATGATGCTCGGCAGTCACCTGCTGCTCTTTCATGGCCTCAATTAATGGCTGGCGCAGCGGGAACGGCCCCCTGGGGCAGAAAGCAAAGAGCTTGGGGTGTAAAACACTGATGCCAGAATAGGTCAGGGCAACGCCATCAGCACTCTCCCGGTCAGGCAGCAGGCGACCATTTTGCATTAAAGAAAAATCTCCCTGCGGATTATGTTCGGGGTTGGATACCATGACTAAGTGGGCCAACTCTATAGACTTATTGATCAGCTGGCCGTAATCGTAATCTGACCAGACATCACCATTGGTCAAAATAAAGGGCTCATCCCCCAATAAGGGCAGCGCATTGGCAATACCTGCCCCCGTATTCATCGGCTCTTTTTCCGGCGAATAACGAATGCTGGCCCCAAAAGCTGAGCCGTCCCCGAGGCAAGCCTCAATCTGCTCACCCAGATAGGCATGATTGATCACTATCTCGGTAACTCCCACCGCGACCAATGCTTCAATATGGTAAACAATCAGTGGTTTGCCCGCGCAGGGCAATAAGGGTTTAGGGGTATTATCCGTTAAAGGTCGCATCCGCTTGCCGAGACCGGCAGCCAATATCATCGCTTTCATAGTGGGCCTTCTATACGGGTTTCCAATAGCGCCAACAGCTGTTTCAACGCGGGTAATTCTGGCCTGCGCTGGGCGACGGTGTTTAGATATTTAAAGAAACGGGTGGTATCTGCCAGATAGCGGGGCTTGCCATCGCGATGGCAGATACGGGCAAAGATGCCAATCACTTTCAAGTGCCGCTGGGCACCCATAATATCGCAATCACGCTGAAAATCGGCAAACTGCTCCGGCACCGGCAAACCCGCCTGCTGCGCCTGTGACCAGTAGCTACTTAACCACTCACTCACTTTTTGCTCTGGCCAGCTGATAAAGGCATCTTTGAACAAGCAACTGATGTCATAACTGATCGGGCCGTAAACCGCATCTTGAAAATCCAATACCCCCACTCCGCTGCCTTGGTTAACCATCAGGTTGCGGGGCATATAGTCACGGTGAACATAAACCCGGTGCTGTGGCTGTATATGGTTAATTAACTGGTCAAATAACTGCTCTAGCAAGTTAGTCAGTTCAGCGTCTAGCGTCAGGCCCAGATGACGTTGTAGATACCATTCCGGGAACAGGCTTAGCTCCCGCCTTAACAAGGCCTCATCATAGGGAGGCAATTGATCGGGCTGACTGGTCAGCTGAAACTTAATCAGTGCACTGATCGCATCCGCAAAATACGTATCGGCCTGGCTGAGGCTAAAACCCTCGCTATTCATAACATCCAGATAGGTCTGCAAGCCCAGATCGCTCAGTAGCAAAAAGCCCTGCTCCAAGTCCTGTGCCAGTATCTCTGGTACCAGCACCCCTGACTCTGCCAGCATTGCGGCCACCTTGATAAAGGGGCGACAATCTTCTGTCTCTGGGGGGGCGTCCATGGCAATTAGCGAACGGCCATTGTGCTGGTAGCGAAAATAGCGCCTGAAACCGGCATCGCTACCCGCCGCCACGCCAGTGAGCTGGGCGCCCAACTGATCCGCCAACCACTGTTCTAATTGATACTGCCTACTATCCACTGCTGGCTCTAAGGTATCCAAAGACAATCTCTTACTCTCTCTGTCTGTCTATCTAACATTCATTATTGTTTTTCAGCCCCCTCGACTAGTGAGGGCAGCACTATTATGCACCATTGCGCCGCCAGAAGGATTAAAAGTTCTGGCACGGGCATTCCTGCTCATAATGCTTTATTATCCACGTTCTTAAAAACAGGGGAAACCTTAGTCGATTATCCCGCTAAGGACATAATACCGACAAGGTACCGCAGAGATCAGCCCAAGAGTTATGGCCGCCAGTAAATATTCATTACCCTCCATCGCCAACCGCCTTTTTGTCACTGCGTTTGTTGCCTCTGCTCTGGTGGCAAACACCCGTGCCGACATCTCTCCCGACCAACAGTGGGTCTGTAAGGCCGATGCCAAGGGGCAATGGCAGTGTCAGGGGGGCGACAAAGCTGGCAAGGCCGCCCCTCAGCCAGCGGCGACAGTGGTAAAAACAAGCGCTGCAACAACGCCCATCACCACCAGAGAGAATATTCCCCATAGCGATTGGGACTGGGTAGCCATAGAGCAACTGGAAGACCCCTCTCTCTGTAAAACCGGTTGCGAGGGCGCCTATATAGCACCCGATGCCGATTGGGAAGACGCGGATAAAGACCCCGACAATGCACCCTTGCGAGCCAGTGCCGATAACTCCAGCATGGAAGGCAATATTGTTAAACTCTCGGGCCAGGTTGAACTGACTCAGGGCAGCCGCCGCTTGAGAATGGATAACGCGATATTGGACCGCGATAATAACCAGTTAAAGCTTGATGGCAATGTGGAAATCAGGGAGCCAGACATACTGGTTCGCGCTAACCGGGCCACGCTAAATACAGAGGATAATCTCGGCCGTTTTGAGCAGGCCTTATTTGTCCAACATAACGATGGTTTTAGGGGGCAGGCCAATGTTATTGACCGAGCCAGTGCCACCACCCTCGATCTGGAGCAGGGCATTATCACCCAATGCAGCCCCGACGATGAAACCTGGAAAATCCATGCCAGTAGCATCCACCTGGATAGCGAAGAAGGCTGGGGCTCAGCCAAGCATGCCCGGGTTAATATCAACGATATACCGGTGTTTTATTCGCCGTATATGACCTTCCCCATCGATGATCGACGCAAAACCGGCCTGCTGTTCCCCACTCTGGCAACAAGCAACAGTAACGGCTTTGAACTCAGCGCCCCACTCTACCTTAATCTGGCCCCGAATTATGACGCCACCATTACCCCTCGTTTTATTGAAAAGCGGGGCACCATGCTTGAGGCAGAAGTCCGTCAAATGAGCAGCTTTGGTACCTGGGTTCTGTCTGGCGCCAAATTAAAGGATGATCAATTTAAAGAAACGGCTGATGATGACCCCATCGACCCACCTCTGGACGAGCTATTCGGTAGAGATGATGATATTCCACCACGGGAAGACCGCTGGGTTGGACGGGTTGAACATAAAGGTAAGATTGGCCCCATTCTCACCAAGGTGGACTATAACAAAGTCAGCGATGAGGACTTTTTTGATGACCTGTCCCCTGACAGCCTCGAACTTAAGCGCAGCGACCACTTAACCCAAAGCGCCTCACTGGGATACCGTGACAAGAGTTGGCAGACTGAACTGCTGGTAGAACAATCTCAAACCATTGATGACCTGCTATCCAGCCAATATCAGCTGATGCCCCAGTTAACCATTGAGAAAAATTACACCGGCGCTAACTTTTCACCGGAATGGCTGTTTGAGGCTGAGTTTACTGATTTTAAGCATGATGAATCTATCGATGACGGTGGCAGATTTGAAACCGGCGAGCGGGTTTTTGCCGAAGTTGGCGCCAGCTACCCTATGCGCTGGGCCCCGGTTTTATTATCCCCACCGTCAAAGTGCGCAATGTTAGCTATGAACTGGAAGCCTTTGATAGCGACGATGACACACCCTCCGCCACCACACCCTTAGCCACTCTGGATATGGGTCTGGTATTTGAACGGCAGACCCGTTTTGGTGACAGTAACTGGCTACAAACTCTGGAGCCACGCCTCTACTATTTCTATAGCGATTACGAAGAACAGAACAATAACCCTGACTTTGATACCAAGGCCCTCAAATTCAGCTACAGCCAGCTCTTTAGGGACACCCGCTTTACTGGCCACGACCGCCTTGATGACGCCAACCAGGTCTCAGTCGGGGTGACTAGTCGCTTTATCAATGATGGCGAAGGTCGGGAAGTGCTGACTATGAGTGTTGGCCAAATCTTTTACTTTGATGATCGCCGGGTACAGTTAAACGCCAGAGATGACGATGAGATAGTCAGTAATTCCCAAATTGCCACAGACATCCAATATCAGCCCACCGACCGGCTTTGGCTCACTAACACCCTGCTCTGGGACTCAAGGCAGGACTATTTGCAGGAGGGTGGCATTGGGATGCAGTATCAGGCCAGTAACAAAAGCCTGTACAATCTGGGCTATCGCTTTAATAGAGAAGCGGCCAGTAACCTGGGCTTTGGCAGGCGAGATGTCTCACAAGCCGACGCCTCTATGGTACTACCCATTAGCGAACGCTGGACGACCTTTGCCCGCTATCGCTATGATGTCGAGGAAAACCGCTCGATCGATGATGTCTTTGGCCTGCAATACGAAGATTGCTGCTGGATGGTTCGCCTGCTCTACCAGCGCAGCTTCCAGGACGAATTTGTGGAAGTGATTGAAGACGACACATTAATGCCCGATGAACTCACCAGTAATATCGTAGTCGAACGGGATTACGCCTTTATCCTTGAGTTTGAATTAAAAGGCCTGGGCAGCCTCGGCAACAAAGCACAGAAACTGCTGGAAGAAAATATTTTGGGGTATGAAGATCTTGATTAAATTGATAGCCACTGCGGCCAGTAAAGGCCGCCGCAATCGTCTGGCCATACTGGCCGGTTCATTATTTGTGGTGTTTGGCAGCCTTAATGCCACACTGGCAAGTGCCAACAACCAACTGCAACTGCTCGACCAGGTTATCGCTATTGTGGATGACGACGTGGTGATGGCCAGCGAACTTAAAGAGCGCATCCAGCAGGTCAAAGTCAATATCGAAAAGAGCGGCAAGTCGGCGCCGCCCATGCAGGAAATCCAGCAAGAAATTCTTGACCAACTGATTATTGAAAATATTCAACTGCAAATGGCCATGCGCGCTGGCGTGCGTATTAGTGACGCCCAGCTTAACGATTCTATGCTGCGTATTGCCCAGCAAAACCGAATGAATTTATTGCAGTTTAAAGAAGCACTGGAAAGCGACGGTATCTCTTACAACGCCACCCGTGAACAGATTCGCAAAGAAATGTTATTGCAGCGGGTCCAACAGGGCAATGTTAACCAGCGCGTACAAATTACCGACCAGGAAATTGCCAACTTTCTATCTTCCGAAGAAGGCCAGTCAATGACAGCACCGGAATACCGGATGCTGCATACCCTGATTGCGATACCCGGAGGTGCGGACAGAGCAACCGTTGCCGCCGCTAAAGCAATGGCCGATGCGCTGTATCAGCGTATAGACAATGGGGAAGCTTACGAAAAAGTGATGTCCAGCTATAGCCAGCTCAAAATTAATGACCTGGGCTGGCGCAAAGCAGCAGACTTACCCAGCCTGATTTCAAGTCTGGCGACTACAACCACAGAAGGTGGTACTGCCAGCCCCGTGCAAAGCGCCAGCGGCTTTCACTTGGTAAAGCTGTTAGACAAACGCGGCGACGGTGAAGTTATCCCGCAAACCAAAGCCCGCCATATTTTATTAAAGCCTTCCGCTATTCGAAATGAAGCGGCTACGGAAGCTGAAATTAAACAGCTGCGGCAACGTATTATTGATGGCGAAGAATTTGAAGACCTGGCCCGGGAATTCTCTGAAGATATTGGTTCTGCGCTGGAAGGCGGTGATTTAGGCTGGACCAGCCCGGGACAATTAGTTGGCGCCTTTCAGGATGCCATGGACAGCACCCAACCTGGCGATATCAGCCCCGCATTTAAAAGCCAATACGGCTGGCATGTGCTGCAAGTCATTGAGCGTCGCGACAAAGATGTTACCGACGATATTCGTCGCAATATTGCCCGCAACCATATTCATCAGCGTAAATATGACGATGAACTGCAAACCTGGCTACAGAAAATTCGCGATGAAGCCTATGTAGATTTTAAATAATTCAACTGATTAGCCGGAAGTTATCTCTCTAATACTATGACGATATTACGAATAGCTTTAACTCCCGGCGAACCTGCGGGCATTGGCCCAGACCTGATTATCCAACTGGCACAAAGCGAGCACAGCGCTGAACTTGTTGTCATCGCCGACCCTGAACTTTTGCTGCAACGCGCCGAACAACTCAAACTACCGTTAACGATTCGCAGCTTTGACCCATCCCTTGCCCCACAGCTTAATACCGCCGGGGAAATAAGCGTACTACCGATTAAACTTGCACAGCCATGCGTCACCGGCACATTAAATACTGAAAATGCTCATTATGTTTTAGCCACATTGGATGCCGCTATTAATGGCTGTATGGATAATACCTTTGCCGCCATGGTCACTGCCCCTGTCAATAAGGCGGTAATAAATGATGCTGGCATTAGCTTTAGTGGCCATACCGAATATCTGGAAGAAAAAACCCAGACCGAACAGGTCGTGATGATGCTGGCCACCGAAGGGCTGCGGGTTGCTCTGGTAACCACCCACCTGCCCTTGCTGGCAGTGCCCCAACATATTACTGCCGCAAAAGTGGAAACCATTACTCGAATTTTACATCGTGACCTGCAACAGCATTTTGGTTTGCAACAACCTGAAATTACCGTGCTGGGCTTAAACCCCCATGCGGGCGAAGGCGGCCATATGGGGCGTGAAGAAATAGATGAAATTATTCCCTGTATGGAAAAGCTAAACGCCGAAGGTATGCACCTAACCGGGCCGCTGCCCGCCGATACCGCCTTTACTGAAAAACATCTACAGCATTGTGACGCGGTGCTGGCGATGTATCACGACCAGGGTTTGCCGACATTAAAATATAAAGGCTTTGGCAATGCGGTAAATATTACTCTGGGCTTACCCATTATTCGTACCTCCGTCGATCACGGTACAGCACTGGATTTAGCCGGCAGTGGCAAGGCGGATATGGGCAGTTTAAAAACAGCATTGAGTTATGCCATCAGTATGGCTCAACACCGTTCGTCAACCACTACTGAGCACTAAACACTATGGCGAACCCGGATAATAAACACCGTGCCCGTAAACGCTTTGGCCAAAACTTTTTGCAAGACGCAGGCGTTATCCATCATATCGCCCGCTCTATCAATGCAACAACCGATGACCATATTGTAGAGATTGGTCCCGGCCAGGGTGCGCTTACCGCCGACATTCTGGCCAGCGGCTGCGAGCTCGATGCTATCGAACTGGACCGCGACCTGATTCCTATTCTGGAGCAACGCTTTGCCGGTGAAAGCCGCTTTAGTTTGCAACAAGGGGATGCGCTGGAATTTGATTTTTCTTCTTTGCAAAAGGGTGATGAAAAATTACGGGTGGTGGGCAACCTGCCCTACAATATTTCTACCCCGTTAATCTTTCATTTGCTGGACCAGCAAGCACTGATTCACGATATGCATTTTATGCTGCAACTGGAAGTGGTGAATCGCCTTGCCGCCGTGCCCGGCAATAAAAACTACGGGCGCTTAAGTGTCATGGCGCAATATTATTGTGATGTACACTCGCTGTTTGAAGTACCACCGGAGGCCTTTGATCCGCGTCCCAAAGTACAATCGGCCATTGTCCGCTTGGCCCCCATCAACAATTACCTCATCCGGCAAATAATGTGCAAACACTGGAGCATATTTTGCGTACCGCCTTTAACCAGCGACGCAAAACATTGCGCAACTCATTAAAAGGGGAGATCAGCGAGCAGCAATTAACCGCGTTAGCTATAAACCCTGCTGCCCGGCCAGAAACTTTATCATTAGAACAATTTGTCGCCATTAGTAACGCCATCAGGGAAGACACCTAATTATGCTAACCGATAACCCCATCAGTATTCATGTGGACACGCAATTTATTCCACAACAGTCCAGCCCGGAAGAACAGCGCTTCGCTTTTGCCTATACGATTACCATTAGCAACCACGGCGTTGAACCGGTAAAACTTATCAGTCGCCATTGGATTATTACTGACGGCAATGCCAAAGTAGAAGAAGTGCGCGGCGATGGTGTTGTCGGCGACCAACCGACCATTAAACCCGGCCATAGCTATCGCTATACCAGCGGCGCACTATTAGAAACCGCCGTTGGCACCATGGAAGGCAGCTACCAGATGGAAAGCGCATCCGGCACGGCCTTTGATGCCCCCATCCCGCAATTCTCACTGATTCACCCGGGGTCACTGCATTAATGACGCGCTATGCTGTGGGTGATGTACAAGGCTGCCTGGCTCCTTTGCAATGCTTGTTAAAGGAGGTGGCGTTTGACCCTGCGCAAGACCAGCTATGGCTGGCGGGAGACCTGATCAACCGCGGCCCCGCCTCATTAGACACTTTACGTTTTATTAAAGAGCTTGGGGATTGCACCCGAATTGTACTGGGCAATCACGATCTGCACTTTCTTGCTGTTGCCCATGGCACCAGAAACGCCGGTAAATCCGATACCTTTGATGAAATCCTTAATGCCAGTGATTGCCAAATACTGGTGCAATGGCTGCAACAGCAGCACTTAATCTATAACGACCCCAGCCATGACTACACCATGGTCCATGCCGGCATTCCACCCATCTGGACAGTACAACAGGCCAGCCAATTGGCCCATGAAGTCGAACAGGTTTTGCGGGGAGAGACAGCCGCTGATTTTTTTAGCCATATGTATGGTAATGAGCCCGCGGTTTGGAATGACCAACTTGAAGGCTGGACGCGATTGCGAGTGATTACCAACTACTTAACGAGAATGCGTTTCTGTACAGTTGCCGGAGAGTTAGATTTTGAAGACAAACTCGCCACCATCGATAAACCTGACTTTAAACCCTGGTTTTCCTACCCTGCGACCAGCAATCAGAATATTATTTTTGGCCACTGGGCTGCGCTGGAAGGCAAAGCCGATAACCCTCATGTGTTTGCCCTGGATACTGGCTGCGTTTGGGGCCACGCCCTCACCTTAATGAATTTGGACACTCAGCAGATGCATCGCTGCGACTGCGCAAGCTAATGTCGTCATAGAACGACAGCCCTTAAATTTTTTATTTATATAAAACGCCTCCTTTAAACGAATTAACCATTAAAAATCAAAAAGTCTGGCATCGACTATGCCTTGCATTTGCGACAAATCCACACAGCGCTCTGTTATAAAAAAATAATCTATCCAGTTTTTTGTTTATTAAACAATTCCTTATGCCACAACGATCAAAAACTAAGCAAACCAAATTTTGCAAAGGACTGAAAACACTCAAAAACGATAAAACAAAAAACCCATCGCGCGGTCTATCCATAGACGCTATGATAAACACAAGAAAATTATTTTCGGGCTTCTTTTACTTTTCTTGAAGCTGTTATCTACAACCCGTTATACATTTTTATTGTTAGTTTTTACTTGTTGTCAGCTACTAAATGTAACCACTGATTTACTGTAAGGAGATACTAACTGCCATGGGAATATTTAATCACTTTCAAAACCGCTATGCATCCACACAGCAAGAAGAAATCACTCTTCAAGAATATCTGCAGCTGTGTAAAGACAACCCCAACACCTATGCCAACGCCTCCGAACGATTACTCGCCGCTATTGGCGAGCCGGAAATGATTGATACGGCAACGGACCCCCGCCTTAGTCGAATTTTTTCTAATAAAATTATTAAACGTTATAAAGTGTTTAGTGAATTTTATGGCATGGAAGAAGCCATAGAAAATATTGTGGCCTATTTTCGTCATGCGGCCCAAGGGCTGGAAGAAAACAAACAAATACTATATCTGTTGGGCCCGGTGGGTGGTGGCAAGTCTTCACTGGCAGAAAAACTAAAGGCCCTTATGGAAAAAGAGCCAATCTACTGCCTCAAAGGCTCGCCGGTTTTTGAGTCTCCTTTAGGGCTATTTGACCCCGCAGAAGACGCCCAAATATTGCAAGAAGACTACGGTATTCCAGAGCGCTATCTCGGCACCATTATGTCCCCCTGGGCGGTTAAACGCCTGCATGAATACAATGGTGATATTACTCAGTTTAAAGTCGTTAAAATCTACCCTTCACGTCTGGACCAAATTGCCATTACAAAGACTGAACCCGGCGATGAAAACAATCAGGATATTTCTTCTCTGGTGGGCAAGGTTGATATTCGCCAACTGGAAGAATTTCCCCAGAACGACCCCGATGCTTATAGTTTTTCGGGCGGGCTATGTCGCGCCAATCAGGGCATTATGGAATTTGTAGAGATGTTTAAGGCGCCGATAAAAGTGCTGCACCCCTTACTCACCGCCACTCAGGAAGGTAACTACAATAGCACCGAAGGTTTAAGCGCGATCCCCTTTGATGGAATTATTCTGGCCCACTCCAATGAGTCGGAGTGGCAGTCTTTTAAAAACAATAAAAACAACGAAGCGTTTATTGACCGTGTTTATATTGTCAAAGTGCCCTATTGCCTGCGGGTTTCTGAAGAAATCAGAATCTATGAAAAACTGTTACAAAATAGCTCACTAGCCCATGCGCCATGCGCACCCGACACCGTTAAAATGTTAGGCCAGTTCACGGTGTTGTCACGCCTGATCGAACCGGAGAACTCCAATATCTTTTCTAAAATGCGAGTCTATGATGGCGAGAGCCTAAAGGATACCGACCCTAAGGCCAAAAGCATGCAGGAATACCATGATAACGCCGGTGTAAATGAGGGCATGAATGGGCTTTCCACCCGCTTTGCGTTTAAGATTTTGGCCAAGGTATTTAATTTTGACCCCACTGAAGTTGCGGCCAACCCCGTGCATTTACTCTATGTACTAGAGCAACAAATAGAACAGGAACAATTTCAGCCTGAGTTAGCGGAACGCTATCTGAATGTCATTAAAGAATATCTGGCACCACGGTATGTCGAATTTATCGGCAAAGAAATACAGACAGCGTATCTGGAGTCCTACTCTGAATACGGGCAAAATATTTTTGACCGCTATGTGACCTATGCCGATTTTTGGATTCAGGACCAGGAATACCGCGACCCTGAAACCGGGGAAATTCTCGACCGCCCTGCCATCAATGAAGAACTGGAAAAAATCGAGAAGCCCGCGGGAATATCCAACCCGAAAGACTTCCGCAATGAAATCGTCAACTTTGTGCTTAGGGCCAGAGCAAATAATGATGGCAAAAACCCCAACTGGAGCAGCTACGAAAAACTTCGCACGGTGATTGAGAAAAAGATGTTCTCCAATACCGAAGATTTACTGCCGGTTATTTCCTTTAATGCCAAAGCCTCCGCCGATGACCAGAAGAAACATACCGACTTTGTCTCTCGAATGGTAGAACGGGGCTATACCGAAAAACAGGTCAGACTTTTATCCGAATGGTACTTACGAGTACGAAAATCTCAATAAGCACTACTGTCTAACAAAAGGCTTTAATTCATTATGTAGCCACAGGAGCGAGACTTTGAGTTATCTGATTGATAGACGTCTCAATGCCAAAAACAAAAGCGCTGTTAATCGCCAACGTTTTATTCGCCGTTATAAAAAGCATATTAAAAAAGCGGTGGCCGATGCCGTTAGCTCCCGCTCTATTACCGATATAGAAAACGGTGAGCAGATCACCATCCCCAGTGACGACATCCAGGAACCCTCCTTTGGGCATAGCCCTGGCGGCAAACGTACCACCATCCACCCCGGTAATAAGGAGTTTGTTCAGGGCGATAAAATACCTCGACCTCAAGGCGGTGGCGGAGCGGGTGGTAGCAAGGCCAGTAATACGGGCGAAGGTTTGGATGAATTTGCCTTTCAGATTACTCAGGATGAGTTTTTGGAGTTTATGTTTGATGATCTTGAACTCCCTAACCTGGTGAAAAGACAGCTGGCAGGGTCAGATAGCTTTAAATATAAAAGGGCTGGCTATTCGACTGTCGGCACCCCCAACCAAATTAATATTGTCAGATCCCTCAGGGCAGCCAACGCCCGACGGATTGCTCTGGGCTCGCCCTCGAAAAAGAAAGTAGCACAACTGCAACAAGAGCTGGAGCAACTATTGGAAGAGGCACCTCAGCAGAGCGATAAAATCCAATCTTTAAGAGAGCAGATTGAACACTTAAACATCAAGCTCAAGCGCATTCCTTTTCTGGATACCTTTGATATTAAATACAACCTGACTGTTAAAGAGCCACAGCCTACCTCCAAGGCGGTTATGTTCTGCATTATGGATGTATCAGGCTCTATGAATCAGTCCACCAAAGATATGGCCAAGCGATTTTTTATTCTGTTGTATCTTTTTTTACAGCGTAATTATGACCGCACCGACGTGGTGTTTATTCGTCATCATACCAGCGCGACTGAAGTTGACGAAGAAGCCTTTTTTTACTCCAGAGAAACCGGCGGCACTATTGTCTCCAGCGCATTATCGTTAATGAAAACCATTATGCAGGCCCGCTACCCTACCTCAGAATGGAATATCTATGGCGCACAGGCATCCGACGGTGATAACTGGGATAACGATTCCAGTAAATGCTATGACTTATTAGTGAACGAGATAATGCCCCACACCCAACATTTCTCTTATGTGGAAATTTCCCCCAGAGAGCATCAATCACTGTGGCATGAATATGAGCAGGTGCAATCACACTTTGAAGAGACCTTTGCTATTCAGCAAATTATCCAACCCGCCGATATCTACCCGGTGTTCCGGGATTTATTCCAGCGGAGGCCCGCATGAATCAATCACAGCGCCAGCAACCACAACAACCGATCTCTACCGGCTCAGACTGGACCTTTGAGCTGATCCAACAGTATGACGAGGTGATTGCCGGTATCGCTCAAGAATTTGGGCTGGATACTTACCCCAACCAAATAGAGATTATTAATTCAGAACAAATGATGGATGCCTACTCATCCTCCGGTATGCCCCTGTTTTACCATCACTGGTCCTATGGCAAGCATTTTCTGGGTATAGAAAATAATTACAGTCGCGGTCAAATGGGCCTGGCCTATGAAATCGTCATTAACTCCAACCCCTGCATTGCCTACCTTATGGAAGAGAACACCATGACTATGCAGGCGTTAGTCATTGCCCATGCCTGCTATGGCCATAATTCTTTTTTTAAAGGTAACTATTTATTCCGCACCTGGACAGAAGCTGACTCTATTATTGATTATTTGGTGTTTGCCAGAAACTATATTGCCAAATGTGAAGAGCGCCATGGCGTTGATGCCGTTGAGAAGATACTGGACTCCTGCCACGCCCTGATGAATTACGGTGTCGACCGTTACAAAAGGCCGCACCCTATTTCAGCCACCAAGGAGATGCAAAGACAACAGGAGCGCGAAGTCTTATTGCAGCAGCAGGTCAATGACCTCTGGCGCACTATTCCTGTCACCAAGACCGAACCCGGAAAAGACCAACTCTCTCCTTTTCCAGCGGAACCCCAGGAAAATCTGTTATATTTTTTGGAGAAAAATGCACCGTTGCTGGAGCCATGGCACCGTGAAATATTACGCATTGTTCGCAAAGTCGCCCAGTATTTTTATCCTCAACGCCAGACTCAGGTAATGAATGAAGGTTGGGCTTGTTTTTGGCATTACACCCTACTAAATGAAATGTATGACCGGCATTTAGTGACCGATGGATTTATGATGGAGTTTTTGCAGTCACATACCAGTGTTATCTTTCAACCGGATTTTGACAGCCCCTATTACAGTGGTATCAACCCCTATACGCTGGGCTTTGCCATGATGATAGATATACGCCGTATCTGTGAAAACCCCACCGATGAAGACCGGCGCTGGTTCCCGGATTTTGCCGGTTCTAACTGGCAGGAAACCCTGCAATTTGCCATGCGTAATTTTAAGGATGAAAGTTTTATCCAACAGTTTCTTTCCCCTAAAGTGATACGTGACCTTAAATTATTCTGTGCATTGGATGATGATAGCCGCTCCGAAATTGAGATTATGGCCATTCATAATGACAGTGGTTACCCAATTATTAGGGAACAGTTAGCCGGTCAATATAATATCGGGGATAAGGAACCCAATATCCAAATTACCCATATCGATATTCGCGGTGACCGCTCTATGCGCCTGGAACACCAACAACATAATCGCAAACCGCTGAACGACGATAGTCAGGAGACCTTAAAGCATCTGCATCGCCTATGGGGCTTTGATATTCAACTGGACTCTATTCAAGCGGGCAAGGTCGTTAACAGCTACCACTGCCCGGATATTGATGACTACCCCGACCCCGAAAACCAATAAGCGTGCAGCATCCAACTCCTGCTATAATCCCTAACAACTTCAACAATGATTTGCAGGTCTATGAAAACGTATTTGGTTGGCGGCGCCGTTAGGGATAAGTTATTAGGTGTGCCTTATCATGAACACGACTGGGTCGTCGTGGGTGCAACCCCTGAAGACCTGCTTTCTCAGGGCTACCAAGCCGTGGGCAAAGACTTCCCGGTTTTTCTTCACCCTGAGACCAAAGAAGAATACGCCCTTGCCAGAACCGAACGTAAATCAGGCCCGGGCTATACCGGCTTTGATTGTTATGCCAGCCCCGATGTTACCCTTGAAGAAGACCTTATCCGGCGAGACCTAACTATTAATGCCATGGCGGAGGATAACGACGGCAGTATTATCGACCCCTATGGTGGCCAGCGCGACCTTGAGAAAAAATATTTACGGCATGTTTCAGCCGCATTTATTGAAGACCCATTACGCGTTTTACGCATCGCCCGCTTTTATGCCCGCTATCATTATTTAGGCTTTCAGATTGCTGACGAGACATTGCAGCTAATGCAAACCATTAGCACTGGCGATGAACTGCTTGCATTGCCTGCCGAAAGAGTTTGGAAAGAAATGGAAAAAGCACTGAGGGAGCAATCACCGCAGCAATTTTTTATAGCGCTGCAACAGACCAAGGCGCTGGACAAGTTGATGCCTGAGCTCTCCCTGCTCACTGCTGAGCAGTTTTCAATCGTACAAAAAGCCAGCGAACATAAACTTAGCCTTACCCGCTTTGCCCTATTGCTAAGCCAACTTGATACTCATAGCGCAGAGACACTCTGTGAAAAAATCAAAGCGCCCAAAGAATATAAAGAACTGGCTATGCTGCTAGCCCGCCACCAACAATATGATTCTGAAATAGTGAACCGCGCGGAAGTATTACTGGACACCCTCGAACAACTTGACCCCTTTCGGCGCGAACAGCGCTTTGAACATTTTCTGCAATGCTGTGAACTTAAGTTTGATTCACCGCGTACAACACAACAACTACGTGATGCCTTTATAGCCTGCAAAGCCATCAACGCTGGCGAACTGGCCAAACAAGGCCTGAAAGGTAAAGCTATCGCCAAAGCCTTATATAGCCTGCGCCTTGAAGCGATTCATCAATTACTGACAACAACGGATAAAGAATGAGCGAACAGACCACACAACGGGTTGCTTTAGTTACCGGTGCCGCCCAACGGATAGGCGCAGAAATTTGTAAAACACTCCATGGTGCTGGCTTTAATATTATTATTCACTATCGCTCATCCTCCCAGCCCGCCGAAGAACTGGCTGATCAGCTTAACCAGCAGCGCAGCGGTTCAGCGCACTGCATTAAGGCAGACCTGACCAACAGCAATGACGTACTAGCTTTGGCTATTGCCGCAGAAAAACACTGGGGGCATATTGATGCATTAATTAATAATGCCTCCACTTTTTACCCCACCCCCCTTAACACATCGACCGAAGAGGATTGGAATGCTTTGTTTGATAGCAATGTTAAAGGGCCGTTTTTTCTTAGCCAGACACTAACACCTACTCTAAGTCAGCGGCAGGGCTGCATTGTTAATCTGGTCGATATTCATAGTGAAAAGCCCATGGCGGATCATACAATCTACTCCATGGCAAAAGCCAGCGTTGCTATGATGACAAAAACTCTGGCCAAAGAAATGGCTCCTGCGGTTAGGGTCAACGGTGTTTCTCCCGGCGCTATATTGTGGCCGGAACAGGAATTGGACCCTAATGACAAATCATCCATACTGAACAAAGTACCGATGCAAAAAATTGGGGATGTGAGCGATATTGCCAAGACCGTTGCATTCTTAGTGAATGATGCGCCTTATATCACTGGGCAAATTATTGCTGTAGATGGTGGCCGCTCGTTAAATATGTAACGAGCCACCTTATTAGAGCATCAGGAAAAAATCAGGCGTGAACAGAGATTTTCTCGCCGCGCCATTCAAAATCTACCGACCATAACTTTTGGCTTGCTTGATCATAGTTCTGCCATAACTCAGCATAACTTTTATGAGACTCGGGGTGAGTATCTTCTGGCGCGATATCAAACAGTGGCAATAGCACAAAGGCATTTTTAACAATCTCATCCCGTGGCAACTCAACACCGTCAACAACACCCACCTCATCACCGTAGGTTAGAATATCGATATCCAATGTACGCGGGCCAAATTTAGGGCCATCGCGACGGCGGCCATTATCGTGCTCTATATCGCGTAGCTCTCTGGCTAAGTCCCCCACACTAAGGTGACAATAAAAACCCACCACCAGATTAAGGAAATTATCCCCCTCAAAACCCACCGCTTCGCTTTCATACACAGGCGAAATGGTCATACCGTCAAAATGTTTATCCAGCGCATCCAGCGACGCGCTAATATGTTGATAGCGATCAATATTACTACCGATACTCAGATAAACTTGTGCCACTCTGTTCTCCAGTCTTTAGGTTTTTTCGCCGCGCTCAATAATAACTCCGACATCCTGTGAACCCCGCACGGCTCCTGGCTTGCTTAGGCGTAGTTTTAACCAGGGCACTGAAAACTCCGTGCGTACAATCTCTGCACAGCGCTCTGCCATGGTTTCTACTAATAAAAATTCGCTGTCACCAATAAAAGAAATTAAACGTTTGGCAACGGCTTTATAGTTTAAGGTGTCGGCAATATCGTCAGTCTCTGCGGCGCGGCGAATATCGTGGGCCATTTCCAAATCGAGACTCACTGTTTGCTTAATCTCCCGCTCCCAGTCATAAATGCCGATAACTGTTTCAATTTTTAAATCCCGAATATACACAATATCCATCAAGCTGATTCCTAAAATTTATTGAATTATTATTACCTTACGGCGCATTCAAGCCTGCGGTTCAACTCTATGTTAAGGCCAGCAACTGATCCATTGGCCAGCGAGGTGTCGCAATAACTGACAACGTATCACCCTGCCCTGCCAATAGTCGCTGGCAGCCAGCATAGGCAATCATAGCGCCATTATCGGTACAAAACTCCGGACGGGCATAAAAAACTTGCGCATTAATTTTAGCCAGGGCCTGTTCCAGCCCAACTCTCAGCTCCCTATTAGCACTGACACCTCCCGCCATCACCAACTGGGACAGCGACTCCTGCTTTAAAGCTCGCTTGCACTTGATCACCAGGGTTTCAACCACAGCGCGCTGGAATGCATGGGCGATATCTGCGCGGGTTTGCTCATCAACTACCCCCTCTTGATTAGCATGCTCATGGACGGTATTCAGGGTATAGGTCTTCAAGCCGCTAAAACTAAAATCCAGGCCGGGGTGCTTAACCATAGGGCGCGGGAAGGTAAAACGGCCAGGCTCACCGGATTCAGCCAGTTTGGCAACCTGAGGCCCCCCTGGATAGGGCAGCTTTAGCATTTTCGCGGTTTTATCAAAGGCTTCACCTGCGGCGTCATCTAAAGACTCACCCAATAGCTGGTACTGACCAATACCATCCACTCTGACCAGCTGGGTGTGGCCGCCAGAGACTAATAGAGCGACAAAGGGGAAGTCTGGCGGATTATCTTCCAGCATGGGGGCCAGTAAATGCCCTTCCATATGATGAACACCAATACCGGGAATATTCAGCGCATAGGCCAGTGAGCGGCCAATCATGGCTCCCACCATCAATGCCCCCACCAGGCCGGGGCCTGAGGTATAGGCTACCCCCGCTATATCCTGCCGCTGACAACCGGCTTCAGCCAACACTTGTTCAATTAAAGGCAGAGTTTTGCGAATATGGTCCCGCGACGCCAGCTCAGGTACGACCCCACCATACTCGGTATGCAGCTCAATTTGGCTGTATAAGGCTTCCGCCAACAGGCCCCGCTCACTGTCATAGAGCGCGATACCGGTTTCATCACAGGATGTTTCTATACCGAGAATTAGCATGCTGAGCGTATTTTATTGGATACAGTGATAGTAGCCGCGCATAATACTGGCTGACACCCCGCCAGACCAGCAAAACGGTGACAAAATACCCCTTAAATTAGCCCGTACAGAGCTTTGCAATTTACCGATCAACCGTTTACAATGCCCGCCCCTTGCGATTGGTGCCCGTCAAATGGCGATAAACTGACCGTAACAACCTATTTTATTAACCAGTTAAAGGAAGGGTAAATGCCTTCAGTTAAATTAAAAGATAACGAGCCATTCGATATCGCCCTACGTCGCTTTAAGCGCTCTTGTGAAAAAGCCGGTGTTCTGGCTGAAGTACGTCGTCGTGAATTCTACGAGAAGCCAACAGCTGTACGTAAGCGTAAAGCCGCCGCTGCTGTTAAGCGTCACGCTAAGAAAGTATCTCGCGAAACTCGTAAGCACCAGCGTCTTTACTAAGCAATAGCTGCTGCTACCGCTGTTTATCACTATTCTGCCGAGACTTTTATAGCCATGACAGAACAAACGCTAAAAGCCCGCATTCATGACGAAATGAAAGCGGCAATGCGAGCCAAAGATAAGCAGCGCCTGGGTACCATCCGGCTCATCCAGGCCGAAATCAAACGTATTGAAGTTGATGAGCGCATCGATATCGATGACGCGCGGCTTTTGGCTGTGCTCGATAAAATGTGCAAGCAACGTCGCGATTCAATCCAGCAGTACACCGATGCTGGCCGCACTGAGTTGGCTGACGTCGAGGTGGCTGAAATCAATGTGATTCAAGACTTTCTGCCCGCCCAACTTAGCGAAGCAGAACTCGCCAGCATGATTGCTGATGCGGTTGCTGGCACCGGTGCCGAATCTATGAAAGATATGGGCAAGGTGATGGGCATTCTTAAGCCCAAGTTACAAGGCCGCGCCGATATGGGCGAAGTCAGTAAACTGATCAAATCTCAACTGTCCTAATACCCCATAACTCCACCCGCTCTTCACCACTTATCAACAGGACCAAGTGATGCAACTGCGCAGTTTTATGTCGTCCAAAATCCACAAAGCCACCATTACCGAAGCCAATTTAGACTATGTCGGCAGCATTACTATTGATGCTGATCTGCTGGATTTAGCGGGCTTATTGCCCAACGAAAAAGTATTGGTCGTTAGCAATACCAGCGGAGCCAGGCTGGAAACGTATATTATTGAAGGCAAGCGCGGTACCGGCTATATCGGCATTAACGGTGCAGCCTCACACCTGATTGGCCCCGGTGAAGAAGTGATTATTATCGCCTTTACCCTGGCCACGGAGCCGGTTAAACCCAAAGCGATCCTTGTCGACAGCAATAACCGCTATGTCTGCGACCTGACCGAAGAACAGGCCGCCTTCGCCCCCGAAACCGCGTAGGGTGGATTGTAATCCACCATTTTAGCCGTCCAGGTTTTGGTGGATTACAATCCACCCTACTCGCTTATTACCTGTAAACCCCCTAAACTTGGCCACCTTAATAACTCAACACTAAGTATCATTTTCCATGGCCGGCCGCATACCGCAAAGCTTTATCGATGACCTGCTGGATCGCCTCGACATTGTCGAAGTGATAGACCGCCGTGTCAGCCTGAAAAAAAGCGGCCGCAACTTTACCGCCTGCTGCCCCTTCCACGAAGAAAAAACCCCGTCTTTTAGCGTTAACCAGGAAAAGCAATTCTATTACTGCTTTGGCTGCGGCGCCGGTGGCAATGCCCTCGGCTTTATCATGGATTACGAGCGCATGGACTTTCCTCGTGCGGTTGAGGTTCTGGCCGATACGGCTGGACTGGAAGTGCCCCGGGAAGCTTCTGCCTTTCAGGAAGAACCCCAGCAAAAGAAAAATATCTATACCATGCTGGAAAAATGCGCCGACTTTTACCGCGAGCAACTCAAGCGCAACCCACAGAAGCAACGGGCGGTAGACTATCTGCGAGGCCGCGGTCTCAGCGGTGAAATTGCCCGGGATTTTGATATCGGCTATGCCCCGCCAGGCTGGGACAACCTGCTTAAGCATCTGGGCCTCAATCAGGAAGATAAGCAACTGCTTATCGATGGCGGCATGCTGATTGAGAAAGAAGAGGACAATAAACTCTACGACCGCTTCCGCGATCGGATTATCTTCCCGATCAGGGATAACCGAGGACGGATTATCGCCTTTGGTGGCCGTGTTCTGGGCGACGACAAACCCAAATACCTCAACTCCCCTGAAACCCCCGTATTTCATAAGAGTAAAGAGCTGTATGGGCTCTACCAGTCCCGCAAGGCCAACCGCAAGCTCGAGCGACTACTGATTGTTGAAGGCTATATGGATGTGGTCGCGCTGGCGCAGCATGGCGTGACCTGGGCTGCGGCAACACTAGGGACAGCAACCAGTACCGAGCACTTAAAACGGGTATTTCGTCAGTGTCCGGAGGTTGTATTTTGCTTTGATGGCGATGAAGCAGGCCGCAAAGCCGCGAAACGGGCGCTTGAATCCGCCTTACCCGCCATGGAAGACGGTCGTCAGGCCAGATTCCTGTTTCTGCCACAGGGCGAAGACCCGGATAGCATGGTGCGCAGTATCGGCGCCAGCGACTTTATCCGTATGGTCGACAAAGCTGAGCCACTGGAAGACTATCTATTTAATTCACAGGCCGAAGGGCTGGAATTGGGCTCTCTTGATGGCAGAGCCCGGCTAAGTACTCTGGCGGCGCCGCTGATCGATCAATTACCCGATGGCGTCTTTAAAGCACTGATGATGTCCTCGCTGGCAGAGCGCACCGGGCTATCGCAGGAAAAATTGACCCAAATCCTGCAACGGCACCAGATCAATAAACAGCCCGAACCCGCACCCGATAAACCCGAAGTTGTTGCCACCCGGGAAATTAGCCCGGAACCCAGACAGAGAGCCCCCCGCTTTAATCAACAGCAAGACAGCACCAGGGATCCGATTCTCTATGCCATTGCCCTGCTGCTACACGAACCCAAGGCCGCCAGCCATGTCGCCACCCCCAGCGCCCTAAGCCGTAGCGAGGACAATAACGCCCCCCTACTAGCCGCGATGCTGGAATTGCTGCATAAACGCCCGGATTCCACCTCCGCCATGCTGATTGGCCACTGGTATGGGGAAGCCTGGGGTGAAACCCTGCAACAGCTGCTGCAACTGGAGCAATTTATTCCCGGTTCAGATATTGAACTTGAGCTTAAAGAAACACTCCAACATCTGGAGCGTAAATATCACCAAGATCAACTCGGTGATCAAGTCGACAAATTACTGACCAAAGACTACGCTCAGCTAAGCGATGATGAAAAGCAGGAGCTCAAGCGATTACTCAGTCAAAAGCACGATTTATAAGCACCTTAGTCGCCGCCAAAAGCCGCCTGACAGGCCGCCCAAAACACCCTCTAAGCCCCCAATTGACACCAATCAACCGGTTATGAGGCTAGTATTTGGTCAGCATATACAGTTATAATGTCGGGCTAACTTCCGCAAACGTCCCAGTGAAACATAGACTATGAGCGATACCGAACAAAAGCAGTCTCGTTTGAAAACCCTGATTGCCAAGGGCAAAGAACAAGGCTACCTGACCTATGCAGAGGTTAACGACCACCTGCCTCAGGATATTTCAGACCCGGACCAGGTTGAAGACATCATCCAAATGATCAACGATTTGGGTATTCAGGTGTTTGAAAATGCCCCCGATGCCGATGAAATCCTGTTGTCAGAAGAAGACTCCACCGATGATATCGCCGCCGCTGAAGCCGCTGCAGCTCTAGCTGCCGTCGAAACCGAAGCCGGTCGTACCACCGACCCCGTACGAATGTATATGCGCGAAATGGGCACGGTTGAACTACTGACCCGCGAAGGCGAAATCGCCATTGCCAAGCGCATCGAAGAAGGTATCCGCGATGTGATGGCGGCTGTTGCCTACTACCCCGGCGCCGTACAAGATGTTATCGACGACTACGACAAAGTAGCCACCGAAGAACGCCGCCTTGCCGATATCCTGATTGGTTACCTTGACCCTACTGATGTGGTACCACCTGCAGCCCAGCAACAACAAGCTGCGGCAGCGGACGATGACGATGACGACGACTCACCATCAGGCCCGGATCCAGAAGAAGCGAAAAAGCGCTTTACGGCCATCCGCAAGCAACAAAACAAACTCGACAAAGCGATCGATAAGCATGGCCGCTACAGCAAAGAAGCCGCCAAAGAGTTACAGAAACTGGGCGAACTGTTTAAGTTCTTAAAACTGACGCCGCGTGTTTTTGAACCGCTATCGATTCGCGTGCGCTCAAAGCTCAATGTGATTCGCGAGAACGAACGCTTGATTATGGGTATCTGCATCAAGCAGGCAAAAATGTCACGCAAAGATTTTGTTAAAGCCTTCCAGGGCTCTGAAACCAATTTTGATTGGTTAGATGACCAGATCAAAGCGCATAAAGATGCAGCCCCGGCACTGGAAGCCAATCGCGACGATATTATTCGTGCCCAGCGCAAAATTGCATTTATAGAAGCCCAAACCGATTTAACCATTGTCGATATTAAAGAAATTAATCGTCGCATGTCGATTGGTGAAGCTCGCGCCAGACGCGCCAAGAAAGAAATGGTCGAGGCCAACCTTCGACTAGTCATTTCTATCGCCAAAAAATATACCAACCGTGGTTTGCAGTTCCTCGATTTAATCCAGGAAGGCAATATCGGCTTGATGAAAGCCGTTGATAAATTTGAATACCGTCGCGGTTATAAGTTTTCGACCTATGCCACCTGGTGGATTCGTCAGGCCATTACTCGCTCTATTGCCGATCAGGCTCGCACAATTCGTATTCCAGTGCATATGATTGAGACGATCAACAAACTCAATCGTATCTCTCGTCAAATGCTTCAGGAAATGGGCCGTGAGCCTACGCCGGAAGAATTAGGCGAGCGTATGGATATGCCAGAAGATAAAGTTCGTAAGGTACTGAAAATTGCCAAAGAACCTATCTCCATGGAAACGCCGATTGGTGATGATGAAGATTCACATCTGGGTGACTTTATCGAAGATAACACTATTGCTCAGCCAGTTGATTCTGCAACAGGTCAGGGCCTGCAGGAAGCCACCAAAGATGTACTGGGCGGCCTGACAGCCAGAGAAGCCAAAGTACTGCGTATGCGTTTCGGTATTGATATGAATACCGATCACACACTGGAAGAAGTCGGCAAGCAATTCGACGTAACCCGTGAGCGTATCCGCCAGATCGAAGCCAAGGCATTGCGTAAATTACGCCACCCTTCACGCTCTGATCATCTGCGCAGCTTCCTCGACGAATAAGCGCCAAAGCAACACTACAAAAGCCGGTCTAATCACCGGCTTTTTTATTGGCTGATATTCTGTCATTCCCGCGAAGACTAAACTCCAGAGCTGCAGATTCCCGCCCCCGCGGGAATGACAGCGCTACCACATTGCCGTAGGGTGGATTACAATCCACCCATACCCTATCAGGACGGAGACCTGCCATGACAGTCTACAGAGATAACAGCCAAACCATCGGCCAAACCCCACTGGTCAAAATCAACCGTATAAGCGAAGGCAATATCTTCGCCAAAATCGAAAGCCGCAACCCGGCCAACTCCGTAAAATGCCGCATTGGTGCCAATATGATTTGGCAGGCGGAAAAAGACGGCATTCTAAAACCCGGTATGGAAATTGTTGAACCTACCAGCGGTAATACCGGTATCGCCCTGTGCTTTGTCGCCGCAGCCAAAGGCTATTCCATGACACTGGTCATGCCCCACACGATGAGCCTGGAACGTCGTCAGATTATGAAGGCCCTGGGTGCTAATATTATTATTACCGACGCCGCAAAAGGCATGAAGCTATGCATTGAAACCGCAAGGGCCCGCGTTGCCGAAGCCCCTGAAGAACGCTGGATGCCAAGCCAGTTCGACAACCCCGCCAACCCCGCGGTGCATGAAGAAACCACCGGCCCGGAAATCTGGGAAGACACCAATGGTGAAATCGATATTCTGGTGAGCGGCGTTGGGACCGGCGGAACGATTAGCGGGATCTCCCGATTTATCAAAAATACTAAAGGCAAGGCAATCACTTCTGTGGCAGTAGAGCCAACCAGTACCACTATGATTACCGCTGCCAAGGCAGGTGAAGAACCTGCCCATGCGCCCCATAAGATTCAGGGCATAGGTGCAGGCTTTGTACCCGATAATCTGGACCTCGATATAGTTGACCAGGTCGAGCAGGTTTCAAATGAAGACGCGATGGAGTGGGCCCACAAGCTAATGCAGCAAGAAGGTATTTTGGCAGGTATCTCGAGCGGTGCAGCCATGGCCATTGCCGATAGAGTTTCCAAACAACCAGGCAACGAAAATAAAACCATCGTCGTAATACTTCCGGACTCCGCTGAACGCTATTTATCCACCCCCTTATTTGAAGGCGCTTTTAGCGACAATGAAACCGTTCAATAAACCACTTTCGCTGGCAGCCCTGCTGCCAGCGAAACCCACAGATAAGCCTGACAGAAAAACCACAAGTAAATATCATTAACAACAATTTTATCGACGATCCATCGAATTTACAGTAAGGTGAGCAGAGAAAATGGAATAAAATAAACACAAGGGCTAGATTCGGTGAAAAAAAATAAGAAAAAATCCTCAAAAATACTCAGCATACAACCGACAGCATTACAGCCTTTCAAGGTATTGACCTATGAAGCTGCCATGAGCCTGGTAAAATCCAGCGCACAAAGCAATACACTTAATGCGATTTATATCCTTGAACAGATCATTTCTCTAGTTAAAAAAACCCAGAGCCGCAATTATTGCTGCTGAATTATTTAAAGCAACTAAAGAGACTCGACGATGCTATAGAGTGCGTCGAAAAGATGCTGAAAACATTTCCAAAAAGTGAAGCAGTCATTGCCGAGAGCGCGATATTCTATAAATCCATCAATGACGCAGACAGCGCTCACTCTATCCTTGACAAAGCCATTGCCTCCAATATTAAATCGGCAAGAATTTATCGATTACTAGGCTCTATATATACAGCAAACGGCAACAATGAAAATGCCCGGAAAAATTTTTACAACGCTTTAAAAATCAACCCCAATGACAGCTGGGCCTATATTGGTTTAGCAAAAACAACAAAAGCAGATAAATTTATTACGCTCATTCCTGCAATCAATACAATACTGAATAAAAAAACCTGCTCCAATAATGAAAAATCTGGCCTAACCTTTACCAAAGCCTGGGCCATCAAAAAAAGCGACCCTGAAGGTTACTTTGAACTACTGACAACCGCTAACAATTTTGCCGCACAAGATCATCAAGAGTATATAGATCAACTTGAGCCCCATTTAAGAGAGATTAGAGAAAATATTAATGAAGACGCGCTAAACAGCATCGATACCTCTAAACAAAACCATACCTATTCGCCCATATTTATCATCTCACTACCGCGCTCAGGCACCACACTTTTAGAACAGATCATAGGAGCGCACTCGCAAACCTCACCGATTGGAGAAAGCGGCGCCTTTAGCTATGCCATAATGCAGGCTGCCGCCCAATTGAAGACCTCAACAAATTTTGAACAATGGCCCAGCCAGAAAAACTTCTCTAATTTTTTACCGATACTCGACAAGCACTTTCAATCGTATTTACCCGTAAGAGAATCTAAAGATAGACGACCCGTGGACAAATCACTGCTGAGCTATAAACAACTTGGATTAATGTTTGCGACTTACCCTAATGCCAAAATTATCCATATCCAGCGACACCCCCTGGATAATATTCTATCTTGCTATCATCAATTCTTTGAAAACCACCACAACCACCTCTTCAATCTGGAGGCACTGGCTTTAAATAGCAAGATGTTTAACGAACAGATGAGCTATTGGAAAACAGTATTCCCCAAAAAAATACTGACCGTAAGCTATGAGGACCTGGTTTTACAACAAGAGGAAAAAACACGCGAGATACTAAACTATTGCGAGCTTCCTTATGAAGAACAATGCCTAAAATTTTATGAGCATATCGGCACAATTAACACGGCGAGTAATGAGCAAGTCCGGCAACCGATGTATAAATCCTCTATCGGACAATGGAAGCAATTTGAGCAACAACTACAACCTGCCATCAGGATTTTGGGAATGGACCAAAGCTAACCACCTTGCAGTAGCATCTGGCATATCCCCCCTATTGGGAGACAGAAACCGCTCAATAATGCCCATACTACGCCGTCCGTATCGCTTCCAGAGCCTTATAATGCGCGACTTCCGCAACACTACAGCTCGTAACTGGAGAAATTTAGTTCTTTAGCGGGGCACGAATGCAAACTAGAGCATCCAGCCCATAATCGGCAGTTCCCTCACTCAAAAGCCGTACAATTCACATGTAAACTTGTACGCCTAGGCATCGGCCAGAAATATGGTAACCTAGTCTTAGTGCCCATTGAGTGAGGCTATAATAATAGATAGGTGAATATCACATGCGCAAAGTATCACAATGCCTAATGTCTTTAACCCCAAAGGTTATGAAGCTGCCTAAAGAGTTCAATAAGATTAAAGATCCCGTTCAATGGGCTTTGCATACATTCCAGCTGAATATCAAACATTCAACACTACAAATTACCCACCCCTCTTCAGACAAAGAAAATAACAGCGAGGGGGAAATTAGCCATATCAATTCAGATCACCCTGGAGCCTTTACAACGTTTGCCAACGGAGTTAATTATGGCAACCCCGTACACGGCCGACTTGAATTAATCAATATTATTGCTGGTCAAGGTAAAGCAAAAGACGGGGCCCAACTCGTCTATAAACCGTTGCAGAAAGGACTTGTTCCCGTACTGGAAAAACTGCACCCACTGGGTTATTTTGTTCGAGCAAGCCTCTGGTTAAGCAGCGGCAATCACAGATATTCAGCCCACTGCGATGCAGGGGATGGACTTTTGTTTCACCTCAGCGGTCGAAAAACAGTACGGGTCTGGCCAACGCCCAAAGCACTTCAACAGTCAGCATTATTTGACTTCTCAAATCTAGAAGAAAGAATGGCTGAAGATTATATAGACTTTAATTTAAAACCTGGCCAAGTATTATTTATACCCAGCGGAGCCGCTCATGAAGTCTGGGCCAAGGGTGAAGATCCCGCCGTATCGGTAAGTTTCCACTCAGGTTCAACCTACCCTATTTTGCACCTTTGTGATAGCTTGAACCAATCAAAAGACAAAGACATTTTTTCTTTGCCGGAAAAATTTCAAGGTACCAGGAAAAAAACAACAACATTTTTTGAGCCCTCTCGTTTTATTCCAAAGGGGTACGAAGCACCTGAAGATATCCCACAATCCCTGCAAGACATGTTAAAAGAAACACTTATCGCCAAAGACATTAACGAGCAGGAGTTAGACGCAGCTCTTAATCAATGGTGGCAAGAGACCATGGCCAATAAAAGCTACCCCGGTGATTTTATTACATAGAAAACCATGTCAAGAAAGGCACCTCTGTGCAGACACAATCCTTCCATACCTGCCTCAAGGATGAATGACGATCATAAGCAAGCTGTCATCACCACATAATGCTACTTCGGAAAGTTATCAACTGACCTTTGTTTATTCGTAATATTTATTTCGCTAACTGACCCACACAGAATCTTTAACCTGGCGGTGATAGAGAGAATTTTTTATGATTAAGAACGCTGAGCAACAAGGGGAATATTTGCGTCACAATGCTAGCGGGAATCTGGTGACGTAAATTATTTACCCTGGATTCGTTAAGCTGATTCAACGCCGTTGATACCCAACTCACTACACTCAACTAAAGACCCACTCACTGGGGTTTAATGACGGCAATACTCTCGAACACACTGCTCCCGCCAACATCAAGCTCGGCCACCGATCAATAGCCAACAACCCCTAACCATCGCAAGCTCCATGAAACAGTCGTTAATAAGCACCCCAAATACCCCTGCGCCAAGGTTCGGCATTAAATCAGTGTTAGCTAATTGCAGACTTATAAGGAGGCACTGAAGCCAGCCAATCCGCCAAGCTCTAACTGATCATTATTTATCCAGACCCTCGTTTGAAATGTCCTTGTCAGCAAGGCAGATGATCGATAAAGCTAACCAGGATGCTGGAACTATCTATTCCAGCGCCGTATAATGCGCGACGTCTGTGAAACTCATACAGAGCCAAACTTTCAAATTTGGGCCTTTAGCTCAGTTGGTTAGAGCATCCGACTCATAATCGGCAGGTCCCCCGTTCAAGTCGGGGAAGGCCCACCATTTTTCTATCGATTCATTGGTTTAATGGATTTAGAACTCCCGATTCTCATAGCACATAGAGTCGGCAGCCCTCATATTTCGATTTCAGAATTCTCACATCACACAAAAAGAGCCTTTTGCGAAATGTAATATTTTGTAGGTTCGTCATTCAGGCTTACAATTCAAACAAACTGAAAACCTTAAATTCTGGGAGACTGCTATATTCTAGGTTGTCCAGTAGAGAGCTAGCCGACTACTTTCTCGCCATCCTGCCAGACTCCTTGAGCTACAGGGTACTTACTTAGCTGAATTTTATTATAGATTTCTTCACGATGGACTGAAATTTCTTTTGGTGCAGCGACACCCAGTCTTACCTGATTACCACTAATACCCAAAATAGAAACAACTATATTGTCACCAATAATCAGGTTCTCACCTTTTCTACGACTCAGTACTAACATATTTAATCTCTCCATAATAAATATAGGAAATATTTTAGATATCTAACCACCCTAACCTGATATCAAGATGCCTTCCATTTTACTAACCACCCATATCAACAATCACTTACGATCTTCCAATTGACTAAATAAATACTTTTTAACGCTGCTCATTAAATATTTTTAAGTCTACTTGCAATGACTTCTTATGATTTAATTAGCAAACTGTTATATTTCACCAGAAAACCTATAGCGACTACTGAATATTTCTTTCAATAACGTAATACTCATCAACATAGAGGTTTATTATTGTATTATCCTCAAGCTGGATAATGTCAGTATTTGAATCTGGTTGCGGCCCAACATATTTACCTTTCTTGAACTTATATTCAGAGACCCAAAAGCGACCTCCACCACTGCAAACCACTGTATCACCTTTTTCTGCTCTTATTAGTGTCCGAGTCAAACTTTCAGCGCTATATTCACTCATATTTCTCATACCAAAATATTTTTAGTTTCTTTCAATTACCAATAAAGGAATGCCATAAAAATTGTATAAAAACTCGAACAAAAATTATAATCTCGCTATAGTTTTTCTCTGACACAAGAACGCCAACTACCTTTATGGCTACACTTTCCGCTTTAAGCCAAAAAGACCCAAAATTGCAGAACCAAAAAACCATGCAGCTGCTGGAATCGGTATCGCACTTACGACCGAACTGCTAAATGCACTAACATCCCCTTTTAACTTTACTTCTTTACCGCTGGATTTAAATTTAACTTCGAACTCATGTTTTTTTACAAAATTAGAAATATCAAGGGCGGGGTAGGCAGCAGGTATTGTCGTGTTAAAGGCATCCGCATTATCATCATCCTCTAATTTAAGCACAAGTTTCTCGAAATCTATGGAAGCCCCTGAGCCTGATGGAGTTATTGCATCACGCAAACTTTTATCATCGATTTCAAATTTGTCATGAGGGTTGGATGAACTGCCATGGTTGTTTTCAATTTTCACTGTAATATCATCTGCAATATTGCCATCTGAATAGAGCAGAGTTCCGGCTGATGAACTAATAGAGAACAGGAAATTTATATTGGGTTCCTTATATTTCCCAATAGCGGAGTTACTATCCGTATCAGGATGGTCATCATCAATGATCAAAGTACCTGTTAAAATATTACCAGTACTAAACCCATAGTCAGCTGCATCGACTTTTTTATCACTGAGCTCATCAACAACACCAATAAAATCATACCTAATAGAGGATGCCTTAACAGCCTGGGAAAATAGGGGGGTTGCTACAACCGCTGTAAACAGGCCGGTTAAAAGGAAGTTCTTTGTAGTTATGGTTTTTAAATAATTCATTTTTATGCTCTTTGCTTGGGTTATTAAGCTAGGCTGCATAAACTGAGCCAAAAATTATTTTTCTTTTAAATCAATAGGTTAAGTAGGCATGCTATTCGGCGTTATGGCGCTGTTACGTAACAGCCTGTATCAGATTACTGTAACCACGTGGAGCATGCGCCATCACTTGAGGCGTGCCGACCATGATATGCAAACGACAAACTTAAAGTGGCTGCGCAGCTTTCTGACTAGAAGCCAAGCCCGCTAAGAGCATAACAGCACCCAGTTCGGTCCTGGCTCGGTGTTCGGTCTCCCCTACTCCATACAGCTCATAGGCTCATGACCCGACGAACCTGACACCCAACGACATCAGGTTCGGACTGGGTTCAATTTCGGTTTTCTATGACCATCCCCACCCCAAAACTCCTTAGTTTTCTTCGGCTTGCTGACACCGAAACGGACTGTTCACCGGTCTCATAATCGGCAGGTCCCCCGTTCAAGTCGGGGAAGGCCCACCATTTTTCTTTTGATTCATTGGTTTGATGGATTTATAACTCCTATCTCAACTCCAGAAAACTTCACGTCACACTATGGCCAAAGCACTCCTTACAATGGCGGCCACTCTGAGCAAGCATCAAATACTTTCTACCATGCTATAGGGTATTCCATAACCCATGGTGAAAGTATCACAATAAAAAACAATTCGGCGGTAATAACTTCTGCTTTTAGTAACAACCGGCATCCTCAATCCACCAGTTATAGCGATAGAACAACGGCTAAGACCTGTATCAAGTGACAATATAGACGTATCAATACATGTAACACAGCCAACAAATTAAGCCCATCACACTAGTAAGACGCTGTTTCATAACCGTTTTTTAATCTGGAAGGATTATTGCATCTTGATAAGCAACAACTTCAGTGAGGTAAGTATGAGTTTATTAAATACCGCCAGGCTAAAGGAAGCATATTCAACCTGTCTAGATAAAAAAATGGTAATTTATTTTCAATTCGAGCCTACTAAAAAACAACTTTTAAAGTCGTTTTCAGTGTTTAATTTTGATCAAAAATCATCGTCTATTTTGCTGGCCTTATTGATGGGCTTCAGTATTTCCTGTGCCTATGCGGGGCCTACCTATGATTTCGGGGATGCACCAATACCCTACGGGGAGGCGTGGCACTACACGGCTGAATGGCAGCGACTAGGTACAGAATACAGTAAGGAAAAAGAGGCTGTTGCCGAAGATGATGATGACGGTGTTAGCTGGTCTACGGATGGAGGTTTAACCTTCGGTAATGGTAATTTAGTACAAGGCCAGACGGTTACATTTAAGTTTGATTTTACCCGCGGCACCTATGGTAGGCATGATTATGATGAACTCAAAGCCTGGGTTGATTGGAATGGTGACTATGAGTGGTCAACGTCTGAAATTATTGCTCAGGAGCTATGGTACAAAGATACGGTTGAGTGGGGCGACACGCAAATTAATCGAGATGATTATTTAAACGGCGTTGAAAGCGACCCTAATGCTGTACTCTACCGCGAAATTCTAGCGACAATAGTAGTTCCTGAAGATAGCATGGGGGAATTATGGTTGCGTGCTAGAGTTGTTTGCGATGAATCAATCTATAAAAATAATGTAGATGGCATCTTGAATCCAACCGGTTTTTTTCATCAGGGCGAAGCTGAAGACTACAAGCTTACGGTTACATCAGTTCCTGAGCCGTCCTCACTAGCTCTGCTCATTATGGGTTTAGCTATTTCTTTTATACAAAGAAAAAAGTAAACACTATAGCTTTTGTGATGCATGTTGATTTCTGATGGGCAGCTTTTATAAACTTTAAGACTTTTTAATTTGCGGAGTAAAAACCCGTTTGGCTATTGATAAATTGGGGTCTATAAATTAAACGTAGCCCAGCATCTCAACTTGACACCCAGCGGACCTCGCTGTTTTTCAGAATTCCAGGCTTTCACTGTCTGCTATTTGAAAAAAACCTGCCCTACTCAACCCAGTTCGGTACTGGCTCGGTGTTCGGTCTGCCCAAGTTCATACAGCTCATAGCCCCATGACCCGACGAACCTGACACCCGACGACATCAGGTTCGGACTGGGTTCAGTTTCGGTTTTCTATGTCCATCCCCACCCAAAAACTCCTTATTTTTCCTCAGCTTACGGACACTGAAACGGACTGTTCACTGGTCTCATAATCGGCAGGTCCCCCGTTCAAGTCGGGGAAGGCCCACCATTTTTCTAACTTCCAAACTGGTAGGTAACGCTAAGACCATAGCGTCTAAGGTCACCAGTTGATGCCACCTCATGAAGCGTTCCTGACAGCGGAATGGATGCAGTGAAATACTCTTCATCGGTGCAGTTGCTGCAATAGACTCTCACTTTCCAAACTTCATCCGGGCTTATTGATGTATAGCCAATATTCACGATGGCATAGTCTTCCTGAACCAGCGTTCCGTTTGGTGTGAAGGTTTGATCATCCCGCCAACTGTAATCGGCACGCAAACTGCCTTCCCAGCCGCGAAAGGATTCATGGGTATACTCAGCCGACAACCAAACGCTATTTTCAGGAGACGCGGGTAAAGTTCTGCCGCTATAGTCTGTACCCGTACTGGCTTCGATATATTCTTCGAAAACTGCGTCGAGGTAAGAATAACTTGCCTGCAATAATAGATTAGCTCCTGCTTGATACTGCACATCCACTTCAAGGCCATCGATGGTACTTTCTCCGGCATTTGACGTAACAAGTACGCCATCAAATAGCCCATCGATTTGCTGGTCTTCGTAGTCATAATGAAAAACGGATGCGTTAACCTGTAAGCGCTGGTCAAGCCAGCGTGACTTTAGACCTGCCTCCGTAGCCACCAGTGTTTCTTTATCAAAACTTTGTTGGGCCAGTGCTTCATCGGAAGTAATAAATTGAATACCGCCGCTCTTATAACCTTGCTGATAACTTATATAAAGCATCATGTCTTCTTGCGACTCCGGCGCCCATTCCAATACCACTTTGGGGTCTGTTGATTCAAAATCTATCTCATCATCAAAACTGAAATTTTGTGCAATAAAACCCGGCGTTAATGGTGCCGTATTTTCATAGGTGAATTCTTTAGTATCTTCGCTATGACGGATACCCAAAGTCAGTGATAACTGCTCATTAATAGCATAAGTTGCCTGTCCAAAAACAGCCCAACTACTGGTTTGTAAGTCGACGGTTGTGGACGTAGGATAAGGAGCAAGACCAAACAAACCGCCGGGTACACAAGGGATATCTGTTGGTAACATCGGAGTTGGTGTACAGATACCAGGAATTTGGCTAAGCAAGTTAAGCCCAGAGAAAATTGAATCGGGGCCAAAGGTCACCGCGTCGGTACGGTCAGCATCATCCTCGTATAGAAAAAAACCCGTCAACCACTCTACCTTGTCATCCATGCTATAAGCACCGCCATATTCAGAACTTAGTTTAAATTCAAGGCTGGTTGTTTGTGATTCCTGCAAAGAGTCTTGTATGTAAACGTCATAAGGGTAGCGGTCCGTATCAGCAAGCTCTTCTGCTTCTTCGTCTCTGTAAGCAAGCACTGCATCAGCACTCAAATCTTCTCCTGCCCAGTTAGTGACCCATGCGATTTGTGTGGCCTCTATATCAGTCGCGCCAGGAATCGTTTGTTCATTTTCAAACATATCCTGCGATTCTCTTTCCTTATAGGCTGCAATATCAGCAGGAGAAATAAGCGGGGAAAGTGCAAACAGGCTTGGGTCGTTGGGATCAAAAATCGGCTCACCTAAAAACGCATCACCCTCCTCGTCGCTATAGTCCGCCATTAGGTCCATCGTTAACTCATCTGTGGCTATATAGCGTAACTTGGTTCTAATTGACGTTGCGCTAAAATCATCTTCCTTACCACTAATACTATCTTCTCTAAAGCCACCAATTTCACGAGTGCTTAGCGCGATATAACCCAGCAATTGATCCTTTATTAATGGGCCGCTTAATACAGCGTTAGCATCATAGGAGTCTTCGTTCGCAACACCTGCAATAAACTTACCCGTAAATTCTTCGGAGGGTTCTGCAGTATAAACACTAATGGCACCACCAATGGTATTGCGACCATACAAAGTCCCTTGAGGTCCTCTTAAAACTTCAATTCGTTCTATATCAATAAGGTTTTGCATGACACTGCTGAATCGAGGCACATAAACACCGTCTAGAAACACACCTATTGACCCTTCGGTACCAATGTCATACTTATTAGTGCCGATACCTCGTATATAAACATTGGTCCGGGATTTGGTTGTTCCAACAACTTCCATACTGGTAACCGTTGTTGCCATATCACTGACATCAGTCCACCCGGTTTTCTCTAAAGTGTCCCCACTGAAGACAGAAAAAGCGGCTGAAATCTCTTGCTGCGTCTCAACACGCTTTTGCGCTGTCACAAAAACCTCTTCAAGTGCAGGTCCACTATTATTTTGTGCAAGCAGAGTGCAGGGATATGCTGCAAGAAACGTGATTAGTAAGCGGAAGTGTCCAGGAGTTTGAGGATACATAGATTACGTCTCTCTACAACATAGCTGAATGGTTAGTTCAGTTTATATGTAAGAAAATAAATCTCTGTAAGTACATACCGCATTTGATAGACTAGATTGTAATTAGCACCAATCTTGACTAGCTTACAAATTAATAAATCTGAATTTCTATTTTCATGTTTTCAATCTCTCCTCCTAAGTGAAAAGCGCCCTGCTCGAACCAGGTTCTATCATAGGTCGGCGACTACACTCATCCCTCTCTTACAACGCTGGGCGGAAGATATGCTACTTTGGTACGGTCAGGACTATGAGGAAGCGAGTAATCTAATGGGGGGAACTGGTACTTATATTGAGTAACTTACGCAACCCTCAGACTTCAAATTCAGATTATTTCACATCACACTATGGCCAAAGCACGCCTTAGCAGTCGCGGGGCACTCTGAAAGAGCCTTTTGAGAAATGTCATATTTTGCAACTTCACCATTCTGCCCTTCAGGTCAAGCAAGACGAAAACCTGAAAAGCTGCGAACTTGAAACCCAATCAACGCACCCGATTGTGGGGATGTCCGTTGTTGAGGCAACAGCTGGCGCTATCTCACGAGGATAATGTTAGCCTCCCAGGCGATTGTTGATCCAAAGGAGATTTAGATGGCCTGCGCACCACCAATCAACTTGTGTTTCTTGCCCGCCGATAGTCGATAAATTGTGCGCATCAATGACCTGAGAACCCCTAGGTTAGGCTCCAGCAAGCGACCATTAGGGAATATAGTTCACATTACGCTGAATAACTGGCAGTATAGCTGTACAATATATGATCAGAGCGATAACCCAAGCCACTGCATTTACTTCCTTTTGAGTTACGGGTTACGCTTTATATATCCTAAAGGCTAACGACTGCTAAGCAGAAAAAACCTTATGAACGGATGCCAGGAAAATAATTTTTACCAATATGATATTAATAAAGACAATATTATTACGTCTATTTGTCAGGATTTCCTGAGGTTCGCCGAACAAAATGATTACCTCCTAAAAGAAGCCCGTATTCTAAACTCACCACTTTTTGACTTCATAGAGGGCGATGACACTCGTTATATGAACTCAGTACTAATAAACCGAGTAAGAGAAACTAAAATTCAACTAACTGTGCCATTTCGTTGTGATAGCCAAGATCATAGACGCTATATGGAGATGTCGATAATCCCACTTGAAGATGATGGCCTTAGATTCAAAAACTTTCTCGTAAAAAGCGAGAAGAAACAGGACATTGTTTTATCCAATCTGGATACGCACAAAAGCATAGACGTCATATCAATGTGTAGCTGGTGCAACCGCTTTAAAGTAACTAATACTCAATGGGAAGAAGCTGACATTGCAGTTAGAGAGCTTGGTCTTTTCGGTGACAATGACAGAAAGCGTATAACTCACGGTATTTGCCAAACATGCAGTGAGTTAATTATGACAGCTGAAGGCTGATATAATGAAAATTTTAATTGCGGAAGACGATGATAATTTATGTGCTCTTATAGCAAAATTTTTATCCAGTAAAGGACATTCTGTAAAAGGGGTCAATAGTGGGCGAAAAGCTATCGAGCACCTTAAACATGAGGATTGTGATTACTTAATTACAGACATTTATATGCCAGATAAAGATGGTTACGAGGTGATCGAATTCATCACCCATAGTCATCTAAATACTCGCATCATTGCTATCTCCGGCATGAATGGCTTCCATGGTATTGACTGCCTGGATATTGCAAAAAAGCTGGGAGCTAACACCGTTATTGAAAAGCCATTTGACTTTAATAGATTGACCACTGCTTTATCGAATTAGATCATTACTTCCAATGCATGTCAGCTATTGGCACGCAACAAACCTCGCAGTTTTTCAGGATTTCAATGTCTGCTTTTGAGTGAAAAGCTGCCCTTTCCCCACCCAGTTCGGCCCTGGTTCGGTGTTCGCTCCCCCGAATCCATACAGCGCATATCATCATGACTGGGTGTCACTGACTTCTACTAACATCAATTTCGGAATAGATTTGGTTTCGGCTTGAGCACCCTTCCCCACTAAAAAACTCCCTGGCTTTTTTCAACTTAGCGCACCCAAAACGGATTGTTCTGTGGTCTGATAACCGGCAGGCCCCCGTTCAAGTACTCACAACACCCCTAACCTAAGGTATATTCTTCCGCACCTGCCCTCTCCTTCAGCAGACGATGAGATAAATAATTACCCCCTGTAATGTCATCTATATCGACAAGTCATTGGCCATACTTTCTAACATGCATACTATGGTTTTTTCGTATATGCCTTTCTAGAGTAAGGGCCTGCAATTGGCTTTAAACATTCTTAAGGTTTGGATTTGGAAGATAGAGGAATATCTATGTTTAGAAAGTTGCTATGTACCTGGGTTTTATTGACCCTTTCATTCACTGCTAGCGGGCAGATATTGGCTACGCAGGAAGACACTAAGGCTCTTGCCAGGCTCTATTCGGCCGCATTCGATAGACTGCCAGATATAGGCGGGTTGAATTTTTGGGTCGACAGTTTTGAACAAGGGCGATCGATTAGCTCTATTGCTGGTGATTTCAATCGCTCAGCTGAGTTTACCTCTAAGTACGGCGAGCTGAACAATTTAGCATTTATTCGACAGCTATATAGAAATGTACTTGGAAGAGAAGGTGAATCAGGAGGGGTAGAATTCTGGACTGGCCACTTAGATGCAGCCCGCATGACCAGAGATGAAGTGTTGGCTGATTTTGCCGGGTCCCGAGAGAATGTGATTAAAACTGACCCAGAATTTAATGCATTGTTTAAGGGGCCAAATGGACAGTGGTCTTTTTCTTCTATCGCAAGACAACATTCGGAAGGTTTTTGGTATGGGGAGTCCTCGGATAATCGCTTATTCACCAGCCTTATAACAGATCAAGGTAGGCTGTTCGTTATCTATTCAGAGTACTATCCCTCCTCTAACCCGCTAATCGCTGGTGTTATTGTTGGTGATACGTATATAGATGGCTCGGCGTTAGCTTCCACCCAAGCTCGAGACTATAATCTTGAAGGCTACGGCGTGTCTGATGTGCAGATAAAAGGCACTTTAGAAGCAAAGAAAAACTTTTCTGGCAGTATTCAGTACCGCTACGGAAGCCAAAAGACATTTACCAGCACCTATGACCGTAACTATGAGCTGGCACCTTCATTTGAAAAGTTATCAGGCACCTATAATGGTGAAGTGGCTTTTTCTCTGGGCGTAGAAGGCGCGACGATAAGCATCGATGATAACGGAGATATATCCGGCCAGGGTTGGAGTGGCTGCGTAATTTCAGGTACAGCCACTAAAAATAACAGCGGGAACTTCTATGATATATCACTAAGTTTTGGCGGTAACCCCTGTTATTTTAGCTATCAAACGTTTAGTGGTGTTGCGGCTTTTTATGCACCTACTGGGCAGTTAATTGTAATCCTTCCCAATGATAGCAATACTGATGGGCTGATTTTCATCTCTTCTAGCTAAGTTCAACTACAGCCTAACTACATACAGTTCAACTACAGCCCAACCACAGCCCAACCACAGCCCAACCACAGTTGGGCTAATAGCTCCCCAGCCTGTTCTGTAAATTATTATTTTACAGCACTATTTTCAATGGGTTTGAAACGCCCTTTTTCTTCCTCTTTATAGCGTATGGGTAAACCCGGTAGTGAACCCGTAGCACTGTTATCCTTTTTCACAAACTCGCCATTGACAATAACATGGGGGATACCGATTGGCGGCAGACCATTGGTACCGGCTTTATAGGTGGACTGTGGTGCGACTGTTTTAGGATTAAAAATAACAATGTCCGCAACCATACCTTCCTGCAATCGTCCCCGTTTTTGCATCGATTCGATACCGGCATCACCCAGATGTAGCGCAGACCAGTAACTCAACTGAGATAAGGTAAACATAAGTTCCACCCCTTCTTCTCTGGCCAGTTGTAGCACGGTTGAGTGTGTGCCGGATGTACGAGGATGCCCGCTAAATAATGCCGGGTCGGTATCCCAGCCAAAATCTGGGTTTTCACTCCACATAGAATCGCTGGCGACCACCATATGCGGCACACGTAACCACTGAGGTAGCCACTCTTTACGCGGCGGATTATAAACCACAATTATTCTACCGGGGTCGTCTTTAGCTATTTGTAAGTATTCATTTTTGTCGAGGAATTTATCCTGAGAGGGATCATAAAGAACCTCCTTATACTTCAACCCCAATGTTCCCTCTAACATTTCTGGTACCAGAAAGTCTGAGCCTATCGATGAAGAGCCTGCGGTATAGGGGTAGTATTCGCCCCACATATTCATGCCCAGCTTACGGGCCAACGCCAGCTTTTCTTCAATCTCCCACCAGCCGGTATCGTTGTCATGACAGACCAATAGTGAAGCTTCCAGTACGCTCGCGTTGGTATAAACCTCGGCGAAGGCAAGCTGGGACTCGGTAGGGGTAAGAGGCGAGCCGTGAAAGCGGGTGTGTACTGCCGAGAGTCTGCCATAACGCGCTGCCACTCGTTGCGCGTCGAACATCTCATAGGTACTAATCCCTTTGCTGGCATAGCCAATCGTTGAACCTACACCCAGAGCACCCTGACGCAGGTTTTCATCCAGAATTTTACTGATTTGGTTAATCTGATCGCGGTTACTGACGGATACAGACCACCCCGAAACCCCATCCTCAAGTGCTTGGGCCCGAAGTGGAAACACATCTTTGGTATCGACAGGCTTGGTAATATCAAGCTTATCGTGCACCATCATTCTGGCCATTTCCTGTGACACCACCTGACCATAATTCATCGGCCACTGGCCAGCTTCCCGCTGGTACCAGGCACCAACATTCATGGCTCCCAGCTCAAGGTCAAGACCGGTCGTCACGCCATCCATCATACTCATCTTGATGGTAAATTTATCGCTACCATGAGTGTGCGTATCGATAAAACCCGGGGCAACCACATGGTCTGTCGCATCAATGACCTGCTCTCCTGAAATAGCCTCTTCAGTGATAATCGCTATCAGCCCATCCTTAATACCCACATTACGCACTGCATCGAATTGTGTTTCCGGGTCCATAACTCGTCCGTTGGTTAACACAATATCGTAATCGGCGGTACAAGCGGTGGTAGAAACCAAGGTAAGGCTAACCATTAAAGATCGCAAAAACTGCTTCATCAAAAGAACTCCTTTATTCAAATGTTAACTACCATTATAGATAGAGCTGGCTGAAGCTACATGCAGTCGAGGTCAATTTTTGACCCTCGGCAAGTCCCACGACGTCTCAGTGCTTCAGTTTTTCACTGCTAGCTAGTAAAAAGCTGCGGCACAAGTTCAAGCTTGTTCAGCCATCAAAGCAAACTTGAACTAGCGCGGGCATAGAAAATTTTTATCGTACGTAAAAATCCAAGGCATTGGGACCAAACAATCGCGGGTTAATATCCTTATCAAATACAGGAGCCTTGCGTTGATTGTCCAAACCATTTACCAAATAACGACCTTGCTTCAGATCGTAATAGACCTGTAATGTGTACCAGGGTACGGGCACTTCATAGTAATTTATCATATGGCCTTCAGAGGTTCGCCATAACACACCCTCTTTATCGTAATTATCAGCGGCTGCAATTTGCCAGCTATCTTCATCGATATAAAATACTCGACGCGAATACTTGTGGCTCCGGGCCTTTTCATCTTTTTTTAAGGTTCCTTCAACGACCCAAACCCGATGCAGCTCATATCGCGCATGCTCGGGGTTGATATGTTTTTTGGCTAAAATATCTTCCGTCTGTAAGGTGTCTTGGTGTAAGCGGTAAGCATTATAGGGAATATAGATTTCCCGCTTGCCTAACAGTGTCCAGTCAAATAGCGACGGAGAACCATTGTACATATCACCCTCATCATTAAATCGCAGCGAGTCACTATTCTGTGTCGGATTGTCATAGCCGCTAAAAGGTGCGCGCAATACTCGGCGTAGATCGGGGCTATAAATCCATGTCTCGCGCCGCGACTTATTGTGGTTAAGAGAGTCCAGTGCCAAAGCCCCACTACCAGTTATAAATCCAGGTGCAAAAACTTTGCTTTTGTAAGCCAATAGAATATTGGAATACTGTGCCTCAATACCTTTTTCTCTGGGCAGAGCGTAAGGAATTGCCCACTCAACATTTTGCAGAATAAGTGTGTAGTTACCTCTGCGCGTTACGGCTGCCATACCATCAACAGCGGTAATATGAATACCTCGCCAGCGCAGGTTATGATTCCAAATCACTTCCACACCTTGTGTTGGTACAGGAAAAGGCGACGTCACTACGCTGTTCTCAACACCCCCTCGGCCCTCAGTAATAAGCACCGACGCTGAAGCATTCGTCTCGAAAGCTTTGTAGACAAACTCTGGATAGGCTGCCGAGCGCCGGCTGGGGTAGATATTCATACGCCAGGTATCGGGATACTGCTGCAACAAGGCCTTTTGTCCTTCGGTAAGATTGTCGGCATAGGCTTGCTGATTGTCCGCGCTGATGGTGAACAACACCACATCATCCGCAAAGGGGTCGAGGTGATGACTGCCTTTAACAAAACCAGCGACTGGGCTAGTGATACCGCCACTCCAGGGAGGGATGGTTCCTGCCGCATTACCGCTGCGCTCGGCACCTACCGGAGTGAGCTCTGAACTCTGCTCAACTGTGCTGGCAACTACCACGGTCGGCAGTAGCAATACGGCCAACAAAGGGGTAAAAAATTTCAGCATCGATTTTTCTCTCACGGTGTTAGAAGTCATAACGAACACTAAAACTCAAATTGTCTCGGTCATTAATCAGGTTCCACTGGTCCGCCCCGGAGTATTGGGTATAGGCAATATCCAGTTTAAGGCGGGCAAGATATTCGGCCTGAAGCCCGAGGGTCAGCGCTTTTCTGCCTTCAAGGAAAGGCCCGACGCCCACCGGGCTCACACCATAAACATCATGTGCCCATAGGATACGCGGGCGCAAGTTAATGCCACCATAGACATTGTTATACTGCATGCCACCACCCACACGGTATCCCCAGGAACTACTGCTGGCAAACGCACTGCGCGGTTTAAAGTCTGTTACCGCCAAACCAGGACCGGCGAGAAACAGTTCCGACCTGTCCGGCATATCCCAAATAGTGAGCGAAGCAAATTCAATATTCACCAGGGTTTGCGAGGCCCCTAATAGCGGACCCAAAAACTGGGTAGCACCGATCAAGGCGAATGTTTTGTCCAAATAGATAATCGGGTCGATGCGAACATTGGCATACTCGGTGGCCAGTTCTGCAAGGGTAAATTGGTTGAGGTCAACGGGTGGTAGCGGATCTTCCCGAGTGGCGCCCGGAATAATATCAGGCAGCACGTCACCGGAATGGATAGGCATAGGGACATCAAAGTGATGTGCAACCTCACCAAAGTAAGCCGTTCCAGTACCCATGGTTGTGGTATTAAAGCTAAGCCCCAGCATCTCGATATCATCGGGATATTGATAAAAGAAAGAGGCATCGTTGAGTGCCGCGCTCAGCTGGGTCAGCGTAGCCGCGGCCGTCGATTTGACCGGGCCCGCCCCCTCTCGAATCAGTTCGCGCTTAAGCTTTTCAATACCGGGCTCTGAATAGCCGGTGACATAATTAGACAGCGAAGGCCCAACCAAACCAAAAGAAGGTAGCTTGGCGTGATACTGCGCATAGTGCAGTGCTATTTTTGAGTCGTTAAAGTGAGTTAATATGGTTTGCACGGTGACACCAAACTGCCCGCTATCACTGGCACTATCATCGGGCAGGCGCTGGGTAACCTGATAAAAATTGGGATCAAAGGCCTGAATACCAACCGCTTCCAGCGTCTCTGCAGGGATGCCATAAAACTCACTGAGGTTAGTACCAAATTGACTGGCAAAGCCCTCAGCCTGAATAAATGCACCATCCTGCGGTGCTGCGTCGTTGCTTGAAAAATAAGTGCCACTGGCAGGTAGCTCGCTCTCCTCCCAATCATATTGGTAGTAAGCTTCGATAATGAGCTGGGGAGTAATCTGGGCGGTGCCCCATAGCATGCCCACTGGCTTACGTAAGTCACGCAGGGTGCTGGTCGGCTGTTGATACAATGGAATATTCATGGGGTTGGCAACATCAACGCCACTACCGGGAAAGAAACGGCTCTCCCCCCAGGTGACTACCTGATCGCCCAACCGTAAATGCAAAGGCACTTCCGATACGGTAAATCGTGCACTGAGATAGACATCCAGCAATTCGGCATCGCTGCCTACCTGATCAAGTGCCACCTTGCCCAGTTCGGTTCGCTCTCTGTCATTGCGCTCATTTTCATAATCGTAAAATGCATAGCCACGTATAAAGAGGCCCAAATTGCGCCAGCCAACCGTCAACTCCCCCGTGGCACGAAACATATTGGAGACCAGCTCACCCTTATCATAGTTAAGCGTGCCGTCATCCAGGTTACCGCTCCTGCCCGCGGCTAGTCGAGTACCGCCATGGGCGGGCGAAACCAGGCTTAAGTCAGTGTCCTCGGTACGCATGCGAAAACCGTAGGCCGCTTCAAAATCGAATAAGACTTCGATACCGGTATCCGCGTCACGATAATCAAACGCAGCCGCATTCATGGGAAGGGAGATAGCGACAAGCCAGACCCAGACCAACTGCGGTTGTTTGTTTATCATGGATTATGTCCTGGATTATGCTGAGTGATACCACGGCGAACCAGCTTTAAAACCTGCTTTAAAGAGTATAGCCGAATTGCCGTGATTGATAAGCAAGACCTTAAGCAAACCGTTAGAGCGATAAAAATATAGGGGTTCAAAGGCTGAGCGTCATGATTTTCACTAGAAAAAACCAGCGAATGTTTTTATCAAATGCTCCTCGATCGGCATACACTTTACGAATAATAAAGGTAAAATGATTTCTCTCTCATTATCTCCAGCTTCCTGGTTTTTATTACCATTAACCAAAGCGCCCCCCTACTTATTAATTAATACTACCAATAATACGTATTCCTGATACCTTAGTCGTTTTACGGCAGTGTATTAGTTGCCAGGTTTTTCTTTAGCAACCAAGACTGTGTACCCAGATCATTTAATCAATAAGGAATAGACTGATGAGAACCACCAGGAAAATAGCTGTATTATTTTTCGCTTGCCTATTAGCCGCCTGTAGCTCAACGCCTTCGGTCAGCGTTGATTACAACCCTGAATATGACTTCAGTGATATTAAAAGCTATTACCAACCACCCAGAGAAGAAGCGGGCATCAATACTATCGATGTTGGTGATCTGGCGGACCAGCGCTTTAGACGCGCGGCCGAAGCTGAAATGAACCTTCGAGGCGTCGAGCTGGCACCATCCCGACAGGCTGATATCTGGATCACCTACCACGTCGTTACTCAGGATAAGACCCGTATTACCAGTTATGATAATCACTATGGTTACGCACGCCCCTACGGCTACTCGGGCGGTACCAGTGTAGATGTCAGGCAATATACTGAGGGCACGCTGATTGTCGACCTGGTAGACCCAGCCACTAAGAAAACGGTCTGGCGAGGTGTGGTCAGCGCTATTGTCAAAGATAGAACCACAGAAGAAAGAGAGGCGTTAACACGTACCTATGTTGCCGCCATTGTAAACGAGATACCCGGCTTTTCTTTACCTGAGGAGTAAGGGCCTCATCATCAGGTCGCTACCCAGGACGCTATCACGGTTAGCCTATGCGATAGCAATGATTTATGCCGTGGACGCAGCGGGGCTAATCTACACAGAGTCAAACCGGCAATCACTTCAGCGGCTAAGCAGGGCTATAAAAACAGCCCTGCACAAATGCCTGCTCTAACCCGGATATTGAGCAGGCCCATGAAGCTTTTGCTATCGAGCCGGGCCGAAAATTTCATCCTCTGTAATCAAATCACCCAGCTTATAGCGAGTCATCGACTGCCCCTGAAGATCAGCATTTAAATCCGGGTTGATCGGTGAAATCGTGACAAAGCCTTTTTCCAGCATCCTTGTATCCTCATACTCTTCGGTCTCAGTAGGTGTTGCAGCACCAAAAGTGATACCTGTTTGTAGTGTGCCCGACGCTGGATCTCCTCTAAAGGTAAAACCAATCGAGCTATAGGTACTGACTCGGGTATAAGCGACCCCAGCAATATCCTCCACCGACAGCGACGGGTAGTTAATATTCAAGCCGGTTCTGCTCGGTAAGTTGATGGTACCCGCTGCCGTTGAACATAATAGATGCGTAGGCACATAAGAGCACCACCAAGGTAATACCGCTGCTTCATCTACCGTCAGCTGGTCAATCACGGTCACTAAAAACTCTGCCGCAGCCTGATAGTGCTCAGGCTGGCCACCCAGCCCCACACTGACAGCAATCGCCGGGATATTCATCTGCAAGGCCCGCAACGCCGCACCCACAGTACCGGAGCTATTGCTAATCGGGCCAACATTCTGGCCGTGGTTTGCGCCAGAGATCACAAGATCTGGCAGATTATCAGCCAGCAAGACACTGGTGGCTGCATTGATGGTATCCACCGGAGTACCCTCTAGAAAATACTGATTGGGGTCAGCTAATTGCTGAAACGCTACCTCTGCACCAAAGCCTGAGTTGAAGGACATACTCTTGCCGGATTGGTTGGTCATGGGAGCAACCAGAGTGACATGGTGACCAGCAGCGACCAGGCTGTCATAGAGGGCATTCACCCCCGTAGAGTCATAGCCATCATCATTGGTGAGTAATATGTCCAAAGCGCTGGCCGGTTGAGCCAGTGCGGCGGCGATTAAAACAGTCGAAAAAACATTGCTTGTGTTCATAATAATACCTTTCTCATTGATTGATTACTGTCGTTTTAAGCCCACTAAACCCAACAGGGCGGAGCTGAATAGCCAGGCGGCGGCAGGAACGGGCACCTGAGAGACCCGAAAGTCGTACTGGGAAAACAGCGAGTCGGTGGTCTGCCAACTCAATAAGGTTTGCCGGTTTAGCTGGTCTACCGAAATACGGATAGCGGTGGTACTGCCCTCGGCAAAGAAATCCACCCCATCCCTACTACAGCTACTGCCTGACGCACCGGCTGCTATGGCAGATGTCGACCTTGCGCAGCTGACATCCGTAGCGGTAATCGTTGCCGAGATCAGATCAATATCCCAGTACGCTGAGTACTCGATACCCAAAAATGTATCGCTGCTGAGGCTGATATAACCCGTCAGCCGGGTGTCCCCCGACAACAACCCTGCCCCTTCGTTATGGGAGAAGGGAGCGGCAATAATATTGGCGGTAGACCAGCTATCCAGAGTGTACTGGGCAGCATTGGCCTGTGGCACCAATAGACCTGCGGCCGAAAGTGCTACTAAAGCTTTCTTCATAGAATGTTCTCCTCTTTATTATTCTGGTTGAGGGTCACAATCTACTGTCCGAGGCATGCAGAAGCCTCCCGCTTTATAAAACGAGAGAGAAAAAGTATCAAAATAAGCACAATAGCTCCTGATTTAGCAATCAGGAGGGACGCTGAAGGCCTGTTTCCAGACTGCGTAAGAACTTACAGCTGACGGCGGTACTGGGCGGGCGTTACACCCACTGTATTTTTAAAATGCTTATAAAAAGCTGATTGAGAGTTAAAGCCCGCTTCCATGGCAACCTGCACCATCGTCAGGTGAGTTAAATCCGGGGCATCCAATAGCCGCTGCGCCTCAGCAACCCGATAGCCGTTAACAAACTCATAGAAGTTCTGGCCGGACTGCTGATTAAGGATTTGGCTGAGGTGATTACTGGCGATACCGAGACCATCGGCCAGGTCCGCAATACGTAATTCATTTTCCAGGTAGGGCTGTTGCTCTTCCATATAGCGGCCGATGCTCTGCCAATATTGGTTGGCCTCCTGTTCGGTCAGGCTACTGGTTTGATACTGGGGGGTGGTTTGTCGCTCTTGGCGGCGGCTGGAGCCTCTGCAACGGTGGCACCGAAAATTTGCGGCTGGGTGATCCCCATAAAAGCAATCAGGTAATAAATCGAAATCATCAGGGTCATTGAATAAATACCCCGTGGCCAGAACTGAATATCCGTGAAGGCCCGGGCCAGAGCAATCAGCAAGCCCAGGGAAGCGATAGCCACTGTAATCATCACCAGGATATAAAGCCAACGCAGGCTAATGCCCTCAAGGTTGGAGAACTCAGTTTGAATCGAGGCCCGGTGTTGCTGCAAACACCTGACGGAGAGATAACCATAAAGTGTTAGCAAGGCATAATAAACAATACCAATGGAGTCCCTGATAGAGACTTCAGGTTTCCGTGTTGGTGGGCTAACGTTGGTCGTTACCATCTCCGGCAGCCAAAAGGCTGAAAGGCCAATAAACACTAGCAGGACAAAAGGCACTATATGCACCAGGTCTGCCCGGCCCAGCTTGAAACCGGGAATAGTCATCGCTTTAACATAGCTATAGAGCAGCGGCCCAAATAAAAAGACCAGGCTATTGGTCACTCTAATCATCGGATAGTCACTCATCAATGCCGAATGCAAAGGTACCAGTGAAGCAAGGTATAGAGCAGAGATCGCAACAAATAAGGCTAAAACACGATTAGCATAACGGTTACCGCCTTTAACATTATAGATTGCAGTGACTAATAAGATGGCCAGCATCACTGAGGACGCGGCAATAACAGAGGTAGGGTTCATGGCCCAAGGTTAACGCAAATCATTTAAGCTGGCCATATTAGCAACTGATAACAGCCATTGAGTACAGGTCTTACGCGACTTTTATATCGCTATCAATTTCGGCATCGCCCTCTTTTCTGGCAACATTAAGATAACGCTGCATTAACGGGTAGCCTGCTACTTCCACTCCGCTTATATGTGCACATTCCGGGATAATCCCTTAGCAAATCTTAACTATCCTTAGAAACAAACGCTGGATGGGACAATATTTTGTTACTTTGCACAATCTGGCTAAAAGTGACGAAAAACTATACAACGCCGGTTTGACGACTGGCAATTGGGGATGTAACAATCAGGGTCTTGGGCAGTTAATAATAGCGATAATTACTTCAGTCATGGATAACTACCATTACCGTACTTTTTCTATTTTATCCGCTGCAGCTATCAACCATCATTCACCAGTGACAGGCCTGAAAAACTTTTATGTTACGCCTGTGATCGGCACTGTTTAAGCGTAGAAAAATATATGAATAATTGTCCTGCATGCAACGAAGATTCAAACCTGGGCTGGCACAAAGCGACCTTAAGCCCATTAATATCCATTCCATGTAAAGCATGTGAAACGGAACTAACCGTCAGCTGGAAAAATTACCTGATCGCGTTATTGCCTGCTTCCATTTGGTTTTTGATTGGCTATCTCTATACTGAAGAAAGCACTATTGAACAGTATCTGGTGATTGGCTCTTCTATTATCTTGATGACCGTATGCCAAATGTTTTTTATGCCGATAGAAGTAGCCACACCCAAAGAGGGTGAAGATGCAGATACAGATACAGATACAGATAAAGGGTAGAGCCTGATTTAGCTGGCATTCGCCTGCGAGACAATGGCATGCGTTGAATGAAACATTTGACGCGCCCTTTCCAACGGGCTGAGTGATCTCATTGAGTCTTTAAAAACTTCAATATCGTAAACCACCTCCGCACCCACCGCATTAAAGTTGCGCACCATTTGCAGCACATCAATACAACCCTCTCCGGGTAGCAAACGATGGTTAAGGGTTTCATCCATAATATCGTCCATGGGCTGTACCAGAGCATCATCTAACTGCACAGCAAAAAAATGCTCCCCTGCTACAGAAAGAATCTGCTCCGCTGTACCCCCCCCACGATGATGGTGCCAGCAGTCAAACATAATACCACCGTTTTTACAGCCTGCCTGCTTCACAATACGTGCCGCGGTCTCAAGATTTGAAACCTGATTAAAAGGCATAAACTCCAGACAGACCCGTAAATCCTCTTGCTCGGCACGTTCACACAAGGCGCCAAAACCATCGACGATTTCCTGTTCTGAATTGGGTGAGGCTAAACCGATGGGGGCATTGAGCAAATCAGAACCGGCAACATGAGCCAAATGCATCACCTCTTCAAGACTCACCCGGGTACAAATACTAATGGGGTCGTCTCCGGGAAGCTCTACCGCACTCGGCAACCAATTAAACAATGGATCAATATTACTAACACTAAGACCATGATCGCGAAGGCTTTGCGTAATCTCCTGGTCAGATAGGCCTGATGACTTTGCCTGTAAATAGAGCGCATTATTGAGCGTGACAACCTTAAAACCGGCTTCTGCGGCACTGGCGAGGAAGGTGCTAAAATCGACCCCATCCATACTACCCCAACAAAGGGATAATTCACCCCACAAGCGTTGCTGATCTACCGTCATACTTAACCCCGGATAGTGGCTTCTTATATTCGAGCCAAATATTGTAATAGTTATTTATCCAGACTAATCTACGATAAAAGACCGGCCAGTGGCAACTTGAATTGGCTATAATCCGTCTGATTATGCGCCAGGTAGTGATTATTGGTGAGCCCTGACATTAAGATATTAAAACTATGTATACCCATAGCCTACAGCGACTAACGAACACGCTATATCTTATAGTCGCAAGCCTTATCGTGGCGGTAGCCCCACTGCATGCCAGCGCCAACAAACCCACCACCGTTAGCTTACATGGCTTTGCTACCTTAACCTCTCCCCCCTTCGCCTGGGTTGATGCATGTACTGGCCAATTAACCGGTTCCAGTGCGCATATTTTGAAAAAGGCCTTTAAAGAGCACAATGCTGAATTAATTATCGAGCAACCGCTGCCGCCCTTTTCAAACCAGTGGCAGGTAAAAGGCCGACGACTGATAGCTGGTGACCTCGATATTTTTTATGGCAATAACATGAACATCTATACCATCGATAAAAGTCTGTTAAGCCATAACCCCATACCCGCCACGATTATCGAAGGTGGACTCTTTAGTTTAAAAAAGAACAATATTAAAGTCAGTACCATCAAGCAGACTAAGGATAAAACCATTGGCATGCCGACTGTACTTAAGTCATTTATAACGGCCACCGGTTTACCAAAGGATATCTTTGACAATACGAATATTATCGATAAGCTAGAAACCAAAGAAGCAATCAATATGCTAATCGAGGGTGATATCGATTATATTATCGGTGGCAAATATCGCTATAACTCCATCGCCAGAGAAATGAAAAAAAATACCCAAATGGAGTTTAGCCCCATCGATAATCTGTCTCGCAATCTGTATTTCTGGCACCGCACCGATCATAAAAACAGCCACTTATTTGACAAGGTTATCGCAACATTGGAACAATACCGCCAAATTGGTTATGTCGAATATATGAACAAAACCTATTTCCTGAACTGGAATAACCAGCCAGACTGTGAAACCCGCGATAAGCCATAAATAAAGCAACAGTACTCTATGCGCATCGATAGATTTGTTAGAAACAACAGCCCCTATAATCAAAAACAAGTTCGGCGATTAATGGCCAAATGCTTAATCAAAGCGGACGGTGAGATTATCGATAACGGACGATTTCAAATTACCCCATTTACAAAAATTGAACTGGACGATAAAGTCCTGCAAGACCAGCAAGCCTATTATTTAATGCTGCATAAACCCATGGGTTGCCTAAGCGCCACGAAAGACGATCAACACCCCACCGTGCTCGACCTGATTGACACACCCTATAAACAACAACTGCATATTGGTGGCCGACTGGACTTTAATACCACGGGGTTAATGCTGCTGACTAATGACGGAAAGTGGTCACAGCGAATATCCGCCGCCGCCGAGAGAAAACCTAAAGTCTATTATGTGGAAACTGAACAGAAGATTAGCGAGCAATATCGTGAGAAATTTGAGCAGGGCGTTTATTTTTCACGGGAGAATATTACCACCCACCCTGCCCAGCTGGATATTCTTGCCAACCATAAGGCACGGCTAACTATCTATGAAGGGCGCTACCATCAGGTCAAGCGGATGTTTGGCTTTTTTGATAATAAAGTAACAGCGCTGCACCGGGAGCGTATGGATAAGATTGTCCTTGACCCTAATTTAAAGCCGGGGCAATACCGCCCCCTTACTCAACAGGAAATTAACTCCGTCAATTAACGATTATTGCTTACTAAAAATAAGCACATGCTGCTGCGGTAAATAACTATCGGTTTTTACAAAGCTTAAACCTACCGCCGCCATTTCTTTGCGGGCTTGTTGTTCAGTCATTTTATGTAGTAGCTTAATTGGCACACGGGGGTCTTCCCCTCGGTATTCTACCAAAATCACTCGACCACCCGGCTTGAGCGCCTTAACAATAGCGGACATCACTTCATAGGGATAAGAAAATTCATGGTAGGCATCGACCATCAACACACTATCAACACTGGCTGGTTTTAAGTTAGGGTTTTTCTCACTCGCCTGCACAGTCGTCACATTATCAATACCCAGCTGCTGTTTACGACTTTCTATAATCGCCAACATTTCCGGTTGGATATCGACGGCAATCACCTGACCCTGCGTTAGGCGCCTGGCTATTGGAAAGCTAAAAAAACCGGTTCCCGCCCCCAGATCAACGACAACATCATCTGGCTTAAGGTCCATATTGCTGATCAGTAAATCGGTTCTTTCCTCGGCAACACGTTTAGGTCGCTCAAGCCAGCCAGCGCCTAAATGCCCCATAACATGGGCAATTTCCCGGTCCATATAGACTTTGCCGATCCCATCCCGGCTTGGGTCAACGGTTTGATAGCGAGTAGTATGTTGCTCGGCAAAAGCAGATGGAAGCAGTAGTAAGGTGATCAGTAGGGTGGTTGTTCTAAGCATCGCTCTTGTCCTGTATAAGACTGTTCGGTTTATACGCTTAACAGGATCAGATAGATTAAGGAATCAGCAAGATGGCTTTGACTGACGAATCCAGGGTTTTGCTATCCATATAGCCAATCATACTGGGGTTATCACTGATTAATAATTTTATCGACTCACTATTGGCCACCTGACTCGGCGGCTGACCCTTACCGGTAAATACCTGCCTTGCCCAGTAAGCATTGAGTTGGTTCTGGTTTTTATTAGCCAACTTTTTATAAAAAGTCAGCCGGGCTTCACTCTCTCGGCTTTGATCAATAGGAATAACAATTTGGCCGTTAGGAAGCGTTTTGACTTTACCCAGAAAAATATTCACCACATAGGCGGGTGAGATAGTTTCAATCTTCGCATCAGGATGAACAACAACCGCTATGTCTGCGTGCAGCCGTGGTGCTATTAGCCATAATATGGCTAACAGTGTGGCCGCTATTTTATTTCGTTCGTTAATAGCCATCATTTAAAAGACAACATCGATAACTAGCGAATAGATATCAACTTCATCGATTCCTTTGGCCGCTTCTGCAAATCTTAAATTGGTCCAAATGCCGCCAGTGTCATCAAACTGGGTATAGTGGCTCCACTCCATTTTGGCACTGGTATTTTCGGTGATGTTATAACGCAACCCCAGGGTGTAGGACGTACCGGTAAATTCCAATGTTTCCGATGAAACCGGTACTTCAACAATAATCGGATCATCACCCGGATTTGGAATGACCTCAACAGGGATAGTAAATAAGGTATAAGGGTCCGGTTCATTCTTGGTATAGGATTTGGCAACAGTCAGATGCGGCATCCACTTACCGAAGTATTTACCAACGGTAATATAGCCAGCATCACTATCGCGAAAAATAATACTATCATCCGCATCAAAGGTGGATAGCTCTGCCAGTAATAACCATTCGCCATCGTCATACATGCCGGCCACGGTATAATAACTGCCACCATCGCCGATAAATTCAACCTGTTCTATGGGGCTAAAAGAGGCGACATCAATATCAAAAGAAAAGGAACTGGCACTGGTGCGCAATGTCCATGGGCCTGAGCTTAAAGTCGCATTGGCGCCATAGAGCTCGTTAGTCTGAAAAATATCGTCGTTATCATTACCGGCAAAAACCTGAAACTCCGCCGCCCAATCGCCAAAGTTATGGGCATAGATAAAATCAACGCCTTCAAAATTATTAATGGGTAGTGAGTAAACTTCACTTGGGGGCCTTACCCAGGGATAGCTAAAACCAACCTCTACTGATTCGGAAAAAAGCTGGATGGGTAAGCGTAAACGTCCCGCCCGGAAACTTAAATCCTCGCTGAGCTTATACCGTAAAAAAGCCCATTCCGCTTCCATTTCCCAATCTTCAGCCGCTCTGGCAACCATCTGCACCGTCACATCGGTTTTTTTATTGATCTGAAAAGTAGCTTGCAGCCCGACCACACTGTCAGTATCAAACGACACGTCATCGCTAAAGCTATTATTCTGGTCACTCACCGCGGGGTCTGCCTTGGTCGCACCGGCGGTTAAGAAGCCATTAATACGAAAGGTTTCTTGCTGTTCATCAAGGGAGCGTTTAATGGAGCTAATCTGTTGTTGCGAACGGGGCACAAGCTGACTGGATAGTTCATCGGGCTTTTTTTCCTGGGCCTGTTTGGAACGACTGCGCAACTGTTGCAGCTCGTCCCTTAAAGCCTGGTTCTCAGCCTTAAGCTTATTAAACATACGATCAATTTCAGCATCCGTATAAGCGTTAGCTGTCGTCGATAAAGCTAGCAGTAATAGCGCTGCCAAGCCGAGGATTCTGGTAAACGTCATAGTTATTACTTCTGTCCTGAGTGTCGCTTTTAGGGTTATTGTTATTGTTTGCCGTTAGCGGTGACTTTTGTCTATAGCTCGACGCTTTAGCTTGCTGGTATAACTTGTCAGCATAAAGAGTATAGCAATACTATTTTCATTGATAGCAAGCCATTTGATAGCAACTATAAAGCAGCCCCACTAATAACTGCTAAGCTATTGATTTAAAAACAGTAACAGCCAATACTACTCTTCTTTCTGAGCCAGACAACTCGCCGCATAATCCGTCACAAATGCATAATCGACTTTGCCATTGGCGAAACGCTGTAGCGATTCAATCGCATATATTTTTATCGGCACTTTATAGTCGGCCAGCGATTGACGCAAATAAGTCTGGATGGCTTCAACCTCGATATTATCGTTAGTGACACCCGGCCCTTCTACCACCGCGACCACCATTTTCCCGAAACGGGGATGGGGCAAGCCTACAACCAGAGCATCGGCAATCGCCTCATACCTTAATAGCTCTTGCTCAACTTCAATGGTAAAGACTTTTTCACCGCCGGTATTGATCACACTGCTGTCACGTCCCAACAATTCCAACATACCATCAGCTCTAAGCAGACAGCGATCACCGGTTTTTACATAGCGTTTATCATCAACGACCACAAAGGTTTCGGCGCTTTTTTCTGGCTCATTATAATAACCAATCGGCGAGTAGCCACCGGCGTAGACCATGCCGATTACGTCACTGCCGGGCTCCACTTTTTGCATATTTTCATCTAACACAATGGTTGTGGGCATAGGCATAAAAATACCGGCCTGCTCAGTGGTCATGGCAAACCCTGAGGCTTCCGAAGAGCCCAGAGTATCTAACAGCACCATAGCATCGCGCTGAGCTTTAAAACGCGCTCTGCTTTCATCACTTAAAATAGCACCTGAAGACATCACTACCGCTACCGATGCAAAACAATTGTCGTTACGACTTTCAATAGCGGCCAATAAAGGAAGCGCAAAGGCATCACCGACAATGACAATCATGCCAACCTTATTGGCAGCCATTAAGTCGAGACAATGATCCGGGTCATATTTGGCTTTGCCGGTAGTAACCACTGGCGAGCCCTGAGCCAATAAAGAAATGGCCATCATTAAACCCGTGCCATGCATTAGGGGCGACATAGGAAATAAGGCAGGCGAGGCAGGCAAGCCTTCAATAATACCGATATAGTCATCAAAGGTTTGCGGCGTTTCTTTAACCGGCAGCATGCCAAAATTACTGCAGACATTCATTTTTTGCCAGAGGTCCTGCTGCAACCACTGTGTACCTTTGGGCAAACCGGTAGTGCCTCCAGTGGCAATTAAAATCTGATTATCGCCAGCGGTATTTTTTTGCAAGTCTGCTGTAGGATAATCGTAGAGTTCGTGTATGGCGGTAGCAAAATCGTTAATGGGTACGGTGGTTGTTACTTCAATAAAAGCAATGGTTTTTTCCAGTTGCGGCTTAATCGCTGCAACCCGGTCGGCAAATTCTGCATCGTAAACCAGCACTTCAATATCCAGCGTATTACACAGCTCTTCTAATTCTCTATTTTGATAGCGGTAGTTAACATTAACATGGGCACAGCCTATTAAGCTGCTGCCAAAAAAGGTTTCAAGATAGGCGTTAGAATTACGCATATAGTGGCCAATATGGCTATGCCGTTGCAGCGGCAACTGTTGTAACCACGCCGCAATCCCTCTGGCCCTTTGCCTTAACTGCGCAAAACTGATCGCCGTGTTTTCGTGAATCAATGCCGGGCGATCAGCCAGTGGCCCCTGACCGATTCGGTCAATCGCTTCACTATAATTCCAACTCATGCTGAGTGCTCCAAGATAAAGTTCAGCCGCCCATTGTCGGCACTATTAATGATGACTTGCTTACCCGTTGCTTCACTCTGCAATAAAGCCATAGCCGTATCCTGATCGTCTTTTGCGGTGCAGGCTACAAAGCGCTCACCCGCCTGCGTCTCGGCTAAAATAATCGCTTTGGCATTACCCTTGCGATCAAAGTCGACGGAGTAACTGACAATATTGCCCTGACTGGGCTCGCTGTTAATCTCACAACGGGGTAGATTATTTTCAATAGACGTTTCTGTCGCAGACCAATCCACCGCACTGGGACGGCAGGAATAAATACCACTGGCATGTTTTGACAGCACACCGCCATTGCAGGTCACTAAGGCATAACTTTGCGGCTGTTGCCGCAATTGTAAAACCGCTTCCACCAAAGCATGCATACTGTAGTTATTGCCGGGGCCGCCAAAATAAGGCAGACCTCCCGTTAAGGTTAATGCTTTACTACCATCAGTGGGCAGGCCCAGATGATTAGTAATCGCGGTCACGGCACAGGGGAAACAACTGTAAATATCGATAAGGTCGATATCGGCAATAGTCTGTTGAGCTATCGCCAAGGCTTTATCAACAACCTTATTAGCTATGGGAGAGATCGCAGGATCAGGGCGTTGGCTAACCGGTAGTTCGGTACCTTCTGCCATACCATGTAGATAAACAAACTGGGATTCGGCAACACCCATCTCTCTGGCTTTTGCCACGCTGCATAAAATTAACCCCGCCGACTGGTTAACGCTATCCTGAGCGATCATCCGTTTGCTGTATAAAAAATTAATCGGGTCTGCACTACGGATGTCTTCAGCACGCTGCTGACCGGGGAATTGTGCGCTGGGATTATTTGCCGCTACCTGACTAAAAGGGGCTAATAGTTCCGCCATAAATTGTTGATGTTGTGCCACTGTACGGCCGGCCTGATGGCGTTGGGCCTGCTCGATCAGGCTGTAATAATAGAGCACATTATTCAGCCCGTTATTGATTTCCTGGGTGGTAACGACAGAGTCACCCATACCACGATCGTCAAGGGGCAGATCAAAGTGTTCATTCCAATCCAACTCTTGCTGATTACGCTCGGCATGGCGCTGGTTTTTTAGCGCTTCAGCTCCCGTCATTAAAACTATTTCACGCTTGCCCTGAGCAATATCACGGGCAAACTCAATCACTTGTGACTGTGGTTGATTGCCGCCCATTTCAGAATAGATACGAGCGTGTGGGCTGGCACCAATAGCCTGAGCAATAGACTCAGGAGGATTATCACTACGTCCCCAAGGGCAGGGCCATAAATGGCCCATATCGGAAAATAATCGGGTAACGCAGATCGTATCAATATGCGCAGCAATATTATCAGCACCGGTATTAGTGATGGCGAGTTTGGCCGCTTCTGCGGCCAGCATCATCGGCGAGCTATCCGTCGCCTCTCGCTGCACATATTGTCCAGCACCTATTAACACCGGCGTATTATCAGTAACACAATGGCTCACCATTATAAAACCAGTTCTGCCACATCCCTTAACTGCTGCTTATCCGTGGTGGCCACTAATAGCGTGGTCACTTTAGATTCGCGCCAGGCTTGCAGCCGATCTTTGATTCTATCTTTTGGCCCAACCAGTGACAAAGCATCGGCTAACTCATCGGGGATTACCGCCGCAGCTTCATCCCGTTTATTTTCCATAAATAATTGCTGAATTTTTTCCGCCTCGGCTTCATAACCCATACGGCAGAATAGATCTTTATGGAAGTTGGTATTCTTTGCACCCATACCGCCAACATAAAGACTTAAAAAGGCTTTAACACCATGCAAGCCCGCATCAATATCATCGGTAATATTAACGATGACCATTTGGTTAATTTGAAAATCATCCGGCGCATTAACCAGTGATTGTTCATAGACGCTTTCATCATAGGGGTTATAAAACAAGGGCAACCAACCATCAGCAATTTCTGTAGACAGGGCAATATTTTTTGGCCCCTCTGCCCCCATAAAGATGGGGATTTTATTTCTTAGTGGATGCACAATCGGTTTAAGGGGTTTGCCCAAACCCATGCCATCATCACCGGGATAAGGTAAGGGATAATGAGGGCCTGCGTTGGTAACCGGTGCTTCCCGAGCAAACACCTGGCGCACAATATCAATATACTCGCGGGTTCTGGCCAATGGCTTGGGGAAGGGCTGGCCATACCAACCTTCAACCACTTGTGGGCCAGATACACCCAGGCCAAGAATAAAACGGCCATTGGATAATAAATCGAGACTGAGAGCATGCATGGCGCAGGCGGTAGGTGGGCGGGCCGATAATTGTACTACGGCAGTACCCAGCTTGATTTTCTCTGTTTGGGCGCCAATCCAGCACAAGGGTGTAAAGGCATCGTTGCCCCAGGACTCAGCGGACCAGACGGAGTCATAACCCAGCTTCTCGGCCTCCTGCGCCATCTCTACAAAATTTGCATGGGGGCCTCGGCCCCAATAGCCCTGGGCCAAACCTAATTTTAAATCAGCCATAGTTGTCTCCGCGGTATTGTTTAAGACTGGATAGTAGTTTATTAACTACGCTCTTTTTGGCGCTTAAGATCATACTAACTGAGGGAGCTATAAAGGCTGGTATGCCTTATGCCCCGCTTGGGTAATTTGCAAAATATTGAGTATAAAGCCGCTATCGACCATGGCATCTAAACCGTCGGGGAAGCTCTGGCTCCAATCAGCAATATAAGTGCGCTTTGAAAGTCGCCACTGGCCATCACGCTTCTCCAGCTCGTCCAGGTAACGCCCACCAAACAGGGTGGCGATCAACCCGCCCTCTTCATTCTTGCTGGAGCCCATCGATAAACCATAGCACTCGCTTGTCGCCTTATTGCCATTGACCTCAACAATGATACCGGAGGTCATATGCCAGCGGCGTGGTGAGGCTTCTTCCAAGCCCATCACCACCGGTATCCAATCCACAGCTGAGCCTTTAAAAAAACCGTAATCAATCTGAGCATCTTGCCAATAGCAGCTGGCTTGGCCCTCCTGATCCAACCAATCAAGGGTGCGGCCATAGCGAATCAAGACATCTTCGCAGGCCTGACGATCTAAAAGCCTCTGTAATTGCTGTTCCATCGATTTCTCCCACTGTTCAGTCAGCAAAGATGGTAGCGAGATAAGCTGGCAGTTAACAGGTTAACATCGGCCAATAAATAGGCCGATAAAGCCAGGTCCTTAGACTACAATCTTTGGTAGCCATCCAAATACTACAGGGTTAATCCATGCCTGAAACACCTTATCAGCAAGCCCACCGCCCAGCGGCCAAATTTAATAGCCGCAGGGAGTATCTGGAGCATGAATTGGAAGTGATGTCCCCCAAACGCTGGGGTATTAACCTGCCATTGCGGGACTATCGATTTGAGTGGGAGGACCTGGTGCCGGCGGTGGCAGCTACCATCGGTAAAATCGTCATGGTGTCGGCCACGGTATCGGTCTTTGCCGCCAGTTTAGGCCTGGCACCGGAATTTGTAGTCGAAAATGTCCGCTTTGAAATGCTGATTGCAGCCCTGCTGTTTGCCTTTTTGGTCTCGGGTCTATTTAATCCCAGAGCCAACCTTGCCGGGACCCATGGTCCAATGATCCCAATGATCCCGATACTGGTAGCGGCGGGAGGTCATCCGCTGGCTTTCGGTATTATGGTGGGCGTCTTTGGCCTAATCCTAAGCCTGAGTGGCGGCGGCTCCAAGCTGGTCGGTATGGCGGGTGATGGCGTTAAAGGAGGCCTACTGATCTATCTGGGCAGTGTGGGTTTACTGAGCCAGATTAATGCTTTTAAGGGGTGGTCCACTACGATTGAAATGCCTGAGCTCAGCTTTGTCGTGCTCTTTTTGATTGTGGTGCTCTATGCCTGGCTGGCGCGGCTAAAAATGCGCTGGCTGGCTATTCCGCTATGCTCCGCCGTCGCCAGTATTATCGCCCTGGCGATGGGTGCGCCCTTTGAATTTACCACCGAAGCCGGGCTGCCCAATATGAGCCCAGGCTACTGGTGGGGTGAAGATAGCGGCTGGCAACTAGGTTTACCGGGGCTGTCGCATTTTGTCGCCGTGCTGCCCTTTGCGGTGCTGGCCGTAGCTATGTGGTCCCCGGATTTTATTGGCCACCGCGTATTCCAGGAATTAAATTACCCGAAAAAGGCCCAAGATGTACTGATGAATATCGACGATACCATGGCTGTGGCTTCAACTCGGCAGATTGTGGGTACGACCTTAGGCGGCGGCAATCTGGCCTCCAGCTGGGGGACTTATATGATCCCGGCTTCAATCGCCAAGCGCCCCATCCCTGCTGGGGCTAATCTAACCGCCCTACTCTGTGTGCTGTGCGCCGTGTTTGGTGCACCGATGGATCTTGCCATGTGGGAGCCGGTATTAAGAGTCGCACTGATCGTCGGGGTGTTTTTACCACTATTGGAAGCGGGTATGGAAATGATTAAAGATACGCAAACCGCACAGGGGGCGGGCATTGTGATTTTTGCCTCAGCGCTGGTGAACCCCGTATTTGGCTGGTCATTAACCATGCTATTGGATAACAGCGGACTCTTGGGTAAAAACGAACGCAGTGATTCACTATCCACCGCCGAGCGCTGGACCATTCCAATCATTACTTTTGCCGTTTGTGGTGGTGCGATGGCCAGCGTCGGCCTGCTACCGGGAATACCGGCATTATTTTAATCACGCTATTAAATACAACACGATCCAATACCCTAAAAGGACTCACTATGGCTCATTCATATCCAAAACAGATTATTTTCAAACTGTTGTTTTGCTGGGTATTACTGCTGGCTATCGCCCCACAAAGTTACGCTGATGGCGGTACTGCAAACGCGATACCGCCAACAGCACAGCAGCGACAAGCCATGCTGGATAAAACTGACCCGGAAGCCCTGCGACTACTAAAGTTTTGGTATGAAGAATGGGACCAGGATAAAGTGAACGGTGGCAAAGGAAAATATAATGATAAGTGGTTTCCCCATGGCCCCAAAGGCGCAGAGGGCAGCAAAGCAGTGGATGCAGAAATCCGCAAAGAATTTCTCGACACCTTTAACAAAGTACTGGCCAAAGAAATTCACTGGGATATAAACCATAACCCCTATGAAAATCTGGCCTATGTTTTATTGTTTGATCAATTGACGCGCAATATGTTTAGAGGCACGGAAAAAGCCTATGAGAATGATCAGCTAGCGCTGGATGCCGTTAAAATAAATTTGGCCAATCATTTTAGTGATTATTATTTTACCGGCTATCAAAAATTATTTCTGGTTTACCCTTTGATGCACCATGAAAATATTACTTCACAATCCCAATCATTAGCCTATTTAAAAGCGATTAACGAACACCCTGAGCATCGCTATGAATTTTTGAATGCCCTACAAAAAGGTGTAGAGCACTATCAGGTGATTTTAATGTTTAACCGTTTTCCCCATCGCAATGTGCGACAGGACCGCAAAGACACGGTATTGGAAGCGGCCTATCTTGCCAAGAAAGGCACTGCCGGTTTTGTCGATGGCTCTAAGTGGTAATGAGCCATGGGGCGATTATTCGCCCCAACCCAATACATCTTTCATAATAGACCAGCGCTTTTCCTGACTTTTATCTTTTTCACCCAGTATCCAATAGCGGTAGGTTTTATCGACCGTACCGTCCACCTTTTTTAACTTGATCCAATTATCAACAAAGCGTAGCAATTCTGTATTATCCCAGGCCACGGCATAACCTGAAGGGGCTTTTGAGTTGCGGTTAAAGATCGCCACCCCATACTCCGGATAAAATAATGTCCAGGCGGAACCCGCCTCGGCACTAATCAACAGGGCATCATAGCTGCCGGGTTTTTGTTTAAAGAAACGCTTGTAATTCGATATCGCCTCGAAGGTCACATTGGGCAGCAGGGCCTTGGCTTTGGCCACAAGGGCTTCGTCCTCAACATAGGCCACAGTAATATTGTCAGCGGCTTTAATTTCTTCGGGAGAGTCAAAATCCTTGACCCGATGATCAGCCACCACCAGCGATCGGGTTAGCTCCAGTACAGGGCGGGTATAGTTAATAGCCTGCATCATATCGACACTGACAATCAAACCGGACATGGCAATATCAAAAAAGCCATGATTAAGCCCCTCGGCAAAACGGCCGCGTTTAAAGGGGATAAACTCTACCTCTACACCTAAGTCTTTGGCCAGAGCAGTTGCCAACTCCACATCATAACCCACCAATTCCGCTCGATTATTATAATAGGAGAAAGGCACATTACTGGGCCGATAACCTACCCGTAATACACCGCGTTCTTTAATTGCTTTGATACCGGCAATAGGCTGACTGGGTGTTTCACCCAATACGGGAAACTGGCGGGAGACTTTTTTAGTCTCACCCTCAGCAACGCGCATATTAGCGATTTGTTCGCTGGTGGATTTATCCTGGTCAATTAATAAACTCATACCCAAGCGACCTGAAATAATCACTACGGCTAATACACCGACAATGCCCACACCCACTTTAATAAAATTTTGTGGATTAAAGCGGCTAAGCCCTTGAAACATGGCAATCGACAATAAGGTCAGGGCAAATAAATTCATCACCGCCACCATCGAACTAACCTTACCCGTTAGAAAGCCGGACATAACAAAAAAGTTAAATAAATCGGCGGGTAAATGCACCAGGTCCAACATAAAGGGAATGGCGACATAGACACTGCCAAACAGCGATAAAAACCCACTGACCGCCAGCGAAGGTATCGCAGCAGGGTCTATCGGTTTGCCAGCAAACCAGCCCGCAAAGGAAACAAACAGTATCACCGTTAGCTTGCCCACATTGGGAAATGAATAAGCGATAGGGACCAGTATATCGATCATACTGGACCCCTCACCCGACAGGCTGGCCCGTTTTGCCAGCACGGTTTTACATTCCTCAACAATCACCGGCAACACAATAAAAACATTGCCGGTGGCAAAGGCGGTGACCAAAGCCGTACGACTAATACGCACAACATCGCCATAGGGAACTGGGGTAAATACCGCAATCACCCAGGGAAACACCCAGAAGGTTAACACCATACAGAGGATAAACATGCTGATCAGATAGATTTGCAAACTGGCAAACTCTTCTACTCCCATAGTACCCGCCGCACTGGCTGACATAGCAAAAATACCGTAGGGCAAAATCAGTAATAAGCCCTGAGTCACCCTGGCCAGACCACTGGACAGAATATCCATAAAGGAGATGATATCGTCTTTATTATCCATGCCCATTAGGGCCAGCCCCATAGCAATGCAAAACAGCACCATGGCCGGTACCGAACCATCGGCCATAGATTCAAAGGGGTTGGCTGGAATATACAGTTTGTAATAATCAACGGGCACCGGCTCGGCAATCGAGCTGGTACTAAAAAAACTGGCAGATTCCAGCACCGGAAATAAGGCGGGCATAATAAAAATCACCACCATACCCAGAGCCCATAGGGCCAACATAATCACACCGGCCTTTTTAAATAATAGCGTGGCATTTTGCGAGTTAAGCTTGCCAATACCACCAACCAGCGACACCACAATATAGGGGTATACAGTCATTTGCATCAGCAAGATAACGGCCTTGCCAATAACCCCCATCCACTCAACCGACTCGCCAAAAAACAAACCCACGATAATGCCAAGACCCAGCGCCAGTAGCATTTGGCTGGAACTGCTAAGGCTTAATAATTTATTTTTTATGCTTTGAGGTTCGGGTTGAGCCGTGTCGCTCATAGAAACACCTGTTTTGTTATTTGGACTACGGTAAGTATACGTCGGCTTGGTGGTTTTTCCATAGCCTGCCCAAGCGTAAAAGTGATTTGATTTCAGCCAACATTAGCGTATCGTCATAACCTTAGACAATAATAAAGGTGTTGCCGACATGGTGAAAACGCTTAGCACACTAACGCAATTTGGCCTGTTTTTATTGGTGGCACCCACACTAGCAGCCAAAGAAACACCGGCCATCATTGATTACGGTCATATCAGTGCTATTGAAGTCACTACCGAGCAATCAGCCATCGCGAGAAATACTGTATTGGGCGGCCTGGCAGGCATTGCTATCGGTGACAACACCGCCTGGGCCTTTCATGGTGCCGCTGCAGCTTTTGCGATCACATCCATTGCCGAAGGAGACCGCCGCGTCTTTCTTTATACGGTGACCTTTAAGGGCAATAGCAGTAAAGAGATTGCTATACCCCAAGCCGGTCTGGCTGTGGGCCAATGTGTTGCCTGGGAGAAGAATCAGCAACATATTAATTTACGCCCGGTATCAGCGGTATACTGCCAGTCACCTGACCATGCGGCCTTGCAGTCAGACGCTATCAAAGCCAGCCAGCAGTCTATGGCACAAGCCTGTAATAAGGCGATTGAAAAAGTCCATAGCGCAAAGAGCGATAGCGAGATTGACCAAGCCTTAATTCAAATGCGTGCCCTGTGTGAATAAACCTGAAATAACGAGACGCCTATGACGCTGATCAAACATATTTTTTTCGCCCTCACCCTATGTCTGCTTGGCTGTAGTGGCACTATCACTTCGATGGACGGTGGCAATCAAAGTATTTATATCCTGTCGGACAAAATTGCTGAGCGTATTTTATTGGCGGCTATGAAGGCCGAGCTTGATCAAAGCACATTGCAAAAACTACCGCCCCCGGAGCTGGGCTATAGCGGAAAAGTTCAGTGGGGTGTGGATAAAGATACCGTTACACTCTTTGCCAGAAAGGCCATCGGTAAAGATGCTGCGGGCAAAGAAGTCAGCGGCTATGTCTTTGAAGCCAAACATAGCGGCACCGCCCCAGCGGCTGGGGTGCCAACTATAGAGCGCCTATTAGCCAGCGCGGTAAAAGATGCCAAACAGTTAGGACAGGAAGCAGCTTTTATTCGCTTTGCTGATAACGACTAATCAATATATAGCCCACAACACCAAAGCCAATCTCTAACAGTAAATACACCATTAATAGAGGATGCGGCATGCCATCGATAATAAGGCTTAGCACTCGGCCTGCGGCAAGCCCCAGCATAAAGACGGTCAAACTCCATAATGCTGGCAAGGTTAAAGCCTCTCGCTGGGCACCGATAAACCAAAATAAGGCCAGCGCTAAATATAAGCCCATTACCGCCCTGAAAATATGGGTTGAATTAACACTGCTGGCATCGATAGCAAATAGATAGTCCATACTGGTTTGCGGTGATGCACCATAGGACAGAGCAATAGGCAGCAGGCCTAATGTCGCGAGAAATAAAAAAATACGTTCCTTTTTCATTGATTTCTCCACTGGCAATAATTTTATACTACGCTTTTATAAAAGCAGTGCCTGTTATTTTATGCAAGTAGTTAGCCTATGAATATTAAAGCCTATTGGTTTACCGGGGTCGTCACTGTGTTATTAAGCACTGGCTGCTCTGACCCTGAGCCCATCACCGACCAACGCTATGCGGGTTCTGACGCGCTATTCCAGCAACTTGAGTCTAATCTGGCGAAGCATTCGGATTGGCGTAAGGTGATAGATATCGATCACTCCAGGCTGGGCTATCAAGCGGGCTCAACGATGCCCCCTGCCAGAGTGCTTATTGTTTCAAACCCCAAACTGGATACCGCCATTATTCAACAAAACCCGTTGGCCGCCATTGATATGCCCTTGCGAATTTTGGCCTATGAAGAAAAGTCCGGTGGTGAGAGCAAGCTTATCTATAACCGCTTTCAGTATATTGCTTCACGTTATGGCATCAACGACCCAGCTTATTTAGCGGCTGCTTATCAACATATGGTCGATGCTTTATTAGTGGATATCCCCAAATCCCTCATCACTGACTTTCCATCCGCAACAATGCCAAGCGATGGGATTATCACGATTAAAAGCCCCTTTGATTTTGATACCTCGCTAAAAAAAATCGCAGCAGCTATTAACTCACAGGATGATACAGTCAGTTTTGGCGAGGTTGACTTTCAACAGCAAGCCGCTGAACTGGGTATAGATCTCTTGCCCAATACCTTAGTATTATTTGGCGGGCCAGCTCCCGGCGCCAAAGCCATGAGCGCAGCCCCGACTTTAGGGCTGGACGCTTTTTGCCAGAAATTTTTGCTCTGGCAAGATAAACAGGGGCAAGTCTATCTTAGCTTTAATGATTTGGTAGCGATGGCAGAGCGTCAGGGGGTTAATACGTCTATTGCTCTACGGGTGATTAACTTTCGCTTAAACAGCGTCTTTAGTGAGGCATTAGCACAGCCATGAGCAAACAAGCGATTATTTTTGGCGCCACTGGCGCAGTTGGGCGAAAGCTATTGGATTTATGCCTTGACGACAGCCACTACCAACAGGTGATTGTCATTGCCCGCAAACCCGCGCCCTTTACATCGAATAAATTGCAGTGGATTGAAATAGGTTTTGACACACTCAACGAGTTTGAAACTCAAGCAGGATTACAACATGGCGATGCCTATTGCTGTCTTGGCACGACCCTTAAAACAGCGGGCAGCAAACAGGCTTTTCGGACTGTTGATTATGACTATATTGTCGAGGCCGCCAAATATGCTAAACGCTGTGGGGTTAGGCACTTTAGTCTGGTAAGCGCGATCGGTGCCAATCCCTCATCCATCAGCTTTTATAGTCAGGTTAAGGGCGAAGCCGAAGCCGCCCTTATGGCCGAACAGTTTTCAAGCCTGTCGATATTCCGCCCTTCATTATTAGAGGGGCAGCGTGATGAGTTTCGTTTAAAAGAAACGCTAGCCAGCTGGCTGTCATGGTTACTGACGCCTGTTTTTTTCTGGGCTTAAGACAATATCAGCCGATTAACATCGATAGACTGGCGCAGGCTATTTATCACAGAACAACCGAACGCGATGGCAATGATGGCCTGCAAATTTTTGAAAGCGATAGTTTGCAACAGGGCTAAGCGCTACTTATTTTACTAAGCCCTGTTTTTCCATTTGGCCAACAAAGGCTGTAATAATGGCATTTCTTAATTCTGTTCTATCATCGGGGTTAACGGTTTGTGAGGTAGCTTGCCAGAGCGGCTCCTCAGTGGCGGTTTCATACAGATCGGAAACCAGAATCACAAATTTATTGCTAGTCCAGACATCAGGGCTTGAGCCCACTTTTACAACCCTGCCGTAATAACCACCAAATCGACCATAGTCATAGCCGCCATAGGCGGGAACCACATCATAGTAATTTCTTCCCTGATGAAATACGGGTTCTTCTATAGTGCCGGCATAATGCGATACCAGGATGGTATCCAGATCGGATTTTTTAGCGGCATTAATCACCTGCTCTTTTTTGGTTTTATTCAGTTTACCGGGCACCAGGGTATGACTGGCAACGGCCCTGACACCTTTTTCTTTTAGCGCCTGGGTATAGGCATCTTCAAAATTAACCCGCGCCTCGCGCTCTTCGGTCACGGCAACCACTAATACGCCTTCAAGGTCTTTATCTTTAATACTCGGCTCTACCCATGTTCCGGTAATGTCAGAGGTGGTACCGCAAGCGGCTAGTAGACTGACCGCTATAACCATTATTATTTGTCGCATAGATAAAACCTTTATCATTGATTAACAGGGGTTGCCGTTAGCATCTGGTACAGATAGCTTGGCAATTTTTTATTCACTGTATCGCGCAGGCGTTGCTGTGCCATGCCCGCCTCCATACTGGATTGTTTTATCGGCCAACGCTGTTTAGCCAAGGTAGCCTCAGCTTGACGAAGCTCAAGCTCCAGCGAACCTCGAATCCACCACCAGCCCTGTTTTTGTTGTAAGGGCTCGGTATCCAACGTACTGCTTAGCTGATACACCGACGCGGGCACTAATTGGACGCCCAAACTGGCCGCGGCATTGCCCAGCTCACTTTGTATTTGCGAATCATCAGCGCTAATAGCAAACTGCAATGTCGATAGGGCATTGCGAATAAGTGCTGTAACTTCATCGCTACTGTATGGGCTGTTAATACCTTTGCCCGCAGTGACCATGAGGTTTCGATGGCTATTGTCCCGTTCAAGCTGGCTAAGGCGCGCTTCTTCCAGTGCCCGCAATGCCGCTACCGGATTGGGTGCCTGATTACTGGCGTACTCAATCAGCTCACGGGTTTTTCTATCGGCATCGCGAATACTTTCCCTAAAGCGCCGACTGGCTGCCGCCTTATCCAGCAGCGCCAGACTAAACACTTTGCCCTCTGGTGATTCCCAATAGCTAACAATATCCGTACCCTCTAATACCTGTTGCGCTTGCGTATTAACAAAGCGAGCAACGCGCAATTGGTTATCGCTTGTTGACTGCCCCTGAGAGTTGTTGACAATTGCCTGGGAAAAATCCTGCTGATTATCCTTGATTGCCACCTGAAAAATTTGCGCCAAATTGGCTCTGGCTCGACCGGCGGCGGTTTCGCGATTATCAGCTTCACCAATGGCCGTCAGGTATTTTTCCGCTGGATAATCAACCGCGGCATTATCAATCCACTGAGGCTGTTGATCGCTGGTGCTACAAGCACCCAGCAAAGCGACAATCAATAAGTAAACCGTTAGTCTGTTCATAGCTCATCCTTTCTCTAGTGCCCAACACTGTTGGCCAGCAGTAATAAGGTATTACCCTGGTTAAATTGCAATAATTCACCCGCATTAAGGCCAGCGGTTAAATCAATTTCATCCAGATCAACCTCAGGGGCAATACGAATTCTGGCCACTTGTATCGATGAAGGTAACATATTCCAGCTGCGTAAGTCCGCCTGTTCGGCAATGGTTGATGCCAGGTTAAATAAGACGGCCACTGAATCCCCCTGCTCTCTGCGCATCTTTTCTACTATTTGGTATTTGGCAACCACCCGCGCTGTCGCGGCAGCAGTTATGGCGGGGATTTCATCTTTAAAATCATTTCGGGCCAGTACTTCCAGATCCTCAATCAATCCGGTGCGCAGGTTTTGCCCGGCCACAGAGAGTATCAGCGGCCGAGCAAAATAATTACTCGCGGTATAATAAGGCACCGATAAGGTGATTTGCTGCTTTAACTCAAAACTATACACTGAGATTGTCCGCTGCCGTTTATGACTGACAATACCGTCAGAGTAAAATACGATCAGTTCTTTTTCGCCATCAGCCAGCGGCTTGGCGCTGCGGGAAAAGCGCTGGCTATAACGCTGGTACTCTTCTTTTAAGCCCTGGCGCATACTGGTTTGCAATAAACTTTTCTGCACTGCATCAGGAATCGGCTGCTTACGCTGGTCCAGTATCTCGGCACTATTGCGATAGCTAATCATGGCATTGTCCCACTCGCCGTTAAGCTCATAAATCAATCCCGCTAAAAAATGACTGGAGGCTAACTGCCCCCGCAGCTTGTCACCATCGGCAACTTCCCGCATGGTAATATCCGCCTGTAGCATTTCAACTCTGGCACCCTCCAGATCATTTTGCTGCAAGTAGTTATAAGCCAATACAGTATGAACTAATACACGCTCGCTGGGTGTACCGGCATAACTGCGCAGCGTTTCATTAATCGTTAATGCCGCTATATTTTCAGTCACACTGCTGGCTTGCAATGCGCGCATAATAGATTTGGCCGATTCTAAATCCTGGGTGCTGGCTGCAAGGTTGCCACTCAAGCGATAAAGGGTGCCGCGATTTAATAAATACTGGGCGCGGTCTCGGCCATTGGGTTTAATTTTTTCTACGGCAGCCAGAGTGGTATCTGCACCAGCCGTTTGCAGACTTTCAGCCAGAGAGTTGATTTTGTGCTGGGTGACACAGCCTGACAGCGGTATCAACAGAACCAGCACAGCCAGTTTTATAGACAAGGCGGGGGCAAGCACGTAGTTTGAATCCGTCCAGAGCCGGTACTTTTATTTAGTAACGCAACTTGCCATTTTTGACTAATTTTTTGATTTTCTTTTGCCCCAGCCATACCTTACGGTTATTGGCCATGCTGACCATCGTCAGGTCAACCTGATAGTAACGTACCTGCTGTTTGCCTTCGACATCAATAATGGTATTAATCTGGCCGGTCAGCATAAAGTCAGCACCCTGCTCCTGACCTGCGGCATTGCGTGTTTCTTCGGTCGCATTCAGGTCCTGGTCTTTGCGTTCTTCACGGATGTCATTGCGCTCATTGCTTGAGGCCACAAAATCAACCTGACCGGAATTAACTAATGAGCGGCTCATATCTGCAACAAAGGTATTCACATTAATATGTTCGTGGCTAAGGTTGCGAACAGTACCCACAATCACCGCTGGCGGACGACCTGATGAGGCGGAAAATTGTGATATCCAGGGTCTGGACAGTGAATCCTGGATCATTTCTTCCGCTACCATACGGGAGTCGCTATCATTCCAGGCACCGCTAAGGTCAACGGTTTCATCGGCATCGATGCGTTTAACGGTAGTACCACAGGCGCTAAGCAAAATGACTGCGGCAACGATCAAACCATATTGAATACTCTTGAGCATGGCGTTTTCCTCTGAAATTATTGGCTCTTATTGTTGCGTAGTGGTTTCAACAAAGCGGTCAAAATTGGCTTTGTTATTGTCATCATAATATTGTTTAAACGCGCTGCTCAGGTTGTCAGCCTTGGCAATTAATTCGTCCATGGCCTCAATACTTAACTCCGCAAAAGCATAGATATCGCCGGTTTCTTCATGCTTCCAATGACCGAGAATACGGGAGCCGCTAATCGCCAGTTTGGTGGCCGTACGAATCTCACGCTCTATATTCAACTCGGCGCTATCGCCAACACTGGCGGTATAATCATTTAAGGTGCTATCGACATAGGTTTGCAAAATACGGGCAATCTCAGCGCGGGCGCGGTTATCCGCTGCGCTTTTTTGCAGGGATGTATCGCCCATTGGCGGTGCCATGCCCACACCATGCAGTAATTGACCATCGTCGTTGTCTACCGCCTGAGTACCTTCATTAACCCAGGCCGGTGCTCCGTCGATACCAAGGTCGCTCTCAATGGTGGTATTGCTGCTACAGGCGCCTAGGCCAAGAAAAAACACACTCAGAATAAGACTGGGGACAAAACGTTTCATAACTCTACTCCCTGATAATTTACGCAGAGGCACAGTGTGCCATAAGTACTGCGCTGATTTCACCTAATTAATAGCCTTGGTGGCTTTGACAGGAGGTATGGGATTTATATCCTCACTCTAGTTTCATAAATGCTGCCTATTTTGGGTGTGGCTCTTTTATCACTTGAGGTAGGTCGAGCTTGGTGCTTTTGGGGTATGAATTTTAATAAGCGTCCGGCAGCAAGGTGTCTGTTTGCAGGGGACGGTTCTAACATCCCGCAGTCGTCCTCCCTGCATTTTGGCGCCCCTTAAAACAGTCCCCTCTCTGCCTAAGATCACGTATTCTTTCAAGTTTGTTGAAACCAGTATCCTAGGGTGGATTATAATCCACCAGGCCCAGCCATCAGTTACCCTATACCGGTGGATTATAATCCACCCTACGGTGAACGGTGAAACGTGATGCCAGGGTAGGGGTTTTCACGAGCGCCCTGCCTATAAAGGACGATGAAGCAGCCGGGGAATTCCCCAACCGTATCTGGGCGCGTAGTCTTAAACCCCGGCAGCTTTAGTCAGGATTATTAGGCTTCACTGCGCTTAATCTTAAACAACACCGCATACAGCGTCGGTACAATGATTAACGTCAGCAGCGTGGCAAAGCCCAGACCTGCCATCACAGTAATCGACATATTGACAAAAAACACATCTTTAAGCAGAGGAATAAGCCCGAGGATAGTGGTTGCGGCGGCGAGGACTACCGGCCTTAAACGGGTTACCGCCGAATCCAGAATGGCTTCATAGGGGTCTTTACCGGTTTCTATTTGCTGATCGATTTCTTCAATCAATACAATCGCATTTTTAATTAATAGGCCGACCAGAGATAAAGCCCCTAACAGCGACATAAAGTCAAAGGCACCATTGGTGGCCAACAATCCGGCCGTCACACCAATAACCGCCAGCGGTACCGTCAGCCAAATAATGGTGGGCTGCCGCACTTTACCAAACAGGAAAATACTGGTGAGTATCATTAACAAAAATCCGGTCGGCAATGCACCGGCTAAACCCGCCTGCGCCTTGGCTGAATCTTCATATTCCCCCCCCCAGGAAATACTATAACCGGGGGTAAATCCATCGCTTCAATTTTCGCTTTGAGCCGATCAAATAACGGGCCAGCTAGTTCTCCCGTCGGGTTACAGGAAGTAATAATGGTTTTTATTCTATCCCGGCCACGAACAACCGCATTCTCCCATTGGGTATCAAAGCCGGAGACCACCTGTGAAACAGGTACCGATTGATTTAATACTGGGCTCCAAACCTGAATATCCCTTAAGTTATTAATATCGCCACGCTCATCTTCAGGCGCACGCATATAAATAGGCAGCAGGCGAATACCATCGCGGTAAGTACCTACCGGCGAGCCTTCAAAGGCAAACTGCAAGGCAGCACCCAATTCTTCACGGGTAATACCCAGCTGCCGGCCAACTTGCTCATTAAATATCGGAGTCACCACTTTGACCGGCTCTCGCCAATCATCACGAATTTCTTTGGCTTCTGAATCCTCACGCATAATCGCTTTGGCTTCTTCCGATAAGCGCCTTAGCACATGGGCTTCAGGGCCGTGGAAGCGGGCTTCAATTTTACTGTCTCTACCCGGGCCGATTCGCAGGGCCTTGATAATAGGATCAGTCCAGGGCAATTCCGTGCGCATAAAATGATCGGTTTTATCCCATACTTCTTTTATTTGCTCTCGGTTTTCTGTTTGCACAATGATCTGCGCATAGGCACGGGAAGATTCTTTGGAGTCATACACCAGGGTAAAGCGCTGATGCGGCCCGCCAATAACGGAAGTCGTTTGTACCACTCCCGGCAGGCTGCGGATATATTCGCTGATTTTTAAGGTGTCTTCACGGGTGGTTCGGATATCGGTACCTTCAGGCTCCCAGACATCAACAAAAAATATGGGCGTATTGGAATCCGGGAAAAAACCGCTTTTAACATTGCCAAAACCAATCACAGCAATAACAAAAAGACCAACCACACCACCGATGGTGACCCAGCGATTATCAATAGCTTTTGCTACAAAGCCTCTAAATAATAAAAAGAATTTACCGCCGTAGGGGTCTGCCTTTTCACCGCTGTCGTCACCCACTTTGAGCAGTAATGCACACAGCAGTGGCGTTGAACTAATCGCCGTAATCCAGGATAGCGCCAATGAAATTAAGATGACATAAAATAACGAGCTGGCAAATTCGCCCGTCGAATCGGGGGATAAACCAATCGCAGAGAAGGCCAGAATACCAATCACTGTACCACCCAATAATGCCCAGATAGTTTTACCGACCGCCTCACCGGCAGCTTTAGCTGCCCCCATGCCCGCTTGCATCCTTACCAACATGCCTTCGGCAACCACAATCGCATTATCCACTAACATACCCAAAGCAATAACCAGAGCACCCAGCGAAATACGCTGTAGATCGATAGCAAATAAGTCCATAAAAAATATGGTGCCGGCCACAGTAATTAATAATACCGTGCCGATAATAATACCGACTCGCAAACCCATAAATAGCAGCAGCACGGCAATAACAATACCCACTGCCTGAGCCACGCTCATAATAAAGCCACTCACTGAGTTATCGACTTCTACCGGCTGGTTATACACCATATCGAACTTCATACCGATAGGGATAATCGTTTGTTGTTCCTGCCCAAGCTCTTGCAAACGCTCGCCAACTTGCACCACATTTTGGCCACTGAGCATAGAGATACCCATGGTCAAACCCGGTGCACCATTGACGTAATACATTTTCCCCGGCACTTCCTGATAGGCGCGGGTAATGGTGGCAATATCACGCAGGAAAATCAGTTGTCGCTGATCTGAGCTGATCAATACATCGCCCATTTCCTGCACCGACTTAAAGTCACCGCTTGGGCTAATCCGCAGATAATCATCACCGACACTGACATTACCCGCATTGACCACAACGTTTTGTGACTTCAGCACATTGACTAATGACCGGGGTGATATACCCAATTCAGCGATGCGAGTGCGTGAAATATCAACATAGACCACTTCCCGCTGCGCCCCATCGATCACCACTTTGCGCACACCGTCGACCTGTACCAATTGTTTTTTCAAGCGGTCGGCGGTATCCCATAAATCACGCCAGGTATAACCTTCGCCGGTAATAACGGCATAGATACCGTAAACATCACCAAAGTCATCAATCACCATCGGGTCATTCGCGCCCGGTGGCAGATTAGGTTTTACATCGGCAATTTTTCTGCGCAGCTCATCAAAGATATTCGGAAAATCTGCCTTGCGGTATTTATCTTTAAACTCAATAGTGATATCCGAAACACCGGGGCGGGAAACCGACATTTTTATCCATTTCACCTGCTCCATTTTCTGGATGGCATCTTCAATATGGTAGGTCACCTCTTCCTGAACTTCTTCGGCGGTTGCGCCAGGGTAGGTGGTAATGACTTTGGCAAGCTTAATTGTAAACTCTGGGTCTTCCAGTTTGCCCATACCGTCAAAGGCCAGTAACCCACCGCCAACCATAATAATGATTAACAACCAGGAAATGACTTTGCTATGAACCGAAAATTCTCCGATATTCATGTTTTTATCCTATTGAGTGCCGGTCGTTTATTTTAATAAAGCGTTATTAAGTTAGAACAACTACACCGGATCATCGGCACGGGGGACGGCCTGCTCAGACTGAATCATTCGAGTCACTTTCATATCTTCGGCAAGGTAAGAGGCGCCAACACTGATAATTTCTTCACCGCCGATCAGGCCCTGTTTGATTTCAATCTTAGAACCTGACATACGACCAATGGTGACTTTGCGGCTTTTAACGGTCATAGACGCTGGATCAAGAATCCAGATTTGTGCATTCAAATCGCTTTCGGCAACCACTGCACGGGCGGGTATCCAATGCACAATATCCACATTGATAATTTTCGAGAAGTCCATGGATACCGTTGTGGTCATACCCGGTAATACAGGAAACTCCGAAGGGGACGCCATGGAGAGCGTTACGGAAAAAGTCTGGGTTTGCGGGTCAGCCTTGGAGGACAACTCTTTAATCGCCAACGGGAATTGGGTGCCGCCATTGCCCTCGAACACGGCATAAGAGGTCACGGCATCACGCGCGGCCACCTCGCCGGTTTTTCTAATACTGCGAACCAGCGACTCCGGTAAAGATACCTTCACCTCCAATTCGTTTTCATCTTGCAAGCGCATCACTTCCTGCTTGGCCGCCACCTCTTCAAAATTTTCAATAGAGCGTACGGCTACTCGACCATCAAAAGGGGCCTTTAACTGGGTATAGGCCAGATTTTGCTCGGCCAATGCCAATGCGGCAGCGGAGGTTTTCATCGACGCCTCCATCCGGTCGAAGTCCATTCGGGAGATATTGCCATCGACAATCAACTCCTGGCCCCGCTTAAAGTTCCGCTCATCTTTTTCGGCAGTGGCCTTCTTGTCCTGTACGGTTATCGCATAGTCGGCATCATCCAGCTCGGCCAATAGCTGGCCGCGCTTAACCTGATCACCCTCTTTAACATAAATTTTCTCTACGGTGCCGGGAACACGAAAGGCCAATTCGGCTCTTTGCGACGCATCAATCACACCGGGAAAACTTCTCACCGCCGTCGAGCTATCACCCGAGACCTTAAAGATTTTAACTGGCCGTACCGGTACTTCGACGTCTTCAACAACGTCATTACCACAGCCACTAAGAACAAGGGCTGCACAAACGGAAACAATAATTCGACAGGTGGATAAGGACATTATTAGATTCCTCTCTAGATATCCCAGGATTTAATCCATCATAGCAGTGGTAGTAATACCCTACAATTAATAACCAGCCCTCAGGCAACTTTAGCTGCTAGCTGAGATGCTAAGGGTCACCGATGTAACTATTCAGAGTGGGAAACAGACTTTATATGATTAAGCAGGCCATTGGTGGAGCTATCATAGCGGTCAACAGCGCTGCCGGGCTGCACATCGCCGAGCATATTCGTGGCGAGTAATTTACCGAGCTGCACACCCCACTGGTCAAAGGAATAGATCTCCCAAATAATGCCCTGCACAAAGATTTTATGTTCGTATAACGCAATTAAGGCGCCTAAATGAAAAGCATCCAGAGTATCTATGATCAGTGTATTGGTGGGGCGGTTGCCTGCATGCACCTTATGGGGCGCTAATTGTTCTATTTCATTATTGTTCAGGCCATTGGCTAATAGTTCGCGCTTGACCTCCTCTTCACCAACGCCATTCATTAATGCCTGTGATTGAGCAAAGCAGTTAGCCAGCAAATGCTGATGATGAATGTCCGATTGAGCGCAGCTGTTAGCAGACACGATAAAGTCTGATGCGACATCATGGCTGCCCTGATGCAGCAGTTGATAAAAAGCATGTTGACCGTTAATACCGGTCTGGCCCCATAAAATAGGGCAGGTATTGTATTGAATATGCTCACCTTGCCAGTTGACCGATTTACCATTGCTCTCCATTTCAGCCTGCTGCAAATAGGACGGCAATTGATGTAGTTGCTGATCATAGGGCAGAATAGCCAGAGTATTTATATTTAAAAACGTGGTATTCCATACACCCACCAAAGCCATCATCATGGGGATATTCTGTGCAATATCGGCACTGCGAAAATGCTCGTCCATGGCACTGGCGCCCGACAATAACGACTCAAACGCGCTATACCCTCGACCAATCGCAATAGGCAGACCAATCGCTGACCAGAGTGAAAACCGGCCGCCGACCCAATCCCAAATCCGAAAACAATAATCCGGGGTTATACCGAAGGAAGCAGCTTTGTCAGTATCTTCTGTTACCGCCACAAAGTGCAGGGCGATTGCCGTTTCCGGCGCCTCGCTCAATAGCCATCGCTTCGCCGCTGCTGCATTCAAAAGGGTTTCTGTGGTGGTAAAGGTTTTCGAAGCGACAATAAACAACGTTGTTGCAGCCGATAAACCGGCCAATAGATGCTCTAAAGGAACCGCATCAACACTGGAGATGTAGTGCAGTTTGACGGTATCACCTGGCTGGCTGGGTAAAGCCTCGGTTACCATCTCTGGCCCAAGGTTGGAACCGCCGACTCCCAGGCATACCACATCCGTAATCACCTGACCGCTATAGCCAAACAACTGCCCAGAACGGGCCCGCTCAGAAAAAGAACGAATATGATCTAACTCTTCTTGTACCTGCTGGCCAATGGCTTGATTCGGGCAATGGTCGCTGCGCAAAGCCGTGTGTAATACGGAACGGCCTTCGGTACGGTTAATCTTATCTCCGGCAAACATCGCATCCCGCCAGGCCTCTACCTCGCACTCACGGGCCAGTTGCACAAGGGCTGCTTTGACGTCATCGGAAATACGGTTTTTGGAGTAATCAAACAGGATGCCGCTATGGGCAAGGTGGTAGTTGGCAAAGCGCTCGGAGTCGTTAGCAAACAAGGCCTTGATCTGTTTACCCTCACTAGCCGCAGCCATAGTTTCTAACTGCTGCCATCCCTTAAGATTGTTACGACTCATCCAAACCTCAACCCTGAAAACTGAAATACACGACTAAACTTACTAACACGGAAAAACCACCCGAAACGGCTTTAAAACTTTATCAATCAATAACCATGGACCAGATACCAGAGATGATTAATAGCGTTGCCAGTTTTATTTTTCTTAAAATATATGGCCACTAAAGTAAAAAAATCTATGCCGCACAAACCGGTAGATATTAACAGTTCACTATCGATAAAGTAAGCGAGAGAGTGCCAGCACACACCTTCTCGACGACTCGCTGCCCCTTCAGGCTATTTGCCTCAGCCTCTCCCCACCCGCCTGAAAACCCAGACAGGCAATACCCCGGTAAAACAGTCTATTCTAGAGTTTTGATCAAAAGCATTCGCACAGCCCAAAGCAATGGTATAATGCTATGCCTATATATCATTTTATGATTAAATTTTAATCAATTCATTCAGCCCGCTATCAACAGGAGAGCAGCAATGGAAACCACCACCAAAACCGCCAAAGAGATCTTTTTGGACGTTCAAGCCAACCCTGCCCGCAAGAAATTTGGCTTTGGTGAGAAAGCCATCCTGGTCAATATCGACCCACAAAAGGCCTATACCCGCACCGACCTGTTTAAAACCGCCTATGAAACTGACCCCAATCAAATGGAACATATCAATGGTTTGGCCCGTCAATTTCGCGAGCTGGGCTGGCCGGTAGTCTGGACCCATGTGGCTTATATGGAATCCGCCGAGGACGCTGGTATTTGGGGAACCCGCACCGATACACCCGATAGCCTGCAAAATATTAAGTTTGACTCCGAGCGCTCTGAATTTGATGACCGGCTGGAAATCGACAAGGTTAAAGACGTTATCTATTTAAAGAAAATGCCTTCTGCGTTTTTTGAAACCCAACTGCAGTCACTGTGCGTATGGCACCGTGTTGACACGATTGTCCTGACCGGCGGCTCAACCTCAGGCTGTATTCGTGCCACGGGGGTTGAATCGCTATCTCGGGGTTACCGCACGATTGTTCCTGAAGAGTGTGTTGCTGATAAGCACGAAAGCTATCACTACGCCAACCTGACTGATCTATCGTTAAAATATTGCGACGTCTTAAAAACCGCAGAAGTCACCGACTGGCTAAACAGCGAAATCGCCAAAAAGTAAGACGAACACAGACTGGAACACAACCATGAAAGAAGATCCCGGATTTTACGATTATTGGCCCTACGATAAGCGTCCAAAAATAGCATGGCCTAATGGCGCCAAGATGGCGTTTTGGGTCGCACCCAATATTGAGTACTATGAACTCAAGCCACCGGCCAACCCTTATCGGGCGGCCTGGCCACAGCCCAGCCCTGCCCTGCCCGGCTATACGATTCGCGATTACGGCAACCGTGTTGGTCATGTTCGCCAAATGGAAGTATTGGAGAAATATGGTGTCCGGGGTTCCATCTCTTTGTCTACCGCATTATGTGACCATCACCCTGAAATTATCGAGATGTGCAAAGAGCGCAACTGGGAGTTTTTTAGTCACGGCATTTATAACACGCGCTATACCTACGGCATGACCGAGCAGCAAGAGCGTGATGTGATTAAAGATTCAATGGAAACCATCTATAAGCATACCGGCCAAAAGTGCGCCGGCTACTTAGCCTCGGCACTGTCACACTCTGAACTGACCCTGGACTTATTTGCTGAAGTGGGCACTGAGTTATTTGGTGAGGAAGGCGGTTTTTATACCTGTGACTTATTTCATGACGACCAACCCACGCCCATTCACTTGCGCAATAATAAAAAATTCGTCTCCATTCCCTACTCATTGGAAATGAACGACACGATTGCCTATGTGGTCAATAAAATTGAGCCACGGCGTTATGGCCAGCAGATTAAAGAGAACTTTGATCGTCTTTATCAGGAGGGTGAAGAGTCTGGCACCATTATGTGTATCCCCACACACAATTACCAAGTGAGCTGCCCACACCGTTTAAAAGCTTTTGAAGAAGCGCTGGAATATATCACCGGCCACGACGATGTCTGGGTCACCACCGGCAGAGAAATCGCCGAGTTTTTTATTGATAATTACTATGACGATATCAGCGCCGATATTGCATCCAGACAACAGGGAGGGCAGTAACATGACTTTGGATAAAGACTATTTTGACTACCCACATCGCTCATATGGTATGGACCATGACCGCTATGACTGGTCGATGATCACTGACCGTAAACCCGTGAGCTGGCCTGAAGGAAAAAAATTAGCGCTATGGGTTAATGTCGGCCTGCAATACTTCCCACTAAATCAAGAAGGCAAACCGTTTAAAGTTCCCGGCGGTATGACAATGCCTTACCCTGACTTAAGGCACTATAGTTTGCGTGACTACGGCAACCGTGTCGGTATTTACCGTTTCTTTAAGGCCTTTGATAAATACGGCATTAAGCCTACGATTGCGATGAATACGCGTCTGGCTGAACGCCTCCCTTATTTGGTCGATAAAGTGAAAGAGCGTGGCGATGAAATTATTTGTCATGGTTATCATATGGACGCCCTGCACTATGGCGGACAGGATAAAGACGAAGAAGCCAGCATTGTTAAGAAAGCGCTGGATGGCCTACGTGACATAACGGGTCAACCTGTACGTGGCTGGATTTCCCCTGCCAAAAACGAATCGGAGAATACACCGGAGCTACTGGCTGAAAATGGCATTGAATATTTTTGTGACTGGGTCAATGACGATATGCCCTATGCGTTCAGAACCCAAAGCGGTAACTTAACTGCCATGCCACTATCCACTGAAATCGAAGATCGTTTTGTTATTCAAAACAATCTGCACTCAGAAGACTCTTATGTCGAGCAAGTCTGTGATGCATGCGATTTTCTTATCGCCGAAGCTGAGCAACAGGGCGGCAGGATTTTAGCGTTAAATATCCACCCGTGGTTATTAGGTCAACCTCACCGTATTGGCAAATTGGAAAAAGCGCTGGCATATATTATGAGCAAGGATGAAGTCTGGAGTGCCAGTGCCGGGGATATTCTTGACAGCTGGAAAAGCGCTCAATAAACCCGCTTCACTCACTTCAAGCCGGACATTGGTTCCGGCTTTTTTATGGCCGCTGTTTACAGACGACCGGCTCACGCAAATACTCGGGCCAGGACTGCAACCAGCCCGACAAATGCGTAGCCCCTTCTATCACCCTGAGGCTAATACAAGCGGTTTTCTCCGCCTGCGATAAATAACTATGGCCAATCTGTGGCGGCACGACATAGTCCTCACTACCGATAAAATGGCGCTGGGGAATGGCCTGTACTTTATCAGTAAAATCCGCCGGATTTAATGAACCCGACATGGGGCTGACTTTATGGTATTGAGTAAACGCCGCAACATCCAAATTACCTGCCACGGTTCTAATGGTGGTAATATCATCTCGCTTCGCTGCCAATAACATCACGAGGGCCCCTCCGCCGGAAAAACCCACCAGGTTAATCCGGGTAAAACCATGGTCTGCTTTTAGCTGGTCCAGCGCAGTACTTAGGCTGGCCACCACATCAGCGGAATAACCATAGCGTGTCCAATATTTAGGATTACACTCAGGGTCAGCGCCGGTCGCTATAAAATGGCAGGGACGACCAAGATAAATAACATTGTCGTTTACGGTATCAGCAGCGGCCAATTTCAGGCCCAGGGGGTTATGAGGTGTTGGGTTAAGTGATACCCGCGTTCGAGTAATTAAGGACTTACCATCCCCCTCGATATAGACCGTTAGTTCCTGGCTATCAGATTGTATTTTTTGATAGCTCACCAAACTAAACTGGCCTCCATCAATAGCCTGCCGCGAAAAGCCGGCATCATTGCCAATCGTATCAGCGGCGGCTAACAGTTCAGAAAAGCTTGGGGCGGTACAGGCAGGCAGCAGCCATAGGAGTTGGCTTAAAAAAAAACAGCGCCAGTACTTTATCACGATGCACTGCTCCATGGTCAGCTCTGGGCTTGAGTGGTTTTAAAAAACACCCATCTGTCGGGTTAAACGCTTTTTCTTTTCTTTAAATTCTTTTTCGTTGATTAACAGCAACTCTTGCTGTTCAACAATACGCTGCAAAGGAATGTCCATAGACAGAGCATCTTCTATCATCTCTTTGCCACGGGTAAACGATTTTTTCTCTGAGTAGTAGGCAATCGAATCCACATATTTTTCTTCAAGCTGCTCTAAGGCCGGTGTAATTTTAGGGTGACCGGGATCCACTGTTTTGGCGGCCAATATATCTCGATACACGGCTTTTAGTGCATTGCGGGCAATATTGTCATCACTCAATTTCTGGGCTTTAGCATAGTGGCCACTGGTAGACTCAATCAAGCCTTCCGCTTCAGCCTGTGCGGCAATAGCATCCTCTACCCGTTTTTTCATCGCCGCAAGGCCGGGGTGATCGGACGTTGATTGCTCAACATAATTAATATGCAAACTGGCTTTTTGGTAATTGCGCGCCTGTATCGCAGTATTGGCGATACCAAGATCATAGTCGCCCACTTTCATTAAACCGACATTGGCCGCTGAGTTGTTGCTTTCGATTTCTAAAATGCGCTTATACATAGCACGCAATTGACTGTTATTGGTATCAGATGGCGATTTTTCTGCCAAACGTTCTGCGCGTTTTAATAAGCCATTTTTCTCACGCTGTAATCTGGCATACACTTCTTTGGCTTTGGCCAAATCATTTTTTAGCGAGCGTGTTTTCGAGCCTTTAGGGAAGAAGCGAGACATGGTGCCGATATAAGCTTCTGCCTGATCAAATTGGTTGGCCTTGATCGCCTTGCCGGTATCGACAACCAGTTGGTCGACGATTTTATTACGGCCGCTATTAGCGCTAGTATTAATCGGGTCTAACACTAACACCTGCGAGAATTTTTCCAGCGCATTGTTACCCAATGGCGCACTCAAGCGACCCGCGTCCTGATCTTTTTTCGCCGCGGCCAATAGTTCTTTAATCTGGCGCTGGCGCTCCAACTCCAATTCGCGCTGGATAGCCCGGTCTTCCCTGGCATCCAACACCGCCCGACGAGCCGCAAATAATTGCTGGCTATTAGGCACCAGCTTTTGGGCAATATTTAAGTAGCTGTCGGCTTTATCAATTTTTAAATTTTTCAGCTGAGCATTGGCTAGCACGACATATTTTTCACCCACTTTCTGCAAACCTTCGAGAGCATCGAGATTGGAGGGATCTAACTGCAATACTGAGCGGAATTTTGCGACCGCATTATTACCCGCTGGCGACTGCAGGCGATCTTCTTGTAAATCTTTTGCTGCACCAGCCAGCAATCCAGTAATTTGTTCAATACGCGCTTTTTGTGCCGCTGCTTTCTGCTGGGCAATCTCTTCAGGCGACAATGGCTTCTGTTTAGCCAGTCGCATATCGTCGCTACGCTTTTTGGCTTCAAGGTCATTGATGGTGGTCTGGGCCACCTGTAAGTTCGGGTGCTGACTATCCACTTGAATCGCGGCTGCAATTAATGCTCTGGCGCGAATAAAATTTCCTTTCTGTGCTTCTGCGGTCGACTGCTGTAAGAAGGTGGCCGCTATATTGGCGATACCTTCAAGAGCGCTATTGTTCTCCGGGTCCAGAGCCAATACCGACTGGTATTTGTCATAGGCATTATCACCAATCGGGCTGGATAATTTATTTTCCGATAGCGCTTTTTTCGCCCCCGCCAATAATAATTCGACCTGGCCCTGACGTTGGTCCTGACGAATATTTTGCTGCTGCATCTGGAATAGATCGGCGCGCAGAGTTTGCTGGCGCTCTAACAAGCTTTGATCGTTGGCATAAAAAGCAATTTGCGCGGAACGGTTTAACCATTGCGCGGCAGCCGCTTCATCGACATCACCCATGGATTTTTGTGCGCTATCCAGATAGGTTGAGATCAACGCTTCGATGCCATCGATCGCCTGCTGGTTCATCGGTGCCAGCGCTAAAGCCGTGGTGTAATAATACTGCGCGTTATTATCGGCGGGCTCGAATAAACGACCATCCGCCAGCGCCTCATTGGCATTATCTAATAGCGACAGGGTTTGTTCTTTTAGGGCAAGACTTTCGGCATCAGCAGCACTGATTGACTCGGTATTGCTAACCCACCAACCACCGACACCGGCCAGAGCTAACACCCCAACAATGGAAGCTGCCAAAATAATTTTTTTGCTGCCACCAGCGGCGGCGGGTTGATTGCGCAGCGCGGTGCGTCCCTTGCCGGTATTCGACCGGGTGCGGCCACCGGTGGTATTTCGGGCACGACTGCGTGAAACAGAAGTACTACCCGATGCACGGCGACGACTGCTGGCGCTTTTATGGCGCTTTAAAGCATCTGCCGAAATTATGGTGGTTGATTCGGTGCCACTTTGCAGGTTTGCCTGAATCTCATCCAGCGCATCAATAAATTCCTGCCCCGTCTGGAACCGGTCTTCGGGTGATTTGGCCAGCGCCTTATCGATAAGGTCCTGAAACTCGGCCACTTCGTCCGGTAATTCTGGAATAGGGTCTGTAATATGTTTCAGGCCAATGGAAATGGCAGAATCTGCAGTAAAGGGAACATTGCCCGTCAGCATTTCAAATAAAATGATACCGAGACTGTATAGATCAGAACGGCCGTCTAACGTTTGAGCTTGTGCCTGTTCAGGGCTCATATAGCTCGGGGTACCAATAATGGTACCGGTCAATGTCATATTGGTTTCTGATTCCGTCGAGCGGGCAATACCAAAGTCAGACACGACAGCACTACCGTCTTCGCGGAATAAAATATTCTCTGGCTTGATATCCCGGTGAACAAAGTTTTTGCTGGAAGCATAGTGCAGTGCGGAGGCGATTTGCTGGGTAATTTCCAGACACTCAGACAGCGGCATACCTTTGGCTAAGCGCTGCTTTAAATCACCCCCACGCAACAGCTCCATAGCGATATAGTGACAATCACCATGCTGCCCTACATCGAAAACAGGAACAATATTTTGGTGTGACAGCTGGGCAACAATACGGGCTTCACGCAGAAAGCGCACCCCAAAACTGGCATCAGACAGCAGCCGCGCAGACAGAATTTTGACCGCCACTTTGCGCTGGAAGTTTTTCTGGACGCCCAGATACACAGTCGCCATACCGCCCTCACCGAGGGGCTCGAGTATTTCGTATCCGGGTATTTCAGGTGCTGACGCCATAAAGTTTCTATCTTCCTGATTCAGGAAGGTTCAATCCCAGTTGTTTAATGTGCATAAAACCCGCAAGTTTATAGTTTGGGGGCCTAAATAACAATCAATGACCTGCTGCTAAACCCAGCCATGTCAGCCATTAAAGTAATACCAGCGCAGCGGCGGCCACCGCGACCACAGCCACAGCAACGCCTATCCACAGTTTAGTCGAAGACGCTGTTTCTACGTCTAGGTATTCAATCACTCGGTCTTCCGGTGGAGGCATCAGGCCATCGGGGTCAAAGGTAAACTCAATTTCCCCAAACATCAGGCTGTCATCGCTGTAAAGCTCACACTCTTCAATCAGACGGTCATTAACATAGGTGCCATTGGAAGACTCGAGGTCACGGACCACCCATATACCATCCATTTTTTCCAGCTCGGCATGCTCGGAAGACACCGATGAAGACTTAATAATAATGTCATTAAACGGCGATCTCCCGACCACCAAGAGCTCTTTATTGAGCTTGAATTTCCGGTCGGCCACTGGCGGGGTCAAACCCAATAGAGCCACCTCGGTTGGATTCTGGGCAGCAGCCTGTTTAATTTTCGCGACCGCCTCCTGGCCAATGGCGACGGTTTCGCCATCATCCGGATTAATCTGTGGCGAGGAAATAATGGTTTTATCATCGGCAGCCCCAGACATACGCTCCTCAGGTTGAGCCGCAGGGGGCGCTATAATGGTTTTTTCGTCCTGCCCCTGTGATTCTTGCTGTTCTTGTTCTTGCTCCTGCTGGGCCTGACGCACTTCTTCAGCGGTGGCCATAATCGTTTTCTGGTCCGCTTTCTCAGCAGCGGACTGCGCTTCTTGCTCTTGCTGGGCCTGACGTACCTCTTCAGCGGTGGCCATAATCGTTTTCTGGTCCGCTTTCTCAGCGGCAGACTGCGCTTCTTGCTCTTGCTGAGCCTGACGTACCTCTTCAGCGGTGGCCATAATCGTTTTCTGTTCTGCTTTTTCAGCAGCAGCCTGCTCTTCCTGCTGCTCTTTCTCCTTCGCGAGGCGTTCCTGCTCTTCTTGCTCTTCTTGCTGCTCTTTTTCTTTCGCGAGGCGCTCTTGTTCTTCTTGTTGTTCTTTCTCTTTCGCAAGACGCTCCTGCTCTTCCTGCTGTTCTTTTTCTTTCGCGAGACGCTCTTGCTCTTCCTGCTGCTCTTTCTCTTTCGCCAGGCGCTCTTCTTCGGCCTTTTGCTGTATTAACTGCTCTAACTCAGCCTGTTCCCGCTCAGCCTGTTCCTGCGCCAGGCGCTCTTGCTCCTGTCTTTCCTGCTCGGCTTGTTCCTGAGCTAAACGCTCCTGCTCGGCTTTTTCTCGAGCCAGCCGCTCTTGTTCCTGTTTTTCCTGCTCGGCTTGTTCCTGAGCCAGCCGCTCTTGCTCAGCTTGTTCCTGGGCCAGGCGTTCCTGCTCAAGCTTTTCTTGCTCGGCCTTTTGCTGGATAAGTTGCTCCAGTTCGGCTCTTTGCTGGGCCAACCGTTTCTGTTCCTGCTGTTCCTGCTCAGCTTTTTCCTGAGCCATGCGTTCCTGCTCGGCTTTTAGATCGGCCAGGCGCTCTTCTTCCAGCCTTAATTTTTCAGCTAATTCCTTTTCCTTACGCTGATGTTTCTCCCGATCGGCTTCACTTATGGGCTCAGGAGCAGCCAGCACGGTTTTTTCATCATCCGCGGCCTCATTCAAGGTAATCACTTTAAATTCAACGATATCAAATTTAATCACATCGCCTTCTGCTAGCAGCGATGTTTCTACCTGGTTTTGATTAACAAAGGTACCATTAGAAGAATTGTTATCACTGATGGTTAAAACACCTGAAATAAATTTCAAGGTAGCGTGATGACGAGAGACAAAGCCCTCGTTGATAATCAGATCGTTATCCTGCTCACGACCGATTTTTAGATCGGCTTTTACCGGGTAGACTTTCCCTTTATGGTCACCAGCCATCCCTTTTATGGCAAAAGAGGTGGTGACGGACCTGATTACTGTTGCGTTTTCCATGCTTAGCCTCTAACCCAAACCACCGCCAATAAACCACCAGGCCGCCGCACCGATAACCGCCAGTGATGCCAGCCACAGGGCAATATGGTTAGATGAAGCTTCGACTGTCTCGGCTTCGGCTTTTGGGTCATCAACAGACACCGCCTGCATTTGCTGAGTTTCCCGGATATGTTTGGTTTTCATATTCACCGCCAGAACGGTGATATTATCTTTCCCCTCGGTCGCCAAGGCGGCGTCAATGAGCTGATCAACCAATGCCGTCTCATCGCTGCAGGTTTCTATATACTGTTGAATTTCTGCGTCGGTCACATAGTCCGTTAAACCATCCGAGCAGAGAATAATCAGGTCGCCTTCTTTAAATTTTCCTCTGGCAGTCTCTACTTCCACCGCGTCCAGATTTTGTTGCCCCAGAGCCTGGATCACCAGATTACGTCGAGGGTGGTTTTGTGCTTCTTCTTCAGTAATCACCTCTTCGTCGATCAGGCGCTGGACTAAAGACTGGTCATGGCTAAGCTGGGCTAATTCGTTATTACTCCAGAGGTAGGCGCGGCTATCGCCGACCCATGACACTTGATAGTCTGAGCCGTGCACCAATAGTGCAACAACGGTAGAAGCCATACCCGGGCGCCCCACACCTTCTGCAGGGGAGGCTTTAACCGCCTGGTGAGCCATATTGATGGCATCATCCAAGCCGTGTTCGGCTTCAATTTCAGACTTGATGACGTTACAGACAATTCGGCTGGCGATTTCACCGGCATCTTGTCCACCCACCCCATCGGCCATTACCCAAAGGCACAGCTCAGGGCTGGCTAGAAAACAATCTTCATTATTACTGCGTTGATTGCCTATATCCGTTTTTGCGGCATAAGAAAGCATGGTCACTCTTTATATCGTGTTAGTTATCGTTTTATATGTCTACTTGGTAATAAATCTGCTTAAGCTATTGATATTTATTATAGTTTGCCGTTTGAATAATACACACCTGCATTGAATAGAATCTACCATCCCGGCTTATGGATGCCAAAAAAAACGGCCAATCCCAAGGGATTAACCGTTTTTGGCTACTCGCTATCGGGAAACTGTTAGAAATCGTACCTTAGAGTGCCCGAAATGGACTCGCTTTCATAGTCCGTTTTATCCACATAGTCATAACCTACGGCAAAACTGAAGTTGCCCTGACTGAAGGTTCTCAGCTTCAGGCCAAATTTCCAGGACTCTTTCTCTACATTGGCACCATTGGTGATAAACGCAGCCCCGGTCACACCGACAAAGTTTGAATCCACTTCCACTTCATCACCGACGGTGTCATACATGTAATCAATACTGATTTCAGGTATCCAGGTGACTTCGTTGGCGGTGGTATACGGGTAGGCTGCCTTAAAGCCTACGCCTAACACCAATACTTCAACATCTTCCGTTGAAATATCCAGGCCAACATTGCCGGCCCCGGTCTCGCTATAGCTATCTTCACGCAGATAGGTGTAATTCATCTCTGCTTTAGGGGTCACAAACCAGCCGCTCTCAAAAGCCAGTGGCAGACCGCCACGGATTCTAAAGTTGTATTGGTCACCATCATGCTGACCTTTGGCAATCACCGTTTCACCCGGGGTTAATGACTCATCAACCACCCGCACAGACTCGTAATCATTCTGGGCATAAGCAAACTGGCCATCAAAATAGTATTTGTCGCCGTTATAGCTGCCATAAGTGGTAAAGCGATAGCTATCAATACTCATACTATTGCGATCTTCCAGCTTCATATCGACATCGGTATCGGCATAACTTAAGGCCATACCGGCATCAATACGATCACTCAGGGGAGCATCAAAGCCCAGCGCAAAACCGAAAGTACTGGCATCAAAACCATCGACCGCATCGCGCACACTTTGGTCGGTTTCATTGTCATAAGCTTGTAGCCAGAACCCGTTAACCCCTAAAGGATCACCGGCAACAGCACCGCTAAAGCCGTAGTAGCCACGCAGCGATGTCATCCGGTTATCGACCGTACTGGCTGCCACCGCATCAGCTTGCATAGCACCCAATGAGCCGCCTTCAACCGTATCCGGGTTAAGGGAGCGCAGGGCTTCGGCATAGGCAATTTCATCTTCTGTTGTCTCCCGGGGTAATAGCGCCAATTGTGTGGCCACACCGGATAAGCGGCTACCCTGCAACGCGGGGTCACCCTTTAAGGCAATGGTATTGAGCGAGTCAGCAACCCGATCAACATTTTGGCCACCTTTGGTACGCTCAATAGCAGGCGGTAACGCCGGAGCAAAATTAATTTCGCCAATCGAGGCGGTCAGGATCTGGCCCCGCTGAATAACTTCAAACTCGATGGCCGAGGAATTATCGGTCACGTCGATACCGCCAATTGCATCATCCAGACAATCAGGGTCCGCCGCCGCTTCCGAGGTATCACAGCCCGTGGCTGTGTCCACATCACTAAGCAGGGTACCACCGGCGGTTAAAACATTTAACGCATAACCATCACTGAATAAATCAAAACCTGATTGGATGGCGATATAAACACCGGCCCCTCTGACATCGGCATCACCGGTGACTGCCAGTTGTGAAAACTGAGCCACGCCAGTTTCAGTACCGTTGGCTTCAACCACCAGCGAGCCATTAAAGGTCAGGTCACCATTGATGGTGCTAATAGAGGCGCCGGGTGTTTGTGGGTCAATACCCACCCGAATCAAGGAGGCGCCGGTCACTGCCCCTGAATTACCTCGCAAGGCCACATAACTACCATTGTTTAATGCAATATCACCGATACTACCGCCAAAGTTAAACACAGACGTCGCATTGCTGATATTGCCCGCCGTACCAGTGTTATCAAAGCTGCCACCGCCGCCCACAAAACTCAGGTTGCCGATAACACCATTGCCGCCATTAATAGCGTTGCCACTCACATTGCTGATATTGCCTGCTGTACCACCCAGATTACTAAAACTGCCACCGGCCGCAGCCAGTGTGACATCACCCAGGCTGCCACTGTTAGTCACTGCAGTGCTGCCCGTCACCGCACCGGTGATAGTACCAGCGTTGGTTAATGCGCCGCCCGCTGCAATATAGGACAAGCTGCTCAGGGTACCGTCGTTGTTTACATTGCCCGTTACATTCGAGACATTGCCAACGCTACCGGTGCCATTGGAGAAATTACCTCCGGTGGCTACCAGCGTGACATTACCCAGACTGGCACCGGTATTGATAACACCATTGGCACCGCTAATATCTCCGGCAATACCGCCGTTATTAAAGCTTCCTCCAGCACTGCTAAAGCTGACATTGCCGACAGTACCCGCGTTGTTGGCAGGCCCTGCGACATTGCTAACATTGCCCACCGTACCGGCCGCATTGGTAAAACTGCCTCCGGCCGTGGCCAAGACCGCATCCCCCATCATCCCGCCGTTATTGATAACGCTATTGGCATTGATAATATCGCCAGCACTGCCGGTATTGGTAAACGTGCCGCCTGTCGCGCCAAAACCGACATTGCCGACGCTACCGGCATTGCTGGCAGCGCCTGCAACATTGCTAACATTGCCCACCGTGCCGGCATTATTGGTAAAGCTACCACCCGCCATCGCCAGCACCACATCACCCAGCGTGCCGCTATTGATAACAGCGGTATTACCTGTAATAGCACCGCCAATGGTACCGCTATTGTCCAGAGCTGCTGCACCGCCATCGACATATGACAAGCTGGCCAGCACACCGTCATTGATAACATCGCCCGTCACATTGGAGACATTGCCTACGGTACCGGGGCCATTGGAAAAACTGCCACCGGCCATAACCAAAGTCACATCACCCAGCGTTGCTCCGGTGTTGGTCACCGCATTGGCATTGATAATATCGCCAGCGCTGCCGGTATTGGTAAAGCTGCCGCCGGCCATGCCAAAATCTACATTGCCTACGGTACCGGCATTACTGGCAGCACCGATAACGTTGCTAACATTGCCGACGGTACCAGCATTATTAGTAAAGCTACCCCCGGCGGGGGCCATAAATACATCCCCCAAATTACCGCTATTAATCACTGCGGTAGTACCCGATAGATTACCCGTAATGGTGCCGGTATTAGTCACTGTGCCGCTGCCACCCATCATATAGGTCAGGCTGGCCAGGCCACCGCCATTACTGACATCACCGTTTACATTCACCACATTGCCCACACTGCCGGAGCCATTGGAAAAACTCCCACCCGTGGTAACAAGGTTGACATCACCCAGCATCGCGCCGGTGTTGATCACCGCATCGGCATCAATAATATCCCCAGCGCTGCCAGTGTTGGTAAAGGTCCCGCCTGCGGCACCAAAAGCCACATTGCCAACGGTACCGGCATTGCTGACGGCACCGATAACATCGGTGACATTACCCACCGTGCCTGCGGTGCTGACAAAGGAGCCGCCGCCCGGCGCAAACTGGACATTGCCTAAAGTGCCGCTATTAACCACCGCGCCCACTCCCAGCAAATCGCCAGCCGTGCCGGTATTGTTAAAGCTGCCACCGCCGGCACCAAAATTGGTTTGCCCATTGATGGTACCGTCATTGTTGATGGTGGTGATGCTACTGAGCGTATCTAAAACTATGATGGCACCAAAGCTGCCGCCCTGAATGATACCGCTGGCGGTATTGTTAAGGGTGGTAATCCCCGAGCCGTTATCCAGTGCAATGGCCGCATCGCTGCCACTAATCGTGCCGCTATTGGTGATGGCTGATGTAAATACCGCGCCATCCTCGACCGAGATACCACCATCACCAGTGATAGTCCCGGAGTTAATTAACTCGCCCTGGGTCGAGTTAGCACCGCGTAAAACATAGCCATCCCCGCCTGCCATCGCACCTTGTAAAGTACCGGCATTGGTAAAGCTGCCGGTCATGGCACTTTCATCCAAAATAAAACCGCCGGTAATGGTGCCCGTAGCGGTATTGGTAATGGCGCCCACGCTTGAAAGCTGGACATCGAGACCATAACCAACAAACTCACCGGTTTCAGGGCCAGGAGAGCTGATCGTACCAGAGTTGCTAATACCGCCAGTCACCGTGCTCTGGAAAACCGTCATGCCCCCTTCAACACCCGCGATTGAGCCTCCGGCAGCATTATTAATAGCGCCATTAACGGTACTATCGGCGAGCAATACCGCAGTACCAATACTGCTACTGATACTGCCAGTATTGGTAATAGATCCCGTAACGGTTGAACCACTTAATAAGCTCAGGCCGGTAGAGGAGCTCTCTGTGGTACTGGGAACACCGGATGCAACTATACTGCCTGCGTTGCTAATGCTATCGACAGTGGTATCCACTAACTGGACACCGGCAAGGCCTGCGATAGTGCCGCCTAAGTTATTGGTGATTCCACCTGTTAGGGTTACACCGTCTTCCAATAGCACACCAATGCCATTATCGCCGTCAATATCACCGCTATTATCAATTCCACCGGTGAGATTAGAGAAGGTCATATAAATACCGTCGATATCACCGCGAATAAGCCCACCGGCGGCATTGCTGATACCACCATTAAGCTGCGCATTATCGGCCAGAATACCTACCGGACCACCCTCAATATTGCCGCCGGCATTGTTGCTAATGCCGCCATTAAGTACGCCGCCATTAATAATAGCAATGGCAGCATTTAGCGTGCCCTCTATGGTGCCGGCATTGTTAATGCCGCCATCGAGTGTTGAGGGGTGAAAGTAAGTATTGTTAACCGACACCACAATACCGGAGCTACCCCGGATAACACTGGCAGGGGCATTATTAATACCGCCGGAAAGCTGGCCACTTTCGATATTGATACCCACGCCGCTGGTAGATGTAATCAAGCCGCTGGCGCCACTGTTGCTAATACCGCCGGTCACCTGGCCCACCACGATATCGATCGCATTGCCGGTATTGGCCTGAATAACACCAGAGTTGGTAATAGAGCCGTTAAGCACGGGCTGGTTGGGCAGTCCCCCGGTCAATTCTGAACCGCAACTCATATCGCAAGTAGGGTCGACGCGCTGCTCTATACGAATAGCTGCCGCACCTAAACCCGCTTTATCGCCGGTGATAATACCCGTTGCGGTATTAATAATATTGCCGGTCATCACCGCCTGATTATCCAGCGCAATACCGGATATATCGCTGTCGATACTGCCGTTGTTGGTAATGGTGCCGGTATAGTTAACGCCCTCAAGGTAAATACCATCACCGCCAGAGGTCGAGTTAGGGACATCTTGAACGATTTCGATAATATTGTTGTTGGTGATATCACCCGTGGGGGTTGTTACTCGCACCCCCACATCAAAGCCACTAACACTGAAAATATCGATAACACCGGTATTGCCGATGGTTAATCCACCGGGTTGCGATGACTGCTCGGCTGTCACTGTGTTGGTAATGGTTGTCTGTGCTATTGCTACAGGTACTATCGACGCCTGAGCCGCAATAATCGAAGAGGCTAATAGCGTTTTCTTAAAGGTCATTCGGTATTCCCCACGCCAGAAAGGCTGTGAAAGTAAAAGAGTTTTTATCCTTTTAGAGTAGCTTGAGCGGAGAAAATAACAAGCCAAAAAAAAAGCCAGAACCCCGAAAGGTACTGGCTTTTTTCAGTATTGAGACTTAGTTAGAAGTCATAGCGCATAGTCGCCATAATTGACTGGCTGTCGTATTCATCTTTCTCAATATAATCAATACCACCGGAGAAGCTCAGGCTACCCTGACCAAACACACGCAGACGCAAGCTGGCTTTGTACATTTCCTGCTCAACATCGGCACCGCTGGTGATAAAGCCACCGCCACTAACGCCGATAAAGTTAGAATCAATCTCAACTTCATCGCCGATAAAGTCATACAGATAATCCAGGCTAAGCTCAGGAATCCAGGTGGTTTCGCTGGCGGTAGTGATGGGGTAGGCAAATTTAACACCCAGCCCCAGAATCAATACTTCAACGCTCTGTGAATCCACTTTCAAACCTGCGTTACCCGCGCCTTTTTCGGTATAACCATCTTCAGCCAGATAAGTGTAATCCAGTTCTGATTTTGGCGTAATATACCAGCCGCTCTCTGTCGCTATGGGATAGCCACCGCGAACCCGCAAGCTATATTGATCACCGTCGTGATCGCCTGTTGCCACCAAGGGGGCAGAGGTCAAAGTGGGGTCAATAGCACGCTCGGTCTCATACTCATTAAAGGCATAGGCCAACTGACTATCCAGATAGTAAGTCTCTGCGTTATAGCTGCCATACAGGGCCAGACGATAACTCTCGATACTCATTTCATTGGCTTCAACCTTGCCTTCAACATCGGTATCCGCATAACTAAAGGCAACACCTGCGTTAACATTTTCGCTGATCGCGCCATCAAAACCACCGGCAAAACCAAAGGTGTCGGCATCAAAACCATCCACACCATCGCGCGTGCTTTGATCGGTTTCATTATCATAGGCTTGCACCCAGAAACCGTGAATACCCATAGGGTCACCGGCTACTGCGCCACTAAAACCATAGTAACCGCGTAAAGCAGCAACCCGGTTATTAACCGTGCCAGCTGCCGCGGTATCAGCGGACAGAGCACCGACCGCAGAGCTTTCAACAGTGTCTGGGTCCAGTGTGGTTAGTGCGACAACTTTTTCTTCATCGGTCAAAGAAGAACTTTGCAGATTACCCAGCACTTGGTCCAGTTCCGAGCCACTCTCAACATCTTCTGCGGGGACGTCATTCAAAGCTTCGGCAACATTGGTCACGTTATCCGCACCGGTGCTACCAGTCAGCCCAGCCTCCTCAATAACATCATCGATGGGGGCGGTAAAATCACTGACTCCGGCAATAGCAAATAGCTCGTTGCCGCGCTCTTCAATGGTAAAGCCCACTACGGAAGAGCCCGAGTCAATATCTAAACCATCTGCTGTGCTTGCATCGGAGATCAAGCTGCCACCGGCACCCAGAAAGGCAAACTCATCACCTTCGGCAGTCACACTGCCAGTATCCAGAGCAACGTTGATGGTAGCTCCGGTTAGATCAACATCACCGGTCACCTCAAAGCGACCATTGGAGGTAAAGCCCGCACCAGACTGAGCGGCCGCGACCACCACCAGCTCACCATTAAAGGTTAAATCACCATTGATAGTACTTACGGTAACGCCATTACCCAGTGAACCTGCAACCATAACGCCGGCACCGGTCACAGTTCCGGAGGTACCGCCATCAGAGGCATAACTGCCACCGTTCAACATAACATTGCCACCAATAGTACCGGTGTTAAATACGTTTAACGCACCGCTGATACCACCGCTGATGTCACCATCATTCAGTACATCACCACCGGTCAATGCGACCTGCCCCATAATCATACCGGTGTTAATGACACCATTGACGCCTGTCACATTGCCTGTGCTGCCGCTATTGATCACGTCATCTGCACCACTAATATCACCCGCGCTACCGGTGTTAGTAAAAACACCGGCTGCTGCAAAACTGACATTACCTACAGTACCTGCATTGCTGGAAGCACCAGAAACACCGGTGACATTGCCAACTGTACCTGCCGTGCTAACAAAAGTACCGCCACCGGGAACAAACTGAACATTGCCTAAAGTACCGCTATTGGTAACCGCAGTAACAGCCAGTAAATCACCTGCCGTACCGCTATTGTCGAAGCTACCACCAGCCGCACCGAAATCGGTTTGACCCATGATGGTACCCGCATTCGTCACCGAGCCAATTGAGCCTCCGTCGCGAGTAATAATGGCACCCTCAATAGCACCATCGATTACCCCGTTAGCACCATTAATCAGTGCCCCAATACTGGAACCGGCATCAACGACGGCAACACCGACACTGGAGCCGGTAATAGAGCCCTGGTTATCCAAGGTTGCCAATGCAGCACCTTGCTCAACCACAACACCGCCATCACCAGCGATCGTGCCTGAACTGGATAATGTCGCTACAGAGCTTGTGCCCCGGATAACCACACCATCACCACCGGCAGCGGCTGCTACCACACTGCCCGTATTGGTGATATCACCAGTAGACGTGACATCTTCAAGAATAAGACCGCCGGTAATCGTACCGCTGTTGTTGATCGCACCAACCGTTGATTGCTGGATATCAACGCCATAGGCATTGTTCATTGCCGGGCCGTTGGGACCTAACGAGGTAATATCACCCGCATTGGTAATACCTCCAGTGATTGAACTATTGAAGGCGATAATACCGCCGTTACTGCCATCAATAGTGGCACCGGCATTATTGATAATCGAACCGTTGACCGCGCCATTATTTAAAAAGATAGCGGTACTATCAGCGGCAATAATATCGCCACTGTTGGTGATATTACCGGTAACCGTACCAGGTTCAACTGTCGCCAATGGCAGGCCGAGCAGAACATCAAGGGGGTCGCCACACTCGATATTACAAATCTCAGTCAAGTCATTATTGCTACCGATGGTAATACCTGGAGCAACGCCGGTGTTTTCAATCAGGCCACTGTTAGTAATAAAGTCAACGCTGGCACCATGGGTAATGGAGATCGTACCGTAGTCAAAGGCATTGGTTGAAAATAGGGGGAGTGAGCCGGATGATACCTGTGCGGCGGTGATTGACCCCGACAAAGTACCCGTATTAGTAATACCGCCCGTAACGCCCGCCGTTGTGTTCTGGCTAATGGTTTCAGTCTCACCGCCTGATGGGGTGTCTTCAACAATATCGTTGGTAATGCCATTGATACGCAGCGCCTGGGCTCCGCTAATGGTACCGCTATTGTTAATACCACCGGTTATCTTACCGCCATAAATCGAAATCGCTGATTCCATACCATTGGTACTTTCTATGATACCGGCATTATCAATGCCATTAATCACAGTGTCAGGCATAGCAATACCATCAAGCGTCTTTTCAGAATCAATGACAATCGCCTCAGCCTGGGCAGACCGAATAATCGCTCCGGACTGGTTGGTAATGGCCGCATCAACACCATTGCCCTGTACGTCTACTCCACTAAACCAGAGTGCGGGAGCAGGGTCATCATCGGGGAAAGCTGTCGTCGTATTTTCTATTATGCCGCCAGTTAAATTAATGATACTGCCGGCCATGCTAGAGCTGATTAAAACATTCGAGGTGCCATCAAAGAAAACCTCAGAATAAATATCAATGGCCGCATAGTCTTCGGTATTACCGCGAATAGTGCCGCTATTAATAATATCGCCGTTGATGGTGGCAGCAGCGAACTCCATACCCGCCGACCCCTCTATCAGGCCGGTATTGACAATATCGCCATTGATGGTGGCATCGTTATCAGTATAAATGCCAATACCATTACCAAAACTGCCGGTACCGCCCTGAATAGAGCCCGAGTTATTAATACCGCCCGATGCCGTAGAGCTAATACCAACAAAAATACCGTTGCCTTCGCTCGTTATAACGCCAGTATTGGTGATCCCGCCTGACAGGCTACTGTTGTCAAAAACACCCACTCCGACTGCCCCGGCAGAATTAAATGTTACGTCGATTTGGCCGTCATTGCTTACACCGCCTAAAAGCACAGAAGATTCGGCAACGGCCACACCAAGACCCGTGCCAGATATAATGCCATTTACACTGTTCACTATGCCCGACTGAACCGTACCATTACGCACTAACACAGCACCGCTATTACCTGCTTGGGTATCTATCGTTCCGTTGTTAGTAATACTGCCTGTTAATACAGCAAGCCCTGTATTGCTAGTTGTTACTGTCCCGCCATTAATAATAACGCCAATATTATCCCCTACGATCAGACCATCATTAGTCACCGAGCCGGTTAGCGTGATGGGCGATGCGTTATATACGCCTGCTCCCAAACCCGTAAAATCGATAGTGCCTGAAGAGGTAATCGTTAAATCCGGTGCCGTCGAGCCGTCCAGAATAACGCTGCCTGATATCGTTGAGCTAATGGTTGTCTGGGCCTGGCCGACAGTAGGGATAACCGCTGCGGCACTGGATATTGAAATCGCGAGTAAGTTCTTTTTAAACTGCATCATTAGGTCCTTTATTTTATTAATACAGAATGTGGATTCTGTGTGTAATCTATTACTTTTGGCGGGAAGGAGATCTAACCTTTGTTTATTATTTCTATCGAATTATGTTGCATTATGCACAGATGAAACAAGTTGGCAATTTTTTTAGATCTGCCCGAATAGTGATACACTTTTAGCAAGCTCGTTTGCCTCCCGGTGTGATGCTCGTTACTATCGCCCAAGCCCTATTAATAAGGAATTAACATGCCCGCTCACTCTTCTCTGGCCGATATGATTGGCAACACCCCTTTGGTCTACCTGCGTGAAATCTCGGAGGCTACAGGCTGCAGCATCTATGGCAAAGCGGAATTCCTGAACCCCGGCGGTTCTATAAAAGACCGCACCGCGCTGGGCATTATTCGCGATGCTGAAGCCAAGGGCCAATTACAGCCCGGTGGTACTATCGTAGAAGGTACCGCGGGTAATACCGGTATCGGCTTAACCCTGATAGCCAATGCTCTGGGCTATAAAAGCGTTGTGGTTATGCCACAAACTCAAAGCAAGGAAAAAATCGAACTATTAGACCTATACGGCGCCGACCTGCGCTTGGTCAAAGCCACCAGCTATGACGACCCCAATCACTATGTCCACCAAGCCGACCGCTTAGCCGAAAAGCTCAATAGCGAGCGTGACAACGGGGCTATCTGGGCCCGCCAATTCGACAACCTCGCCAATATGGAAATCCATAACCGCACTACCGGCGAAGAAATCTGGCAGCAAACCGACGGCAAAGTCGATGGCTTTATTTGCTCAGTGGGCACCGGTGGAACCCTGGCCGGTGTGGGTACTGCTCTAAAAGCCCATAATAGCGATATTAAAATTGGCGTTGCCGACCCTATGGGCTCTGCCCTTTACAGCTACTATAAAGACGGTGAATTAAAAGCCGAAGGCCGCTCTATTGCCGAAGGGATTGGTATTAGCATTATCACCGACAATATCCGCGAGGCCGTGATCGATATGGCCTACCAGATTAGTGATGAAGAGGCGCTGCCGTATATCTATAACTTGCTAAAACATGAAGGGCTTTGCCTGGGTGGTTCATCGGCCATTAATATTGCCGGTGCTGTTGAGCTAGCGAAAGACATGGGGCCGGGGCATACCATTGTGACGGTGCTGTGTGATTATGGGCACCGCTATCAGAGTAAATTGTTTAACCCGGCGTTTTTGCGGCGGATGAAGTTACCGGTGCCGGACTGGATAGATTCCTAAGCATTGATTTCCTAAGCCTTGACCGTCTAGGCCAGAGCCATATCCGCTTCAAAAGCGCCTGACAGTTTTATCCTGTCGCGCTGGATACGCATAATGGAGCGCTCAAGCACGCGCTGTTCAACCGGCGGCAAGTCCACAAACTCCGCACCAATCAAAATATGCTTTTGATCATTCGGGTCGACCTCAACACTACGCACAGAGGCTTCGCATTGAATATTAACGCCGGCAAAATCAAACACTAACTCATCCAGTATATCGTTATACTGAAAGTTATCCGGCCCGCCACTGTTATCCATCTCATCCAGCAAGACGTCCATCGCAATACCGGTACTGGACACATTGCGCAGCAAGCCATGGTAAGCATTGCCCTCGGGGCCAACAAAATGAGAATCGATTGAGCTGCTGTTAGCGATGGGCAAACGGTAAGCGCTGCGGCGCTGGCCCGCCTCGATATCCTGCGGCATAGCCAGAACATAGATAGGGGCATCATCATAGCGGTGCTGCTCAAGAATGGTGCTTTCAAACTTTATCTTTCTACCGCCCTTTTGCCGTATCGCCAGATGCACTTTTTGCCCCGGTAAACCCACAAAGCCGGTGGGAAATAGCTCATCAATCAGCAGAGTGCGCTCATTGGGATCTGACTCCAGGATAATACTTTGGTAGAGCACCTCATCACCCTCTATCTTGACCTCAAGAAAGTCACGGTTTCTCTGGGCTTGATGCAGATGCAAATAGGTGTAATTCAAAGCATTATCCGCTTTGAGGGCAGGTTTACCGCGCAGGCGATCAATAAATGATGTAATCATGGCCAATACCAGCAAGTAGTCTTTGCTTATACCTGTATAAAGTCGGCGCAGGTGGCTATATCTTTAGCCAGCCAAGGCCTCAAGAGCTCATCCTAAAGCGGATGGCTCAGAAATAACAGCCCATTAACAGGGTGTTAGACCCAAGACACTGCATAAGTTCAGCCATTAAGCCGCAGGGGTCTAAACAGACTAATTACGCTAATTTGATGAAACTCAAGGGGTTTTGCTGAATGTTGTCTACACTTTACAGACCCAATAGAGGTTACATTTTATAATATCACCTGAATGAGCAAGCCCCTTTGTACACCTTGTTATCTACCCTACTGATCAGCCTGGTTCTTGCCGGTCTAACCCCGTCGCTTTGGGCCGGGCAGCAAACCGTGCCAGCGGTTCCTCTCTATGAAGACCGCGATATCAGCCTGGGACTGTCGGTGGTGTATCTGGAAGACAAGGATAAGCGGCTCAGCGCCCCCCAGCTTATCCGTGACTTTGACCAATTTAACTGGCAGCGCGCCAACGATAAGGCCGTCACTATTGGCAATCTGGATTCCACCTTTTGGTTTAGTACCACCATTAAGGCACCGGCCAATCATCGCGACTGGTTTATTCGTATTAGCCATGCCGGACTAAACCTTATCGACAGCTGGATTATTTTAGAGGACCAGGTGGTTGCCCAGCATCAATTGGGCAGCCAACTGCCTTTTGAACAGCGCCCTTTTCTGGATTCTAATTTTGTTATCCCGGTTAGTTTGCAAGCCCATCAGGAATACCAATTACTGTTTCGGGTCAGTATGAATGGCCTGCTCGACTTCCCCTTAAATATTTCGTCAGCAAAACCCTATGCGGAACAACTATCCAGTAGCAATATGCAACTGGGCATTTACTACGGTATAGCCATCATTATGGCGCTGTATAATTTAGTGATCTTTATTTATAGCCGAGAATTATCGTATTTATTTTATGTCTGCTTTATTGGTTCTCTGGCAACCTTTCTGGCGATTATTGAAGGCAGTGCGTTCCGTTATTTGTGGCCTAACTACCCACAACTGAATGACTATGCCCTGCCCTTTTATGCCGGCCTAACACAATTATTTGCCACAATATTTACTGAAAGCTTTCTCAATATTCGTAAACATAGCCAACGTTTATTTACCTTATTGCTGATTGTTGGCTGCTTAAATCTCGGCGCCGTCCTTAGCTCTTTGCTATTTACCACTGAGATTGCCTTTTTTATCTCTTCTATCTCCGGCATCTTCACCTTCCCCCTATTGCTCTTTGCAGGCAGTTATATGTGGTACCGGGGCCAGTATTATGCCCGCTACTTTTGTCTATCATGGGGCCTGCTCTGCTTTTTCTGTTTATGGATTACCATCATTGCACTGGGCATTGTGCCTTGGGAAATTAATAATATTTGGGAACTATTTAGAATTGCCAGCACCATTGAGATGGTTTTGCTCGCTCTGGCTCTGGCCGCAAGAATTGATTTCCTCTCTCGCAAAGAAGAACAAAGCCGCGCAGAAAGCGAAGCCAAAACACAATTTATTGCGCAGATTAGCCATGAACTGCGCACCCCCATGAATGGTATTTTGGGCATGTCCGCACTGCTGCGAGACCACCTTAAAGACAAACAATCCATTCACTTTAATAATGTAATTTATCAATCCGGGCTTGCCTTACTGGGTATTATTAATGACGTACTGGATGCGGCCAAAATTGATGCCGATAAATTAGAAACTGAAAAAATTCCTTTTAGTTTAACTAATCTTTGCGAACAATCGCTCTATGTTATCGAGCCACAGTCCATGGTGAAATCGCTGGTGGTCACATCGGAAATTGATAACTCCATTCCACCGACTGTAATAGGTGACCCCAACCGTATCCGTCAGGTACTACTTAATCTGTTAAGCAATGCCGCAAAATTTACCGATAAAGGCAGCATCACCCTAACGGCAAAAAATCTGGGACATGATAGCGTTCGTATTACCGTCACCGACACCGGCAGCGGTATCGACAAAGCCGATCTTAAGGGTTTATTTACGCCCTATACCCAGCAGTCCTCCGTTGAACAAAAAAGCAAAGGCACTGGCCTGGGTTTATATATCTGCAAAAAACTGGTTGAAGTGATGGGCGGCACGATCGACTTTGATAGCACGGAAGGACAAGGGTCAAGCTTTTGGTTTGAATTGCCGTTACCGGCAAGCGACCTGACCCCCATACCTCTGGCCGGCCAACTTGATGAAGCGGTGATCTCCAGCCACAAGCAGGAGAAAAGCCTTACCATACTGGTGGCAGAAGATAATGCCGCCAACCAATTGGTGATCAATAAACTACTGGAGAAAATGGGCCATCAGGTGACCATCGTGAATAATGGAGAGGAAGCCGTACACTCGATCACCGACAATAATAAGCCCTACGATTTAGTGCTGATGGATTGTGAAATGCCAGTAATGGATGGCTATGAAGCCTGTGAAAAAATTCGCCAATTTGAGCAGGACAGCCAGCTTAACGCGATACCGATTATTGCCCTGACGGCCCATGCCATGAGCGAATATCGCGAACGATGTATGCAAGCGGGAATGAATGAAGTGCTAACCAAACCGGTAAGGGCGTTAACCTTGCAGCAAACACTGCAACGCTATTCTAAAATGCTCGAGCTTTAATAAATACCGGACATTCTGGCCAACGCGATACTAAAAATACTCAGGCCGGTTACGATCACAATCAGGATAAATAACAGCCGCAGCGGCTTAAAAGGTTTGCGCTCTACCGAGTTAACGCCTTTTTTCAGGAACTCATCCACCTTGGCTTGATCTTCCGGGTATAACTTATTTTCTCTAACCATGGTGAAAAACCTGTCTCGTTGCTCAGCCCCGTAGGGTGGATTGCAATCCACCAAAACCATCATCTGGAATAAGCGGTGGATTATAATCCACCCTACGTGAATTGGAATTAATGCGGATATTATCGCTTAAGAGAGGTGGGACTGCCAACAGGGGAGAATAAATAATCAGGCTAACTGGTCAACAACAGAACCCACGCTCTGCTGGCTTTGAATATTATCGAGGGTGATTAGACGTTCACTCAGCTGGAGGCTGCGACGGGCCACAGCACGCAATTCTTCCAGCCGCTCCTGACGCGCCTGCTCTTCGCTGCGGGCTTCTTCCGCCGCTTGCTTTTCCTGCTCCGCTTCACGGGCTGCTACGGTATCTGAATCATCAGCGGCTGCATCCCCGGACTCTTCTGAAGCAACCTGCTCTTCTCTGGCCTCCACCGCAATTTCTACTCTGGCGTCATTGGCTATTTGGCTAGCGGTTGCCGCAATACTGCGATCCTGAGATGAAGGCTCAGCAGGGGCCAGGGCGGCTCTGCGAACCTGCTCGGCTGCGGCCAGCGTGGCTTGCGGATCTTCACCCCCAGACGGTAGTGAAATAGGCACTTCTCCACCCACCGCATAATTGACACCATCAGGGCCACGCTCAAAGGTGTAGGACGGGGAGCCGGCATATTTACCACCCACTGAAGCATGGGCCTGTTCATGGGCACGGACCTCACGGTCTCTGGCGGCTAATTCACGGATTTGCTGTTGTTCTTGTTGCTGCTCTTGCTGCTCACGGCGGTCGGTGATTTTATCATCGTCGCGATTTTGGGAGGTTTCGTCAGAGGCTTCGGTTTCGGCGTCATCAAAGGCGGCGGCGACTACGGCAGGCTCTTCAACGGGAGAAAAGACCTCTTCCTTAGCCTCAGCGTTTTCCAGACCAACAGCCTGCTTACCCACCGGACTAAAGGGGGTAACCACGTTGGCAAACGCCGATGTATTGATCCCTACATTAACCATCCGTTATCCTGACCTATCTCTATCCTGTGTTGCTATATCTCAACTAACAGCCTTCATAAGAGGCGATATTTTATAACAATTTCAATAAGTTAAACTGTGAACAATTACGCTTTGGTATCCAATAAAGTACCTAACACCTCATCGGCGGTTTTAACCACCGCGGCGGAAGCCTGTACTTGCTGCTCGCCGACCTTTAAAGACACTGCAGCTTCGGTAATGTCGGCTAGCGAATCACCACCAGAGGCCGTTTGTGGGTCTGTGGTAGTGGCTTGCACAATATCCTCTGCCGCCCGCTGTGCGGTGCTAACACCGGATTGAACCCCTTGCAGACCGGTCGATAAAACTGAATTGATCAAAGCACTAACCTCTATCGCTAATTGCCTATAATTTAAGCAGAGAATGGGCACAAAAACCATGCACAAAGCCTCATATGGGACTATTACCCAAGATGAAGATGGTATAAAAATTAAGGGGTTATAACCGAATCCAAGCTTAAGTACTGACTAACAGCCTCAGCGGTGGGGTTTTCCAATACCGGCACCTCACCCAGACAGGGGGCCCTGATCAGGGATTTTAGGGTGAGGATATTCTCTTCGTAACAGGGCATATCGGCATCCAGACGATTAGCCACCCACCCCGCCAGGGGCAAGCCATCATTGGCGATGGCTTCGGCAGTGAGTAGCGCATGGTTTATACAGCCCAGTTTTACACCAACCACCAGAATGACTGGCAGGTTTAATGCTTTGGCTAAGCCTGCCAGTGTCTCTACCGAATTTAACGGTACGCGCCAACCACCGGCACCCTCGATCACCGCAAAATCCGATCGCTGCATTAAGACGCCTCGACAATAACCGGCCAATTGAGAAACCACTAAGCGTTTGCCAATTTGCTGGGCAGCAATATGGGGTGCGATGGCAGGCTCTAAAGCCACTGGGTTAATTTGCTCATAAGGTAGCTCTAGGGACATCGCTTGTTGCAATAACAAGGCGTCTTCATTGCGCAAACCCTCGGGGGTTGGTTCGCAACCGGCGGCAACCGGCTTGATAGCAACCGTCGATAAACCCAAGGTATTCGCCGCCGCCAAAATACCGGTGGCGATAACGGTTTTACCCACATCAGTATCGGTGCCGGCAATAAAAAATCTGTGCCCCATCTTATCCCAGCCCCTGCTGTTGTATGGTTTGACCCTGCACTGGTTTTTCTAATACGCCGTACCACGTTTGATAAGTGGCGGGCAAAACACCTTGCGCGTTGCGTTGTTGATCATAGGCAGCTATTAAGCCGCGAATTCTTTGCTTGCCGGTTAAGCCGGTTTGACGGCCGCTATTAACATTATGCGCACCCAAAGCTTTTAATTCTTTGGTTAATTGTTTTAAGGTGTCGTACTCCAGCACAATATTTTCTTCAACCGCTAGGCAAGCCGCAGAAAACCCCGCATCACTAATCGCCTGATCAATAATATCCCGTTCAACAAAACGGTTAACATGAACAAAATTATCCACCTCCTCCCAGGCACTGCGTAATTCATGCAAGGTATTCGGGCCAAGGGTAGCAAAAACAAAACGCCCGGCCGGTTTTAATACTCTAAACACTTCGGCAAAGAGAGCGGTATTATCTTCACACCATTGAATAGCGAGGCTGGAAAAAATGATATCGACAGAGTTATCCGCCAGCGGTAAATTTTCCGCATCGCCACACAGCCACTGGCAGCCGGACTGATGCTTTGCCGCATGATTAACCATACCTTCGGCAAGGTCCAGACCGATAATCTGGCCATCGGGATAGGCCGTTTGTAATGGCCTGGCAAAATAACCCGTGCCGCAACCCAAATCTACAACCACTTGTGCAGCGATGGCTGGCAAAAAATCGGTCAAGCGATTGCCGATACGACGCTGTAAGTCGGCAACGCTATCGTAGGTTGTTGCAGCGCGGCTAAAAGACCGTGCGACCTGCTGTTTATCCAAAGCACGATGTTCAGATAAGCGTTCACTATGGGCATCCAACCAGTGCTTAATAATATTCCAACAATATTCCGGCTTATCTAAAAACAAAGCATGGCAAGCACCGGGAATAATATGCACGGTATCTCCCAGCTTTTCTTTTAACGCGTTGGCAGCCGTTATCGGCACCAACTGATCGTTTTCACCAAACAGATAGATTGCTGGCACTGTAATGCTATCGATCAACGCTGTGTTATTGATAGTTGATAAAAATTCGAGTGAGTTTTCAAGCGTCTGCTCCGTTATGCTTTCTTTTTTCGCTCTAAGGTTTTTTACCAGCGTTTTTTCCTGCTCGGAGCCATGGGCTTGCAACGCGGAAAAGCGTTTTTTAGCCATCGCCGTATTGTTGGCTACCAAGGAATAAAAATCATCAAAGATCTTTTTATCCATCGCATAGGGCCATTGCTTATCAGCGACAAATTGCAAATTACTGGCCAAGGTAATTAACGCCGTTACCCGCTCGGGAAAGCGGCTGGCAATCGTTGTGGCAATCATACCACCCAGAGAATAACCCAGAAAAATAGCTTTATCAGGCAGCTCGGCCATCAGCTCGGTGATTACGCTATCGGTATCGACATAACGATCTACCGTCGTTGCGCCATAACCGGGAAGGTCAACCTGCACAACATTAAAATGCTGATCTAAGTTTGGCAGCCACTCTTGCCATATCAGGCTCGACGTACCCCAGCCATGTAGCAGGACTAAGGCCGGCCTCATAGCACTACCTCTGCCAAGGCTGTTAATAAACGATCCACCTGCGTTTTGCTATGTGCCGCACTTAGGGTAATACGTAAGCGCGCAGAATTAGCTGGCACGGTTGGCGGACGAATAGCACTAATTAAAAAGCCCCGCTCCAGTAGCGCCTCACTGATCGCCATCGCTTGTTCGCTATCGCCAATCATCAAGGGCTGGATAGCAGTTATTGAAGGCATTAGCGTCAGACCGAGTTGTTCTGCCTGCTGTTTGAAGTATGCGATAAGCGATTGCAGATGCTGACGGCGGTCTACATCGTTACGCACAATATTTAAACTGGCCAAACTGGCGGCAGCTACAGCTGGCGGTATGGCCGTGGTATAAATATAAGGCCGGGCAAATTGAATTAAGGTTTCAGCAAGTTCTTCACTACCCGCCACAAAAGCGCCAAAGCTGCCCAGCCCTTTGCCTAGCGTACCCATGAGTACCGGCAACTGCTGTTGATCCAAATTAAAATAGTCTGCACTGCCTGCGCCGGTTTCACCCAGCACACCAAAGCCGTGAGCATCATCGGCCATTAAGGCGGCATTGTATTGTTTCGCCAGCGCCGCCAAATTATCCAAGGGGGCTAAATCGCCATCCATACTAAAGACACTATCAACCACGATCAGTTTTTTATTATCGGTTGATTTTTTAAGGCGGGCTTCAAGATTGGCTAAATCATTATGCAAAAAACGCTGGAAACGGGCACCGGATAATAAACCGGCATCTAATAGGGAGGCATGATTAAGTTTATCTTCAAAGACGGCATCCTGTTTGCCGACCAGAGCATTCACTACTCCGAGATTGGCCATATAACCGGTAGAAAATAATACCGCACGATCACGGCCTACAAAATCCGCCAGCTCTTCTTCTAGCTGATGATGCCAGCGGCTATGCCCGCAGACTAAATGCGAAGCACCACTGCCCACACCAAAATCGTTAGCGACCGAAGTAAAGGCGGCAATCACATCCGGGTGATTGGCCAAACCCAAATAATCATTGCTGCAAAAATTCAGATACGCTTTTCCATCCACAATAACTTCAGCGCCCTGAGCACTTTCCAGTGTCCGGCGCTGACGATATAAATGGTTGGACTTGCGCTCGTTGAGCGCTGCAGTCAGTTGCAAAGGGTCTGACATAGAATTGCCGCAGTGAGCGCTGGCGAATTAAGCCTGCGCTGCGTCGTAGAAAAACTTATCGTTTTGCGCTTGTTGAATTTGCTCGCGGATACGGTCTTCTTCACCGTCATCACAGCGCTCAACTTCACGGTCTTCAGGTTGAATACCTAAACGGTCAAACAGTTGTAAATCTTTATTCGCTTCGGGGTTGGCAGTGGTTAATAATTTTTCACCGTAGAAGATGGAATTGGCACCGGCAAAGTACGCCAGCGCATGCATTTCTTCATTCATCTCTTCACGGCCAGCGGATAAACGCACATGGGACTCAGGCATTAAGATACGCGCCACGGCAATGGTGCGAATAAAATCAAAATTATCCAAATCGGTTTCTTGCGCTAAAGGCGTACCTTCAACCCGTACCAACATATTGATGGGCACGCTCTCTGGGTGCTGGGGCATATTGGATAACTGAATTAATAAACCGGCGCGGTCTTTAACCGTTTCACCCATACCGACAATACCGCCACTACAGACTTTAATACCGGCATCGCGAACATTGGAGATAGTGGTTAAACGGTCTGAATACGTCCGCGTGGTAATCACTTCACCGTAAAACTCCGGTGAGGTATCTAAATTGTGGTTGTAATAATCAAGGCCCGCTTCCGACAATTCAGCGGCTTGATCCGCCGTTAACATACCCAATGTCATACAGCTTTCCAAACCCATTTCCTTCACGCCTTTAACCATGGCGGTGACATAGGGCATATCTTTGGCTTTAGGTGAGCGCCAGGCGGCCCCCATACAGAAGCGAGTAGCGCCAGTGGCTTTGGCTTCTGCCGCTTCTTGCAAGACCTTCTCTACTTCCATTAATTTTTCTTTTTCCAGGCCGGTATCGTAGCGATTGCTCTGGGGGCAGTATTTGCAGTCTTCAGGACAGGCACCGGTTTTGATCGACAACAGCGTGCTCACCTGCACCTCGTTAGGGTTAAAGTACTGGCGGTGAACCGACTGGGCTTTAAATAGCAAATCGTTAAAGGGCAGCTCAAACAGGGACTGAACTTCCTGTGGGGTCCAATCGTGGCGAACCAGGCTATTAGCGGCGGTCATAGGGTGTTCCTGCAAATATAATGGATGGCTGGAATCGGGATCTAATATCCCCTAAAGTGGGCGCCAATGATAAGGATTATCGCCCACCTGTCAACCTACAAGGATAGTTATGGTTAACTGCTTTTTCCAGCTAGCACGTCCGTTTTTTAAGGCCTGCCGGGGTTTTAAGGTCACTGGACGCTGTATTCTCTGCGGTGATATTGGCCAGCCCGGGCTGGATATCTGCCACGATTGCGAGGTCGACCTGCCAAGGCTGGGGCACCATTGCCAGCATTGCGCCCTGCCCCTGCCAAGCCCTGAGCAAACCCTGTGCGGCCACTGCCAGCTTATGCCGCCTCCTTTTCAGAGGACTGTGGCTATCTATCTGTATCAGTACCCTGTAGCCGAGTTAATTGCGGGATTTAAGTACAACAGGCAGCTTAGTTATGGCAAAGTACTCAGCCTAACAGGGCTTAATGGGTTTGTTAGTGCTTACACTTACGAATTTCCCGATATCATCACCCCGATACCCCTGCACTGGCGAAGGCGGCTAAAACGCGGCTTTAACCAGAGCGAACAGATAGCGACTTACCTGGCAAAAGGGATGGATATCCCCACGCTACCATTGCTACAACGCAGCCAATTTACCCCACCTCAGCAGCAACTTGATGCGCAGCAGCGAAGGCAAAACCTGAGGGGTGCTTTCGAAGCGACCCAGAATTTAGCAGGGCAATGTGTTGCGGTGGTAGATGATGTGATGACAACAGGAGCAACGGCCACCGAGGTCAGCAAGGTGCTTTTGGAGGCAGGGGCTGGCGAGGTACATATATGGGTGCTGGCCAGAACACCATAACCCTACTCCAACAACAATACTAAGCGGGTATTAAGACCATGGGTATCGCCTTCCTCACCATAGCGGTCCAAGGTGATATAGCGGTAGTTCAAAGTGAAATACATATAGGGCGTTAACATCCAATTAGCCCCCGCTGACCAGATATCCATCTTGCCGCTATCCGTTGGGTACTCACTCAAATCCAACTCACTATAACGAAGACTTAATTCCAATGCCCCCCAGCCATTTTGTTCTACTGATTTGGCAATCGGCACGCCACCAAAAATCCCAGCCTGATAATTATAAGGGCGCATCTCGCCAGTCACGATCCAGGAGCCGGTTAGGTGGAAGCCATCAAGGTCATATTCATTATCCCCCGGGCCAGTATCAGCCTCGGTGCGGGTATATTCACCATGCAGCCAAAAAGGGCCTGAGCGTAGAGAGGCCTCGGCCTGATAGGTGGTAAATTCGTCGGTGGTGAAAATGCCGGTATCGACAAAATCCGGGGCATTATTAAATTCCGGGTCGGTGGCGGCAAACAAGCCTTCCTTGCCGTTGGAGTGACGCATGGCCATAGCGAGGTGCATGGTGGTACTTTGCTGTTTGGACTCTATGGGCAACCAGGTAAGCCGGCCAATATATTGCGTGGCATTATCCCCCAGTGAATTGGGCTGATCCTTATCCAGCCAATTATTAAAGACACCTCCCGCTAACGTCATCCGGTCACCCAAAAAATTACTGGCTACCACCATCCCAACATTCCGGGCCGGTAATAGCGCATCGGAAACCGCCGCCCGTTCCTGCATGGGCGATTGGGTTAGCGACATAATCCGCTCCATGGAGATAGGCTCTTTTTGCTTGCCAATACTAAAGCTGGCTTTTTCCCATAAGGGAATATCCAGACGTAAATCATAGAGAGTAAAATCATCATCATCGGTAGCATCAAAACCGCTATCAAAGGCATGAGTAGCGGCAAAGGCAGTCCAAACCCAGGGCTTGGCAAAATTTAGGGTACCTACACCACCAAAACGCAAACCTCGGATTTCACCACCCTCATACTCTTGGGTCAGGTCACCCACCTGACGCTCACTGCTGCGGTCCTGGTCCAGCCAGCGTTGCCGGTCCAGCATAATCGCGCCAGCAAATAGGCCAGACACCCACTCACCTTCATATTTATTCCAGCGAGTGCTATCGCGGTAGTTAAGGGGTACAGCAATGGGTGGGGCGGCATAGGCCAACCAACCCTGCTTGGCAGCGGCCTGCCCTTCGGCTGTTTCCACGGTAATGCGACGGAAAAAGTTTTTTAGCAGCTCCCCCTCATAGATGGCAAACCGTGCATAGCGCTTGGTATCCATCAGTTTTTCAATATCATCCATGGAGTTATTAGCAAGAATCAGGAAGCTGGCGGGCTGGCCCGGCTCAAGATTGCCCAGCAGCGTGCCACCGGCGGCATCGTAGGCGCGGTCTACCTGATCAATAGGAATGGTATCTTCAGACACCAAATCCAGCTTGTTATCCTTAATAACAATGCTAACCAACGGGCGCTGTTCCTCGCCCTGATTAATCATTTGTACATTTCTGATTAGCAGAGCTTCAGCCCCAGCGTGAGGTAATAGTGGCAGCCAAAGTATTAACAGCGCCAGCAGTGGCAAACAGTGTGTAATCCTTAACATGGAATAACGACTTCTCGGTTTATTGTTATCAGCCAGACATAAAACCTAAATTAGCAGCAAAGCTATGGCGATACCAGCGATCAAACAGTGCTAAGATCAACACTGATATCCACTGCCCCCAACACTATGCGACCACGATTATATTTTATTGGCTTTGCGCTTTGCCTGTGCAACACCTTGTTTGCGGATACCGCCACCGTTGCTGTTGCCACCAATTTTAAAGGGGCTATCGCCAAGCTGAATGCCGCCTTCCAAAAACAATACCCCGAACACCAGTTGCGCTACAGCTATGCTTCCAGTGGGACTTTGTTTAACCAGATTATTTATGGCGCCCCCTTTGACATGTTTTTATCGGCAGATAGTCGCTACCCGACAACACTGGAACAGCGAGCACTGGGGGCAGCTAACTCGAGAAGCACTTATGCTATAGGCCGACTAGTGGCAGTCACCAGCGGACAAATAATCGACAGCCAACAAGGCTTGTTAGCCACGCTTGACGCGACTGTTAAAGCACAACAAAAAGTGGCGATCGCCAACCCGGACCTTGCCCCCTACGGCGTTGCCGCCAAAGAGACATTGCAATACCTTAAACGGTGGCAAAGCAGCCAAGCCTCTTTAGTAAAAGGCAGCAATATAGGGCAGACCTTTCAGTTTGTTGCCACCGGCAATGCTCCCATTGGGCTAGCCGCACTATCACAAGTAAAACACCTCACACCCGCTATTGCCTATTGGCCGATCCCACAACCCTGGTATCAACCGATACGCCAGCAAATGATCCTGTTACAATCAGGCGAAAATAATCAGGCCGCCATCAGCTTTTTAGCGTTTTTAAAGTCGGAGCCTGCTAAACAAATTATCCGCCAACAAGGTTACGAGATTTAACGAGACCCCCTATGCTGCCAGAGCAAGACCTGACTGCTATAGTGCTGACCCTCAAGCTGGCGGCAGTCACCACGGTGATATTGTTAGTACTGGGCACACCCTTAGCCTGGTGGCTGGCCCATACCCGCAACCGAGGCAAAGCGCTGTTTGAAGCAATTGTTGCGCTGCCCTTGGTATTACCTCCTACCGTATTGGGTTTTTATTTATTACTGGCCTTTTCTCCCACCAGCCCCTTTGGTCAATTTTGGTTAGGGGCTACGGGTAAGCCCTTGGCTTTTAGTTTTAGTGCTTTGGTGATTGGCTCGGTACTATATTCGCTACCCTTTGTGGTGCAACCGCTGCAAACCAGTTTTGAGCAATTACCCAAAAAATTATTTGAAGCCGCTGCCACTATGGGGGCCTCTTTTAACGACCAATTTATTTCGCTAGTGCTTCCATTATGCAAGCGCAGCTTTATTACCGCCGCCAGTTTAGGTTTTGCCCATACGATTGGTGAGTTTGGCGTAGTGTTAATGATCGGCGGCAACATTCCGGGTGAGACTCAGGTACTGTCCATTAGCCTCTATGACAAAGTAGAAAACCTACAGTACAGCGAAGCCCATTGGTTAGCGGGTGGGCTAGTGATTTTTTCTTTGCTGTTACTAGGTTTTATTTATAGCTTAAAACGCGGCGATGCTAAGTCGAGCAAGGCAGGCTTGTTATGAGCCTAACCATTAAGCTTAATCTGGAGCGCGACAACTTTTCACTGGCGATTGATACCACCTTGGAAGCCAAAGGCTTTACAGCTATCTATGGCCCCAGCGGTGCGGGTAAAACCACTTTACTACGCTGGTTGGCAGGGCTGGAACCGGAAACCCAAGGGCAGTTAAGTTTTAACGGAACCGTATGGCAGGATAACGACAGCGCGCTGCCCCCACAGCAACGCCATATCGCTTATGTATTTCAGGAACCCCGACTTTTTCCTCATTTAAGTGTTGAAGGCAATCTTCGTTATGCCTACCAGCGCCGTTTTAACCCCGAAGGCCCCAGTTTGCAGGATGTGTGTGACTGGTTAGAAATTGGCAAACTGATAAAACAATTTCCCGACCAGCTATCTGGCGGCGAACAACAACGGGTTGCCATTGCCAGAGCGCTGCTAAGCAGCCCAGAATTAATTTTAATGGACGAACCTCTGGCCTCCCTCGACGGCGCCAGCAAGCAGCGTATTATTAAACACCTGCAAGCCCTGCAAGCCAACATGGCAACACCCATTATTTATGTCAGTCATGACTTTGAAGAAGTCAGCCAATTAGCCGATCAGTTATTACTGATTGATAAAGGCCAACTTATTGCCCAAGGCCCCTTGCTGGAACTTAGCCACCGTATTGATTTACCACTGAGCCATGAAGAAAATGCGGCCAGTATTATTAATGCCACCATTGAACAGCACGACAGGAAAAACCACCTAACGGAATTATTAATCGATAACCATTTGTCTTTATGGATTACCGCTATTGAAGGCCGAGAAGATGAGCCTGTGCGTATTCGCATTCCCGCCAGAGATGTCAGCATTAATCTGGAGCGTGCCGAACACAGCAGTATTCTCAATATACTACCCGCCACCATCACCGAGATTGAACAAAGCGATAGCAGCGCCAGAGTGCTGATTAAACTCGCGGTAGCCCACCAATTTATTCTTGTGCGGCTCACCCATAAATCCGTCACCCGATTGGAACTTAGCGTTGGCCAACAAGTCTATGCTCAAATCAAAACCGTCGCGCTACTTAGCGATCAACGAGAACACTAATGCCTAACCCCCACCCCTACGACAGACTAACACCGGAATTAGTGATTGATGCCGTAGAAAGCACAGGTCGCTTAACCGACTTACGGATTTTTCCGTTAAACAGTTATGAAAACCGTGTGTATCAAGTAGGCATGGATGAAGGCGACCCGGTGATTGTTAAATTCTACCGCCCGGAGCGCTGGACTGAAGCACAGATATTAGAAGAGCATGAGTTTAGCTATGAACTCTTTGATGCTGAGATTCCTGTCGTGCCGCCGTTAAAAAATGAAGACGGTAAAACCTTGCTCGATTATGACGGCTATCAATTTTCTGTTTACCAACGCAAAGGCGGCCATGCCCCGGAGCTGGATGATTTAGATAACCTACTAATTCTTGGCCGACTAACGGGAAGAATTCATGCCATTGGTGCCATGAAGGACTTTCAGCACCGCCCTACACTGGACATCCAATCCTTTGGTGAAAATAGCTTTCAACTCATTAGCGAACACTTTATTCCCAACGATTTACGCACCGCCTATGTCAGCCTATGCGAAGATCTACTAAAAACCATTAAAGAACAATTTGCCCAAACTACCTTTACTAATATACGTGTTCACGGCGATTGCCATTCAGGCAATATTCTATGGCGCGGCGAGTCGCCCCACTTTGTGGATTTGGATGATAGCCGGATGGCACCGGCTATTCAGGACTTGTGGATGTTTATGTCTGGGGATAGGCCCAATCAAACGGCACAGATCAGTGAATTGGTAGAAGGGTATAATGAATTTTTTGATTTTGACCCTCGGCAATTGCATTTGATTGAGGCACTTAGGACGTTAAGGATTATTCATTACAGTGCCTGGCTGGCAAGGCGCTGGGAAGATCCGGCGTTCCCGCATAATTTCCCCTGGTTTAATACGGCGCGGTATTGGTCGGATCATATATTGGAGTTGAGAGAGCAGTTTGCTTTGATTAATGAGCCGGCTTTGCAACTCTTCTAAACCGAACATATACCTAACCGTCATTCCCTCGAAGGCACATTGCTGTACGGTACAAATACCTTAAATCAGCTAAAGCGTATTATCGGGTAGGCGTTTTAAGCCAATAAGAGGCTTCAAGACTCAACTAACGGCAAAACATAGTAGGGTGGATTATAATCCACCAAGCCTTGCACGAAGCAGTCATAACTGGTGGATTATAATCCACCCTACTAATCATGTTTGTTGGGGGAGATTACAGCACGTAACCAATTCAACCATGTATTTTCTTTTAGCACCGCCTGATCCACCGCATCAAAAAATCGCTCCTGACCAAGCGGGTCAGCAAAATACTCCTTGCGCGTAACCATCTCCCTTTCCGTATCTAACTCCTTTACCACCTTAGCCGGATTACCCGCCACCACTACATTCGCTGCAACATTCTTAGTGACCACCGCCCCCGCCGCCACAATACTATTCTCACCAATGGTCACACCCTTTAACACCTTACTGCCATCACCCAACCAAACATTATCTTTAATCACCACCGGTGCTATTTCATCTGTACGGTGCGCGCGATCATAAACACCATGCCAATCAGAATCGGTAATATAAACACCGTTGGCCATCATCACACTGTCTCCAATAATAATTTTATCGCCCGCAGAAATTCGGCAACCCGGGCTAATCAGCACATAATCTCCAATACGCAATTCACCCTGGTCAGGCTCACGCCCCCAAACACCCAATTTCACCCGGTCACTGGGCTCACCAATTATGGTGGCGCATTGGCCAATAGAAATATTCGGGCCGGAAATATCGACATACCAGGGTTTCATAATGGTGTGGTGATCACCCAGCTCATCACAGGCGGGACGCAAGAAATGGTTGGCGTACCAGCGGCGAAAGCTTAGGTAATTTTTTTTAACCCAATAAGGGCGACGATCTTGTCTCATGATGGTTCCATTGCGGTTGGCTAAAAACAGTCTGCCAGCACCGTTATGGATTCGCAATCACTGAAGGCTTATCCCTGCTATAATCACCGACCCATTTACCAGCGAATATCACTGTGCCCAACTCCCGCATTATCACCAGCAACCAAGCCGGTATCCACGACAGCCTGGAGCCGGTAGTGCGCCGCCATTTAAACTCGCGTTTTCGCCGCCCTTACCCCGACTATAGTCTTGAGGTCTTTGAGCAGGCTGAGCAGCGGGCAAGCCAATATCAAGGCAACCTTATTCTCGACTCCTATTGCGGAGTGGGTGAAAGCACGGTAAATCTTGCCAGACAGTATCCCGAGGCATTGGTGATTGGTATTGATAAGTCCGTGGTCAGGCTCGCCAAGCACGATGAACACTACCGCCAATCCGGCGTCGATAATTACCTGCTGCTGCGGGCGGATGTGGATGATTTTTGGCGGCTGGCGGTGGATGCTAACTGGCAACTGGCCAGGCATTGCGTGTTTTACCCCAACCCATGGCCCAAATCCTCCCAACTCAAGCGTCGGGTGCATGGCTCCCCCCTCTTCCCCAGCCTACTGGCTTTAAAGGGCGAGGTGGAACTTCGCAGTAATTGGCCCGTCTATGTACAGGAATTTGCCGCAGCCCTGGAGATAGCGGGCTTTAGCGCAAAGTCCAAGCCTTTTACGCCGGAGCCCGTGATTACGCCCTTTGAGCGTAAATATGGTGAGTCTGGGCAGGTGCTATGGCGTTGTATTTGTGATCTTGACCGGGGTTTTGGTGGATTATAATCCACCCTACGGGGGGATTACGGGTTGATTACGGGGTAATCAGCCCCCACAATTAAGCACTAGCAATAATTTATTGATATACGGACGCTCGTCATGGCTACACAACCGATTTCTATTACCGGTGACAACGACACTATTTGGCTCGCTATCCGCGAGGAAACTGAGAAGACGCTGAGTAAAGAGCCGGTACTCACCAGCTTTTTGCACTCGACAATTCTTAATCACCAGTCGCTGGAATGCGCCCTGAGTTTTCATCTGGCGCATAAGTTGGATAGCCCTACCGCATCGGCTCTATTGCTGCGTGAAGTGATTGAGCAAGCCTTAAAAGAAGACCCCTCCATCGGCAAAGCCATTCGCTGTGATTTGCGCGCAGTGCTGGAGCGGGACTCGGCCTGTAATAGTTATTCGATTCCGTTTTTATATTTTAAAGGTTTTCACGCTTTGCAGGCTTACCGTGTAGGCCACTGGTTATGGACTCAGGGCCGCGAAGAGCTGGCGTTGTTTTTACAAAACTGTGTCTCTACAGAATTTGGGGTGGATATTCACCCCGCCGCCAAAATTGGCCACGGTATTTTGATGGACCACGGTACGGGTGTGGTTATCGGTGAAACCGCAGTGGTGGGCAATAACGTGTCTATTTTACAATCGGTAACACTGGGCGGCACCGGTAAAGAAGAAGGTGACCGTCACCCTAAAGTTGGCGACGGTGTTTTAATCAGTGCAGGTGCAAAAATTCTGGGCAATATCAAGATTGGCAATGGCGTTAAGGTGGGTGCTGGCAGTGTGGTGTTGCAAGATGTTGAAGCCCACACCACGGTAGTAGGTGTGCCAGCAAAAGAGATTGGTCGCCCAACCTCAGATCAACCGGCACTGGAAATGAATCACGAGATTACTTGTGATATGGATTGCGATAAATAGGGATTATTGACAGCGGGGCTTTTTGCCTTGCTTGCCCGCCGCACTATATAGATCAAGCGCTTCTTTCATATTAGCTTGCAAACCTTTTATACGACTTTGACTAGAGGGATGCGTCGACATAAACTCCGGCGGCGCGCCATTGGCGTTGGCAGCCATATTATGCCAAAGGGTTACACTGGCGCGAGGATCAAAACCCGCCTTTGCCATTAACCTTAACCCCATTAAATCCGCTTCAGTTTCATGTGAGCGACTATAAGGCAGTGCCACCCCATACTGCGCGCCAACCCCCATAGCCGCCATCACCATGGCGCCCTCTTGTGTTCCCTCCATCACCGCGCCTAATAATTGCTGGCTAGTTTGCGAGGCATATTCAATCGACATCCGCTCGTTACCATGTTGGGCCAGCACATGCCCTATCTCATGGCCAATAATTGCAGCTAATTGGCCTTGGTCACTGGCGACTTTTAGGATGCCGGTATGCACACCGATTTTATTACCGGGTAAAGCGAAGGCATTGGCGCTGTTATCTTTAAAGACGACGACTTCCCAGTTGCGTTGTTGATCACTGGGAAGGACTGCGATAACCGCATTGGCAACACAGTCAACATATTGGTTGGTAGCAGCGGCTTTTTCGACGTCGATAGTAGTTTTCATTTCAGTAAAAGCAGCGACACCCATTTGGTCCATTTCGCTTTCAGGCATCAGTAGCAGTTGTGAACGGCCGGTTGGGGAAGTCGCGCAGGCTGTGGTGATTAGGGCTAGTGCAATAAGAGTTACAAGTTTTTGCATCGGTGTTATCCAGTGACTGTAAAAAATAGTGAAGGTGTAACTCACTAAATTTTATAGGGGTCATGGGTAAACAACAATTTTTCTTTTAGCTAAATAGAAGAATAACCATCATTCCCGCCTACCCGCTCAACCAACGACCGAACACTGTAGGGTGGATTATAATCCACCAAACCCAGCCAGAAGCAGTCATAACCGGTGGATTATAATCCACCCTACGGGCTAATTCCCGCGTAGGCGGGAATGGCAAAAATGGAGGAATTAGGCAGCGTGTTCTGATAAGAAACGTTCCAGAGCGTCAAAGCCTCCGATATGGCTCTGGCCATGGAAGATCTGTGGCACGGTGGTCACAGGGCCGCCAACGGTTTTCTCGAGGTCAGCCTGACCGATACCCTCTTTCTCGATATCGACATAGCGGTATTCCAACCCTTTAATCTCACAGAGCTCTTTGGCCCGACGACAGAAACCACAGCTTTCTTTTCCGAATATAGTGAATCTTTGCATGATGCTGCTCCTCTTCAAATGATGGCGCTAGTATCGCCCAAGCATCCTGATTAGGAAAATTGATTGTTATTATCATAGTGATACCTTTTAGCTATAAAGAAGCCCGCCGCAGTATTTGCCGCCAATGGTGTAATCGCCTATATTGACCCCTACCCCAATAAGACCGAGAGATTGCTATGCACCCACTATGTTCCGCCCAACGCCTGTTGATTGTGCTGATCGGCTTTGTTCTGGCGGCCTGTACACCTGTCAGTAATGTGATGGTGGATTATGATACTGAGACGGATTTTTCTGCTTTCAGGGCCTATGACTGGCTGGCAGCGGACAGCAAGGTGGAGGAAGGTTTTGACCCGCTGATCGCCCAGCGTGTTCAAGAAGCTTTAAAGACAGAATTATTTAGTGCCGGCTTTAATGAGGCGGACAGCAAGCCGGATGTGCTGGTGCGCTATCAAGTGACTACACATACCCGGCAGGAGCCGCCAAAATCCAGTGGTAGCGTAGGCTTTGGTGGCAGCAGTGGTGGCAACTCTGCAATGGGGCTGTCGTTGAGTTTTCCCATTGGTGATAAATCGGTGGTGAAGGAAGCCAATCTGGTGATTGACCTGGTGGACCCTGCTGATAAAAAGCTAAAGTGGCGCGGCAGCAAGATTATTAAAATTTCTGAAGAGTCGCCAGAAGAAATTACCGCGGTGATTGATGCAGCGGTGGCTGAGATCTTTGGCAATTACCCGCCAGGCTCAGCTCCGTAGGGTGGATTATAATCCACCACATTGCGTAACACTCATCGGTGGATTTTAATCCACCCTACTTGTGGTATGGCGCGGACAGTTCATGAACGGATTCAATAAAGGCTCGGGCGTGTTCCGGGTCCACTTCAGGCGTAATGCCATGGCCCAGGTTAAAGATATGGCCACTGCCATTACCAAAACCCGCAAGAATAGTTTTAACTTCTTCCCTAATACGATCAGGCGATGCATAGAGCATGGTGGGATCCATATTGCCTTGCAAGGCTACCTTATCCCCTACCCGCTGGCGGGCATTGCCAATATCCGTTGTCCAATCCAAACCTAAAGCGGTAGCGCCGGTATCCGCCATAGTTTCTAACCATTGGCCGCCGTTTTTGGTAAACAAAATCACCGGGACTTCACGGCCTTCATTTTCACGGATTAAACCATTAACGATTTTCTGCATATAGTTCAGAGAAAACTCTTTATAAGCATTGTGGCTTAGCGCCCCACCCCAGGTATCAAAAATTTGTACGGCCTGTGCGCCCGCTTTAATTTGGCCATTAAGGTAAGTGGTTACGCTCTGGGCTAATTTATCTAACAGGGCATGCATGGTGTGCGGTTCGTTAAAAGCTAAAGCCTTGGCTAAACGATGATCTTTAGATGAGCCGCCTTCTACCATATAAGTGGCCAGGGTCCATGGGCTGCCGGAGAAGCCGATCAGTGGTACACGGCCATTAAGTTCTTTGCGAATGGTGCTAACGGCATCCATCACATAACCCAAATCTTTTTCTGCATCAGGAATCGGTAAAGCCTCGACCTCTGCTGCGGTTCTTACGGTCTTTTTAAAACGTGGACCTTCGCCAGTTTCAAAATATAAACCCAAACCCATGGCATCGGGAATGGTTAGAATATCAGAGAATAAAATCGCCGCATCTAATGAAGGGTAACGATCCAGGGGCTGCATGGTCACTTCACAGGCAAACTCAGGATTCATACACAGTGACATAAAGTCACCGGCCTTGGCACGGCTGGCGCGGTACTCCGGCAAATAACGACCTGCCTGGCGCATCATCCAGACAGGCGTGAAGTCGACGGGCTGTTTTAATAAAGCACGTAGAAAGCGATCGTTTTTTAACTCGGACATATTGTTTTACCTGTAGAAACACAAAAAAGGCACGAGAACCGTGCCTTCGTAGGGTGGATTATAATCCACCAACACACCCGGATTATACGTCTAAATAATCCAAAATACCTTCAGCAGCCTGGCGACCTTCCCAGATAGCCGTCACTACCAGATCAGAACCACGCACCATATCACCACCAGCAAAGATTTTTGGGTTGGCTGTCTGGAATTTGTAGGTTTGCTCTTCTTCAGCAACAACACCGTCCCAGTCATTGGTGGTGACATCAAAGTCTTTTAGCCACTCTGGTGGATTAGGCTGGAAACCAAAGGCGACCAGAACCACATCAGCATCGACAATTTCTTCACTGCCAGCAATCGGCTCAGGGCGGCGACGGCCATTTTCATCAGGCTCACCCAACTGTGTGGTGACCATTTTAATGCCTTCAACTTTGCCGTTGCCAACAATCGCGATAGGCTGGCGATTGAATAAGAATTCAACACCCTCTTCTTTCGCATTGGCAACTTCACGGCGAGAACCGGGCATATTCTCTTCATCACGACGGTACGCACAAATTACATTGCTAGCCGCCTGGCGAATGGAAGTCCGGTTACAGTCCATCGCAGTATCACCACCACCAAGAACAACCACCTTTTTACCTTTAACACTAATATAGTCCGCAGGGTCTTTTTCAAAACCCAGGTTGCGGTTAACGCTAGAGACCAGGAAAGGCAGTGCATCGTAAACACCATCAAGGTCTTCACCGGGGAAACCACCTTTCATATATTTGTAAGTCCCCATACCCATAAAGACGGCATCGTACTCATCCATTAGCGATTGCATGCTAACGTCTTTACCGACTTCAGTATTTAGGCGGAACTCAATTCCCATCTCTTCGAACACTTCGCGACGACGAGACAGTACGGTTTTTTCTAATTTAAATTCGGGGATACCGAAAGTTAATAAGCCACCAATCTCAGGGTAAGAATCAAAAACTACTGGCTTAACACCAGCGCGCACTAAAACATCCGCACAACCTAAACCTGCAGGGCCTGCACCAATAACAGCAACTTTTTTGTCAGTCCAAACACGTTTGGACATATCCGGGCGCCAGCCCATAGCCAATGCCGTATCGGTAATATATTTTTCAGTGGAGCCAATGGTCACCGCACCAAAACCGTCATTAAGAGTACAAGCCCCTTCACATAAACGATCCTGTGGACACACTCGACCACATACCTCAGGTAGAGTGTTAGTTTGATGGGACAATTCAGCCGCTTCAAACAGATTGCCTTCAGACACCAACTTTAACCAGTTAGGAATAAAGTTATGTACTGGGCATTTCCACTCACAGTAAGGGTTACCACACTCTAAACAGCGGTGTGCCTGATGTTGTACTTCTTCTTTTTGGTAAGGTTCGTAAATCTCTACATACTCAGCAGTGCGAGCATGCATAGATTTCTTCGCCGGATCTTTACGATCGACCTCAACAAATTGGAAGTTATTACTTAAACGTTCAGCCATAAAAAAGTCTCGTCGCTTACTCTGGGCGTTGCTTGATGGTGTCTAAAAGCGTATCTACGCTGGCAGCTTTAGGTTTAACCAACCAAAACTTACCGACAAAATCAGCCCAGTGATCGAGAATATGCTGTCCCCATTGGGAACCAGTCTCATTAATAAAAGTTTGAATATTGCTACGCAAGTGATTGCGGTAGGCTTCTAAATATTCGCTATTGATGCGTTGGATTTCTACCAACTCATTGTTGTAACGATCTACAAAACGGTTGCTTTGATCCAGTACATAGGCAAAACCACCGGTCATACCTGCACCGAAGTTAACACCGGTATCACCTAACACCGTGATGTTACCGCCCGTCATATATTCACAGCAGTGATCGCCTGCACCTTCAACCACAGCAAAGGCGCCGGAGTTACGAACACCAAAACGCTCACCCGCAGTACCGGCTGCAAACAACTGTCCACCAGTAGCTCCGTATAAACAGGTGTTACCAATAATGGACGTTTCCTGTGAAGCAAACTCGCTGACTTTAGGCGGGTAGATAACCAGCTTACCGCCAGCCATACCCTTACCCACGTAATCGTTGGCATCGCCTTCCAGATACATATCCAAACCACCGGCATTCCATACACCGAAGCTTTGACCGGCTGTACCCGTCAGGTTTAATTGAATTGGGCTATCAGCCATACCCTGGTTGCCATAGCGCTTGGCAATTTCGCCGGATAAACGTGCACCGATAGAACGGTCACAGTTGGTCACCGCAAAATCAAATTCGCCGCCAGCTTTGTTTTCGATAGCGTCAATGGTGCCTGCTACCATGGTTTCGGCTTTTTCACCTTTATCAAAAGGATCATTAGACTCAGCGCGACAGAACTCTGGCTGGCCTTCGGCTGCCGGGTCTTTATAAAGAATCGGTGCAAGGTCCAGGTTGCCCTGTTTTTCAGTAAAGCCTTCAAGGGCTTCCAGTAAATCAGCACGGCCAATTAATTCTTCAATGGAGCGTACACCAATTTGCGCCATCCACTCACGGGTTTCCATCGCCAGGAAGCGGAAGAAGTTCATCACCATTTCTACGGTGCCGATAAAGTGCTCGTCACGTAGATAATCATTTTGAGTCGCAACACCTGTAGCACAGTTATTTAAGTGACAGATACGTAGATACTTACAACCCAGCGCAACCATCGGCGTGGTACCAAAACCAAAACTTTCTGCACCGAGGATGGCGGCTTTAATAACATCTAAACCGGTTTTTAAACCACCGTCAGTTTGTACTTTAACCAAACCACGCAAGCCATTAGAACGCAGAGCCTGTTGTGCTTCAGATAGACCAAGCTCCCATGGAGAACCGGCATAGCGGATAGAGGTTAACGGGCTTGCCGCTGTACCACCGTCATAACCGGAGATAGTAATCAGATCAGCGTAGGCTTTTGCAACACCGGCTGCGATAGTACCTACTCCGGGTTCTGATACTAATTTAACCGAGACTTGTGCGTCGGGGTTCACTTGCTTTAAGTCATAAATTAGCTGGGCTAAATCTTCGATAGAATAAATATCGTGATGCGGTGGTGGTGAAATCAAGGTAACGCCGGGCACTGCATAACGCAGACGGGCGATTAATTTATTCACTTTGCCGCCAGGTAACTGACCACCTTCACCGGGCTTGGCGCCCTGGGCCACTTTAATCTGCAGAACTTCAGCGTTCACCAAATAGTGTGGCGTAACACCAAAGCGGCCTGAGGCCACCTGCTTAATTTTTGAAGTACGCTCGGTACCATAGCGAGCAGGATCTTCACCCCCCTCACCGGAATTGGAACGCCCCCCTAAGCGGTTCATTGCTGTCGCTAAGGCTTCATGCGCCTCAGGACTTAATGCACCTAATGACATCCCCGCCGAATCAAAGCGCGGCAGAATATCTTCGATAGATTCCACTTCATCTAACGGAATCGGTTTATTATCTTTTTTCAGGGCTAACAAATCACGCAATGAGGCTACAGGGCGATCATTAACGAGTGCCGCGTATTTTTTCCACTTGGCGTAATCACCGCTGGCTACAGCATCTTGCAAGCCTTGAACAACATCCGGGTTAAAGGCATGGTATTCCTTACCGTGTACATATTTCAGTAAACCACCCTGATCAATTTCTTTACGGGCAATCCAGGCCGTTTTAGCTAGCTGCGCCTGTTCATCTTGCAGGTTATCAAAGCTGCTGCCTTCTATACGGCTGGCAACCCCTTTAAAGCAAAGGCTAACCACATCACTGCTTAAACCCACGGCTTCAAATAA